>NZ_JBQRUW010000036.1:0-108794 GCF_052663305.1 Streptomyces cyslabdanicus
TTAGCCACCTGACAAAGCTGTGTGTGGGGTGGTGGCCCCCCGCCGACGGAACGTTCCGTCGGCGGGCGCCGGGGGGTCGTAAACCGGTCAGGCGGGTGATGTGTCCGGTGCACGACCGGCAGGGGGCACGCGCGGAGCGCGACCGGGGGAGCGGGGGATCGGGGACAGGGGCGGGCGGATCGGGAAAGGGGCTGGTCGGGGCAGCCAGGACGGTCCGGACGGTCGGGGAGTCAGTGGATGATGCCGGTCCGCAGGGCCACGGCGACCATGCCGGCCCGGTCGCCGGTGCCGAGCTTGCGGGCGATGCGGGCGAGGTGGCTCTTGACGGTCAGCGCGGACAGGCCCATCGAGACGCCGATCGCCTTGTTGGACTGGCCCTCCGCGACCAGCCGCAGCACCTCGACCTCGCGGCCGGACAGCTCGCGGAAACCACCCGGGTGGCTCGGGGCACCCGGGGGGCGGCGGTGCAGTCGGGCGGCCGCGGCGCCGATGGGGGCGGCGCCCGGCCGGGTGGGGAGCCCGACGTTGGTGCGGGTGCCGGTGACGACATAGCCCTTGACACCGCCGGCCAGAGCGTTGCGGACGGCGCCGATGTCGTCGGCGGCGGACAGGGCGAGGCCGTTGGGCCATCCGGCGGCGCGGGTCTCGGACAGCAGGGTGAGCCCGGAGCCGTCGGGCAGGTGGACGTCGGCCACGCAGATGTCGCGTGGATTGCCGATACGGGGGCGGGCCTCCGCGACGGACGACGCCTCGATGACGTCACGGACTCCGAGCGCCCACAGGTGACGGGTGACGGTGGAACGGACGCGCGGGTCCGCCACGACGACCATGGCGGTCGGCTTGTTCGGGCGGTAGGCGACCAGGCTTGCGGGCTGCTCGAGGAGAACGGACACCAGGCCTCCTGGGGGTGGGGGGACGGGGCCGGCTTGTGGGGATGAAGCCGGGAAGAACCGTGCTTGCAAGGTCACAGTCGTCTTCGGCAGCAAACCCGGTGTCCTTTAGAGAATGATCACGATCTGGTGAGTGGTCGAGCGTTTAATTCGAACATATTGCCGATAATCCGAAGGTCGAATCGGTTCGCTTGGGTCGTTCTCGGGGTCGTTCGAGAGCGATACCTGCCGGAAAGTGGCCGTATCGACAAAGAAACGGCAAGAAGCCGGTAAGGCGCCCGGACGGGTGTACGCGCGTGTGTGCCGGTCCGCCGTCAGCGCGGCTGCGGGCCGCGCCGCTGCGGCAGCGTGACCACCGACGCGTCGCCCGGACCGGCCGGCGGCAGCCCGGCGACCTGCGCGAGCAGATCGCACCAGGACGCCAGGTGCGACGCGGTGTCCGGCACTCCGCCCAGCCCCTCCCGGGGCGTCCAGGAGGCGCGGATCTCGATCTGCGAGGCGGACGGGCGCGCCGACAGCCCGCCGAAGTAGTGGGAGCTCGCACGCGTGACGGTCCCGCTCGGCTCGCCGTACACCAGCCCGCGCGCCTGGAGCGCCCCCGTCAGCCACGACCAGCACACGTCCGGCAGCAGCGGGTCCGCCGCCATCTCCGCCTCCAGCTCCGCGCGCACCAGCGTCACCAGCCGGAACGTGCCCCGCCAGGCGTCGTGCCCGGCCGGGTCGTGCAGCAGCACCAGCCGGCCGTCGGCCAGGTCCTGCTCCCCGTCGACGACCGCGGCCTCCAGCGCGTACGTGTACGGGGCGAGCCGCTGCGGCGGCGGGACCTGCTCGATCTCCAGCTGCGGCCGCAGCCGCGCGGCCCTCAGCGCGTCGACCGCCGCCCGGAACGGCAACGGAGCCTGAGCCGTCCTGCCCCCATCACCGTCCCCGTTTCCCGGATCCTTCGGATCATCCATTCCGCCCGTGCCGTCCGACAGTCGTCCCTGAGCCGCAGCCATGCCGGGAAGATTAAGGGGAACCGGGCCTTCGTGCAGGCAAGACACCCCGCCGTCGGCGGCGGTGCCGTCCGGGGCCGCACACCGGGGCCTTCGCGTCATCGGGGGCATGCGAGACTTGCGGGCGTGAGTGCCAACCAGACGCCCGCAAGCCGGCAGCCGCAGACAGCCACCTACGACTCCGCCTTCCTGAAGGCGTGCAGGCGTGAACCCGTGCCGCACACCCCGGTGTGGTTCATGCGGCAGGCAGGGCGCTCCCTGCCGGAGTACCGCAAGGTGCGCGAGGGCATCCCGATGCTCGAGTCCTGCATGCGTCCGGAGCTGGTCGCCGAGATCACCCTCCAGCCGGTCCGCCGGCACCACGTGGACGCGGCGATCTACTTCAGCGACATCGTCGTGCCCCTCAAGGCCATCGGCATCGACCTGGACATCAAGCCGGGCATCGGACCGGTCGTCGAGAAGCCGGTCCGCACCCGCGCGGACCTGGCCCGGCTGCGCGACCTGACCCCCGAGGACGTCTCCTACGTCACCGAGGCGATCGGTCTGCTCACCCGCGAACTCGGGGCCACCCCGCTCATCGGCTTCGCCGGCGCTCCCTTCACCCTCGCGAGCTACCTCGTGGAGGGCGGTCCCTCCCGGACGTACGAGAACGCCAAGGCGATGATGTACGGCGACCCCGAGCTGTGGGCCGACCTGCTCGACCGCCTCGCCGCCATCACGACCGCCTTCCTGAAGGTGCAGATCGAGGCCGGCGCGAGCGCCGTGCAGCTCTTCGACTCCTGGGCCGGCGCCCTCTCGCCCGTCGACTACCGCCGCTCGGTGCTGCCGGCCTCCGCCAAGGTCTTCGAGGCCGTCGCCGGGTACGGCGTCCCGCGCATCCACTTCGGCGTCGGCACCGGCGAGCTGCTCGGTCTGATGGGGGAGGCGGGCGCGGACGTCGTCGGCGTCGACTGGCGGGTCCCGCTCGACGAGGCCGTGCGCCGCGTCGGCCCCGGCAAGGCGCTCCAGGGCAACCTCGACCCGACCGTGGTGTTCGCCCCCCGGCAGGCCATGGAGGCCAAGGCCCGGGAGGTGCTGGACGCGGCCGCCGGCCTGGAGGGCCACATCTTCAACCTCGGCCACGGTGTCATGCCCTCGACCGACCCCGACGCGCTCACCCACCTCGTCGAGTACGTCCACACGCAGACCGCCCGCTGACCGCCACTCCTTCCCCCGGTGTCGGCGCACCGGGGGAGGAGGGCCGGGTCGACGGCTCCTTCGGTGGCGCGCCGTCCGCCGTCAGTACAGCAGTCGGGTGGCCGTCACGATGCTCTGCGGCGTCGCCCCTTCGAACCGGGCGGCCTCCGCACGGCGTACCGCGACGACCGCGCCGAACAGCGACTCTCCGAGCGCCTCGCGCAGCACCGCCGAGCGCTCGAAGTGCGCCAGCGCCTCGGTGAGCGAGGCGGGCAGCCGTGTCACCCCTCCCACCTGGGCGGGGTCGCCCACCACGGGCGGCGGCAGGCTCGCGGCGGCGTCGATTCCGGCGAGGCCGGCGGCGATGACGGCGCCCACCGTCAGATAGGGGTTGGCCGCCGCGTCGAAACTCTTGATCTCGGCGTTCGCCGCCCAGTCGGCGTCCGGTGCCCCGGCGACGAAGCGGATCGCGGCCTCACGGTTCTCCGGGCCCCAGCACTGGAAGGCGCCGGCCCAGCGCGAGGGTTCCAGCCTCAGATAGCTGGCCGCGGCGGGCGCACCCAGGGCGAGCAGCGCGGGCAGCTCCCGCAGGACGCCCGCGAGGAATGCCTCGAAGACCGCCGTCATCCCCTGCGGGCCGTCCCCGTCCCGGCACAGGTTCCGGCCGTCCTGCCAGAGACTGAGGTGCAGGTGGCGCCCGTTGCCGACCGCTCCCGCCTCGACGACCGGGGCGAACGAGGCCGTCAGCCCGTGCCGCGCGGAGACCGCCCTGACCGTCTCCCGCACGAGCACCGCCAGATCGGCCGCTCCCACCGGGTCCTCCGGTGCCACGGACACCTCGAACTGGCCGGGCGCGTACTCCGGGTGCAGCTGCTGCACGGCGACACCCTGCGCGACCAGGGCGTCCAGCAGGTCGCGCAGGTAGTCGGACAGTTCGACGAAGCGTGCCATGCCGTACGCGGGGCCCGAAGCCGGGCGGGACGGCGACGAGGACGAGGTCGGCGACGGGGACGTGTCCGGGTCCCGGCCGACCACCCACTCGGTCTCGAAGCCCATGCGCAGGGCGAGCCCGCGTGCGGCGGCCCGCTCGGTCATCCGCCGCGCGAACAGCCGTTGGCAGCCGGGGTACGGGGCGCCCCGCTGGTCGTGGCGGTCGGCCGGCGCCCAGGCCCAGCCGGGCTGCGCGGCCAGCGGGGTCAGCCGGTCGAGGTCGGGCAGGAGCCGCAGGTCGCCCTCGGGGGTGCCGGAGTGCCCGCCGGTGGTGACGGAGTCGTCGGCCAGGAACAGGTCGAAGACCGGCGGCATGGCGACACCCCACCGCACGGCGTCGGGCAGCGCCGAGACCGGCACCGTCTTGACGCGGGTGATGCCCGCGGTGTCCACCATGGTGAGGACGACCCCGCTCACCCCCTGCGCCGCCAGCCGGTCGGCCTGCTCGGCCGCCCGGGCCCGCTCCTTGTGCGCGGCGGACATCGCATCCTCCTTCACCGCCTGCGGCCGTGGCCGGCTCCGCGGTCGTGCTCTTGAGTGTGATCGCCGCCGGGGGCGCGGGTCAGCGCCGGTCGAGGAGGTCCATGAACATGCTCCTGTGGAGGTCCTCGACATGCCGGCGTGCCACCTCGGCCGCCTCCGCCGCGTCCCCGCGCTCGATCGCCTTCACCAGGGCGCGGTGCTCGTCGTTGGAGTGGCGCAGGAAGTCCAGCGGGTAGGGCAGGTAGTAGCGGTACAGCTCCCGGAGCACGGCGCCGTAGGGCTCGGCGACGGAGTCGAGTCCGGTCGCGGCGGCCACCGCCCTGTGGAACCGCTCGTCGCAGCCGTGGAACTCCGCCCAGCTCGGGGCCCGGTCCATCTCCTCGACCAGCCGGTCCAGTTCCTCCGCGGACTCGGTGTCGAGACCGCGGACCGCGGCCAGGTGGGCGACCCCGCACTCCAGGACGAGCCGGTGGTCGATCAGCTGGTGCACGTCGGCGGATGCCGCCCGGTACGTCTCGACGGCCCCGACCGTGGAGTGCGCGGGCCGCTCGGCCACCAGCGTTCCTCCGGTGCGTCCGCGTCTGCGCTCCAGCACGCCCTCCTTGCACAGGGCCACCAGGGCCCGGCGGACCGTGATCTCGGAGACGCCGAGGGCCTCGGCGATCCGGTCGCTGCCGGGCAGCCGCTCACCGGGCGCCAGCAGCCCGAGATCGACGGCGAGCGCGATACGGGCCCGTACGGCGTCCAGGGCGGAAAGCCGCCGGATGGCGGTGAGCGGCGGCGCGTTCAGACCGTGCGTGGCCTGCTTCTCGCGCGCCGGACGGGAGTTCACAGGGGAGCCGGGCATGGCGACACCGTACTCAAAAAGTGCTCATCTTGAACACTCTTGTTTAAGTGCTCATCGTGCTCTATTTTTTTGGCCATCAGGCCGTCTGCTGTCCGAAAGTGGTGACTCCCGTGTCCCGGCCCCTGCCCATCGCCCTCGCACAGGCCCCTCCGCGCTCCTCCCGCGCGCCGCTGGCCGGCTTCGCCGACGAGGTCGAGGACCTCCTCGCGCGATTCCCCGGGACCCGGCTGGTGGTCCACCCCGAGTTGCACCTGTGCGGCGTGGAGGGCTCCCGGGAGGAGCGGGAGGCCCAGCTGCGGGAGGCCGCGGAGCCGCTGGACGGCCCACGGTCCAGGATGCTCGCCGAACTCGCGGGCGACCTGGGCGTCTGGCTGCTGCCCGGCAGCGTGTGCGAGCGCGGCCCGGGCGGCGAGCTGTTCAACACCGCGCTGGCCTTCTCGCCCGAGGGCCGGCTCGCGGCCTCGTACCGCAAGATCTTCCCCTGGCGCCCCTACGAGCCCTACGACCCCGGCGACCGCTTCGTCGTGGCCGACCTGGCCGACGCGGGCCGGATCGGGTTCGCGATCTGCTACGACGCGTGGTTCCCCGAGGTCTCCCGGCATCTGGCCTGGATGGGCGCCGAGGTGATCGTCAATCCGGTGATGACGACGACCGCCGACCGCGCCCAGGAACTGGTCCTGGCCCGGGCCAACGCCCTGGTGAACCAGGTCTACGTGATCAGTGTCAACACCGCGGGCCCGGTCGGCACCGGCCGCAGCCTCGTGGTGGACCCGGAGGGCCGGGTGCGGGTCGAGGCCCCCGACGCCCTGCCCACCGTCCTCACCGATGTGCTCGACCTCGATGACGTCACCCGGGTCCGGACCCACGGCACGGCGGGCCTCAACCGCGTGTGGGACCAGTTCCAGGACGGCGACGCCCCGATCGAGCTGCCGCTGTACCAGGGCCGGATCGACCCCCGCCGCTGGAACCCGGACCGCCGCGCCGACGGCTGACCGCCCCGCTTGCCCGCCGCCTCGTCCCCCGCGCCCGGCTTTGTCCCCCGCGCCCGCCGACACATCCCCGCAAGCCCGCCCGGCCCCTTCGCGCCCCCTGGAGCCCCGCCATGGAACACCCCACCCCGACGCTGAACCGGACCCTGACCCTCAGATCAGTGGTCGCCTTCGGCCTCGCCTACATGACCCCCCTGATCGTGCTGGGCACGTACGGAGTCATCGCGCAGACGACCAACGGCACCGTGCCGACCGCCTATCTGCTGGCCATGGTCGCGATGATCTTCACCGCGCACAGCTACGGCAAGATGGCCGCGGCCCATCCGGTGGCGGGCTCGGCCTACACCTACGTGCGGCGGGCCATCGACTCCAGGGCGGGCTTCCTCGTCGGCTGGGCGACGCTCCTCGACTACTTCTTCCTGCCCATGGTCATCTGGCTGATCGGGGGCGCCTATCTGCACGCCCAGTTCCCCGGCGTGCCCTCCTGGGTCTGGATCGTCGGTTTCATCGCGCTCACGACCGCCTTGAACGTGCGCGGCATCCGCACCGCGGAGAAGACCAACGACCTGCTCATGACCTTCCAGGTGCTCGTCATCGGCTTCTTCGCGCTCTTCTCGCTGCTCCACGTCTTCCGCCACTCGGGCACCGGAGCGCTGTTCAGCGCCACGCCGTTCCTCAACGACAACAGCACCCTGGTCGGCGTCTCGGCCGGAGCGGCCATCGCCGCCTACTCCTTCCTCGGCTTCGACGCCGTCACCACCCTGACCGAGGAGACCGTCGAGCCGCGGCGCACCATCCCCCGCGCGATCATCCTCATCGCCCTGATCGGCGGCGGCATCTTCGTCCTCCTCGCCTACACGACCCAGCTCGTCCACCCCGGGAGCACCTTCGCCGACCCGGACTCGGCCGCCTTCGAGATCGCCAAGACGATCGCCGGGAGCCTGTTCTCCTCGATCTTCCTGGCCGGCCTGGTGGTCGCCCAGTTCTCCTCGGGCATCGCCGCCCAGGCCAGCGCCTCCCGCCTGCTGTTCGCGATGGGCCGGGACGGAGTGCTGCCGCGCCGCTTCTTCGGGTTCGTCCACGCCCGGTTCCGCACCCCCGCCGTCAACATCGTGCTGACGGGGGCGATCGGGCTCGTCGCGCTGCGGCTCAACGTGGCGACCTCCACCTCGTTCATCAACTTCGGCGCGTTCACCGCGTTCACCTCGGTCAACCTCAGCGTGATCGCCATGTTCGCGCGCGAGCGCCGCGCGGGGCGCAGGCTCAACCCGCTCACCCACGTCGCCTTCCCGCTGATCGGCGCGGCGGTCGACGTCTATCTGCTGACCCGCCTCGACGGCAAGGCCATCACCCTGGGCCTGATCTGGCTCGCCCTGGGCGTGCTCTACCTCGCCTACCTCACCCGCCTGTTCCGGACCCCGCCGCCGGAGATCGACTTCAGCGAGGAGACCAAGACCCCCGAACCGGTCTGACCGGGAGCGGGCCCGCGTCCGAGCCGGCTCAGCAGGGCTCGCGCCACACCCCCAGCTCCGGCTTCTTCCGCATCGACGACAGTCCCAGCCTGCGCGACTGCGGACAGAAGCGGTCCGCCGGCACCGCGTACTCCACGTGGAAGACGGCCTTGCCGGCCGCCACGAACGGGCTCAGCCGCTCGCACTCCCGGTACTGCGCGCACTCCTCGTTGACGGCGAAGTCGAAGTCGCCCACGAGCTGCGGGATCTGCGGCAGGTCGTTCTTGAGACCCACCGACAGGCCGCGCTCGTGGGCGATCTCAGCGATCATGCGGTTGTAGCGGAGCTGGTCGCGTGCGGTGAGCGGGAAGCCGGTGTGGTGGGAGTAGCCCTCCACCAGGTCCGGCTCCACCGCGTCGAAGCCCTTGTCCCGGCACATGTCGAACCGCCGCTCCATGATCGGGCGCAGGACGGAGACGCGGCGGATGTCGAGCCAGCGCTCGCCCTGCCACCCGTTGGCCTCGCCGAGCAGCGAGCGCGGGAAAGCGTCCTTGTCGGGACGGAAGTCCTCCCAGGCGCCGACGTTGATGTAGCAGATCACCTTGCGGCCGGCCCGGTGCAGGCGGGCCACGTCCGCCGTGGTGTTCTCGAAGCCGTCGATGTCGTAGACGGGCACGTCGACCGAGGGGTCGGCTCTGGCGTCGAGCTGCCACTGCCAGGCCAGGCCGGGCCGCGGCCGCCACAGCGCCTCACGAGGGGCGCGGGAGGAAGCGCCGGACGTCGTCGGAGAAGGCGTCGCCTCCGGGTCCGTCGGGTGGCCGGGGCCGCCCGGTGCCGTCCTCGAGCCGGGCCGTGCGGCCCCGCCCTCCTCCCCGCCGGCGCCGGAGCACCCGGTCAGCAGGGAGGCCGCCAGCGCGGCCAGTGCCGCCGCGCAGGTCAGTGTCCTGATCCTCATCGCACCGTCCCGGTCAGCGCCGGCGTCAACCCGGCCCACGGGTTTGGCTGTTCTCCCGTCACCGGCCCGCAGACCGCCGCCCCGCGCGTGCACGCGGTCTGCACCGCGAGCGGCACGAGCGCCTCGGGCACCCCGTAGACGAGGTGGCAGAACCGCTCGGCGGGCTGCCGTGCCGTCCAGGCGGGACGGCTGAAGGCCGACACGTACGTCGACCAGTGGCCCTCGAAGGTGACCGTCAGATCGGCGATCCGGGCATAGCCCGGCGCCGGATGGACGCCCGGGTTCAGCACGACGGTCCCGGCGCCGAGCCGGCGGGCCGACCGGACCAGCTTCCGGCAGGCCGGCAGCCCGTCCGGCGCCGCCGTCACGCGGTCCAGGAAGCAGCCGTCGGCCGCGTACCACTCGCGGTGCCGGCGCACCTCGTCGGCGACCTCGGCCGCGGCACGCGTTCCGTAGTCGGTGTCCACGTAGCCGAGCAGCCGGGCACCGGCCGCCCGCAGCGCCTCGGCCACCGCCGTGAACGCCGGGTCCGGACCCGCGCCCGGCCCGCTGGCCGGATTCAGCACGACCGCGTACGTGCGCGCCGCCCCCCTGATCAGACGGTGCCAGGCGCCCGGGTCCTCGGCCGGGTGGACGTACAGCGGAATCAGCAGACTCACCGGACGACCTCGACTCCCGGGGCGTGCGCTCCCGGCTCGGCGGCGGTCCACAGCGCGGCCAGCGACTCGCCGAGGGTGTACGACGGCCGCCAGCCGAGGGCCTCGGCGGCGGCGCCGATGTCGGAGCACTGCCAGGACACCCGCGCCGATCGGGCGGAGCCGCCCCCGTCCTCCTCGACACGGCCCCGGAAGCCGGCCAGAGCGGCCAGCTCGCGCACCAGACGGCGTACCCGGACGGCCTCGCCGCCGCCGATGTTGAGCACCGGTGGCAGCGGACCGCCGGCCGTGACCGCCAGCGCCACCGCCCGGGCGACGTCGCGCACGTCCACGAAGTCCCGGTGGGCGGACAGGTCGCCGAGCCGCAGCACCGCCTCCGGATCCGGGCCGGCCTCGCGCAGCAGCGCGGTGATCCGGCCGGGCAGTCCGGTGACCGGTGCCCCCGGGCCCACCGGGTTGCCGACGCGCAGCACCACCGCGTCCAGACCGGAAGCGGTCACGGCGACCGTGCCCGCGAGCTTGGTGGCGCCGTACGGGCCGAGCGGGCAGGTGCCGGCCGACTCGGTCGCCTTCGTGCCGGGCCGCCCGGGGCCGTACTCCGCGGCCGAGCCGAGGTGCACCAGGCGGGCGGCGGGGGCCGCCTCGCGCAGCGCCGCGCACAGGACGGCCGGGCCGCGGGCGTTGACCTCCGCGAGCGCGACCCCGTCCCCGCCGGTCACACCCGCGCAGTTGACCACGGCGTTCGGTGCCGCCCGCACCAGGAGTTCGGCCAGGCGCTCCGGCGGGTCGCCGGCGAGGTCGACCCCGACGTCGGCGTCCGGGGAGCGGCCCGCGGTGAGCACCCGCACGCCCGGCAGGGCACGCAGACGGGCCGTCACGTGCTGTCCCAGATAGCCGGTGGAGCCCAGGGCGAGGATGCGCATGCGTGGTTCAGGCTCCTTTGAGCAGCAGGGACTTGCGGGTGGTGAACTCGGCGTTGGCCTGGTCGTAGTCGTCGGGCCGGCCGATGTCCAGCCAGTATCCGTCGAACTCGTAGGCGTGCGGCGGACGCTGGTCCGCGAGCAGGTCCAGGACCAGTTCGTCGAAGCCCAGCGGCAGGCCGGGCGTGTAGCTGTCGAGCGTCGCACGGGACAGTCCGTAGACCCCCATCGAGACCCGGTAGTCCAGGCTCGGCTTCTCGGTGAAGGCGACGACCCTGCTGGCGTCGGTGGTCAGCACCCCGAAGTCGATGTGCACCTTGCGGGCGTACGTGGCGATGGTCAGCGGCGCGCCCGAGGCCCGGTGCCTGCGCAGTACGTCCGCGTAGTCGAGGTCGGTCAGGACGTCGCCGTTCATCACCAGGAAGGTGTCCGGCAGCCGGTCGAGCATCGTCAGCAGGGGACCCATGGTCCCCAGCGGGCTGTCCTCGGTGGAGTAGTCGACCTTCATCCCCCACTGCGAGCCGTCGCCGACGTAGGCGCGGATGATCTCGCCCAGGTGGCCGATGGCGATGGTGCACGTGGTGAATCCGGCCGCCGAGAGCTGGCGCAGCACGATCTCGAGGATGGCGTGCTGGTCGCCGATGGGCACGAGCGGCTTGGGCAGCGCCGTGGTGTAGGGCCGCAGCCGGACGCCCTTGCCTCCTGCCAGGATGACTGCGTGCATGGGGCCTCTCCTTCGTGGACGGGCCGTACGAGGGTCAGATGTTGTAGATGCCGGTCTTGTAGCGGGCCAGGTTGGCCGGGTCGCGGAAGAACTCCACGGTGTGGGCGAGCCCTTGCTCCAGGGTGTGCGCGGGCCGCCAGCCGGTCGCCTCGGCGAGCCGCGTCGCGTCCGCGACCAGCCGCATCACCTCGGAGGCCGCGGGCCGCAGGCGCTCGGTGTCCTCGCGCACGTCGACGGCGGTGTCCATGACCTTGCCGATCAGCGCGACCAGGTCGCCGACCGAGATCTCCCCGCCGGTCCCGGCGTTGAAGGTGCGCCCGACGACCCGTCCGGCCTCGGCCGTGCCCACCGCGAGGAACGCCCGCGCGGTGTCCGCGACGTAGGTGAAGTCGCGGGTGGGACGCAGGTCGCCCAGGGTGATGGTGCGCTGTCCGGCCGCCACCTGGCCGATGACGGTGGGGATCACCGCGCGCATCGACTGCCGCGGTCCGAAGGTGTTGAACGGCCGCAGCGTCACCACCGGCGTGCCGAAGCTGGCGTGGTAGCTGTCGGCGAGCCGGTCCCCGCCCGCCTTCGAAGCGGCGTACGGCGACTGCGTGTTGATCGGGTGGTCCTCGGTGATCGGCACCGTACGCGCGGTGCCGTACGTCTCGCTGGTGGAGGTGTGCACCAGCCGGGGTGTCCCCAGGGCGCGCACCGCCTCCAGCACGTTGAGCGTGCCGGTGACGTTGGTGTCCACATAGCTGTGCGGGGCCTGGTAGGAGTACGGGATCGCGATGAGGGCCGCCAAGTGGTAGGCGCAGTCGGCCCCTTCGAGCAGGCCGCGGACCGAGCCGGGGTCGCGCACGTCGCCGAGCACGACCTCCACCTGGTCCAGGACGTCGGAGGGCAGGGTCTCCAGCCACCCGTAGGAGGAGAAGGAGTTGTACTGGGCCATCGCCCTGACCCGGTGGCCGGAGGCGACGAGCGCTTCGGTGAGGTGCGAGCCGATGAAGCCCTCGGCTCCGGTGACGGCGGCGAGCGGTGCGGATGTCAACTCTCGTGTCCCTTCAGGGCGTTCGGTGGATCACCGCAGCCAGCCGCGGTGCTGCGGCAGTCGCGGTGGGGGCGGTGGCACGGGGAGCTGCGGCGGCCGGAGCGTTCCGCGGTCCGGGACGGTCACAGGTGCGGGGCGGGCCGGCCGAGCCGCCACAGCACGTACCCCGACAGGCACAGCGCCGCCGCCGCGCAGCACGGCGCGAGCACCGCGGGCCCGGGTGGCAGCCGCAGCAGGGTGACCGCGCCCGCGCAGCCCGCGGCGAGCAGGCAGACGACCGCGGGCGGCCAGGCCACGCCGAACGCCTGGAGCAGCAGGGCCGTCCACAACGTGGCGGCGAGCAGCAGCAGTTCGGTCGGGTCGGCCCCGGTGAGCAGGGCCGCGGGCAGCAGCGGCAGGAGGTAGGCGGACAGGCAGAGGCCGAGGACCCCCACCGAACGCAGCAGGAAGGCGGCGGGTGTGGCCGTACGCCGCAGGGCCGCCAGCGACCAGCCGCGGTAGCGGTACAGCAGCCACTCGGCCGGCCCCATGCTCACGGTCAGCACGATCACCGCGTACGGGTGCCGGCGGCCCTCCAGCAGCACCAGCACCGCCGCCGCCAGGCCGAACAGGGCGTAGGGGAGTGAGGCGGTGAGCGCCGGGCGTGGGCCGTGGGCGGCGGCCGGGGCGGCGAGCAGGACCCGCACGGCCCGTGCGGTGGCGGTGAGCGTGGTCAGCAGCGCGAGCAGTGGCAGACCGGCGCGGAGCAGCGGTCCCGGCTCCCACCAGGGCAGCACCGCCGCGCCGGCGACCAGCGGGGTGAGCGCGGCCAGGAGCCACCGCTCCCGGGCGAGCACCAGCAGGACGCCCGCCGCGGCGAGGTACGCGGACTGCGCGGCCACCACCCAGAGCACCTGCCCCGTGCCGGAGAACGGCACCGCGGCGGCCGTGGCCGTCACCGCGCCCAGCGGCGCCCCCACGAGCAGGGTGCGCCCGGCCTCCCGCGGCGCCGCGGCCTTCCGCAGCTGGGCGCGATGCCCCACCGCCTGGCCCCAGGACCAGGACACGATCAGCGCCACGACCAGGGCGGGGGCGTGCTCCTCGGCGTGCCAGAGCGGGGCGGCGAGCAGATAGGCCAGCCCCGGCAGGGCGAACAGGACGCCGCGCAGCAGACAGCGCACATGGTCCGGACGCCATGGGTCCGCGGCCCGGGCGGGCTCGGGAAAGCTCCGCGGCACCCTCTCGTAGAGCGCCGTGGCCAGGGAGAACAGGTTCGGATGTCCGTACCGGCGCCGGACGACGTCGGTGGACAGGCCCTCGGCCTCCAGCAGCGCGGCCACCTCGTAGGGGTGCACCGCGGGACCGACGCGGTCGGCCAGCACGGCGGCGAGCCGGTCGACCTGGTCGTCGTCCGGGCCGTGCCCCGGCAGCCGCAGGGCGAGGGTGCTGTCGTCCGTCCGGTGCGGGCGCGGCGCCTTCCGGGCGAGCCGCAGGGCGAGCGTGTCCGGCCCGGACGCGTCCGGTTCGAGTGCCATCGGTCCGCTCATATCGCCACGCTCCCGGTGACGGGGCCGGCCGGGCTGACGGGGCCGGCCGGGGCGGCGGGAGCGGCCGGGGCCCCCGGGGCGGCGGCGTCCGCCGCCAGGTGGGTGCGCGGTCCGCCCTCCGCCAGGTCCAGGTAGATGGCGCGGAACGTCTCGATGGTCCGGCGCAGGGTGAACTGCTCGATCACGCGCAGCCGGGCCGCCTCCCCCATCGCCCTGCGGCGCCCGGGGTCGTCCAGCAGGCGCAGCGCGGCGGCGGCCATGGCGGCCGGGTCGCGCGGCGGCACCACGAGACCGGTGTCGCCGACGGCCTCCCGTACCCCGCCGACGTCCGTGGAGACGGTCGCCCGCCCGCACGACATGGCCTCGATCAGGGTGAACGGGAGCCCCTCGCTGATGCTGGAGAGCATCACCACGTTGCCGGCGGCGTAGGCGTCCTTGATGTCCTTCACCCGTCCCTCGAACCTGACCGCGTCCGCCTGTCCGAGCTCGGCTGCCAGGGCCTCGCAGCGGGCCCGGTACGCCTCTCCGCCGCGCGGCGTGCCGCCGAACAACCGCAGCCGGGCCTCGGGCAGTTCGGCCCGGACCAGGGCGAAGGCGCGGATGAGGGTCTCCAGGTCCTTGATCGGGTCCACCCGGCCCGCCCAGCTGAGGGTGGGCACCTGCGGCTCCGGTCCGGCCGGCGGGAACGCGGCCGGGTCCACGCCGTTGTAGACGGTGCGGATCGACTCCGGTGCGGCGCCGCCCTCCTCCTCCCACAGCCGGTTGTAGCGGTTGCCCGGGGTGATCAGGGTGGCCCTGCGGTAGCTCTCCTGGGTCAGCAGTCTGAAGAAGCCCAGGACGAGCGCCTTCACCGGCCAGCGGTAGGGGGCGGTGCGGTGACCGAGATAGCGCTCGCGCAGATACACCCCGTGCTCGGTCAGCAGCAGCGGCACCCCGTGCTCTTCGAGGGCGGTCAGACCCGGCAGGACGGCGACTCCGCCGCTGACCGCGTGCGCCACCCCGCTCGTGGGCGGCGGCGCGGCCAGCGGGCGCAGCGCGTGTTCGAGCAGCCCGACCGCGGTGAGCGCGTCGTGCAGGGTCGGCCGGGCCTCGCGCACCAGCAGTCCCGGCCGGTTCCAGACCGCGGTCAGGACGGAGAGGGCCCGGTCGCCGCGGAGGAAGGCGCTCAGGCCGCCGTCGGCGGCGGCCCGCGCCATCGTGCGCAGCGCGGGCGCGAACCCGTCCTCCGCGCACGGGTCGAGCAGCGCGGTCAGGAACCGCTCGTAGGCGCCGGTGAGCCGGTTGCGCGCGCGTCCTCGCGGTGGGCGGCCCGCGGGAGGGTCGGCCCACAGCGGGACGGTGACCAGGCGCGACACATGTGCGGGCAGGTCCCACACCAGCGGCTCGCGGCCGGTGCCGGTGACGGCGAGCACGTCGAACTCCAGGTCGGGCATGCCGTGGACGAGCTGGTCGCACCAGACGCTGACGCCGCCGTGACTGTGGGGATAGGTTCCTTCGGTGCGCAGGGTGACGCGCGTCGGGACAGCGGGGCGCGCGCCGTGCTGAATGTGCATCGCAGTGCTCCACGGCCGAGGTGTGAGTGGTCGTGCCGGTCCCGGCCGCCGGGTGGCGGCCGGGACCCGTGGGTGGCGCGCTTCAGCCCGCCGTGTTCTGCGCGGGCGGCTCGCTCACACCCGCGGGGACGCGGGTGCGGGGTGTGGGAACGGTGACCGGGCCGTGCTGGGCCGCCTTCGCGGCGGTGTGCGGTGCGGCGGCGGACGACGGCAGCCCGAGCGTGAGCGGCTGCCCCGTGGAGGCCGTCCAGCCGGACAGCGCCCCCGCGTACGCCGAGCCGAAGGCGTGGCCGGACAGGGTGGTGCCGGCCGGCATCGTGGCGGTGACCGTCACCCCGGCGGGGGCCGAGACCGTGACCGTGCCGCCGACGCGGTACGCCGTCACCTGCCCGTTGCCCAGAGTCGTCCGCCAGTCCGCGCGGCGCTGCATCTCGACGCCGATGTCCTTCATCCGCAGGTTCACCACGGGGGTGTCGTCCGCGAACAGCGCGCGGTAGCCGTCGAGCACGCCGGCCAGGACCGGGTAGGCGAGGCGGTCCTCGGCGAGGTTGGACTGGTGGATGAAGTGCGGCTTGGGATCGCCCGCGAGCACGTGCCCGAGGGCGATGCGGGTCTCCAGCGACACGATGTGGTCGGTGTAGCCGGTGGCGGGGTCCAGCGGGGCCGGCAGACAGGTGGTCGTGGCCGGGTTGTCCTCGCAGATGCCGCTGCCGCCCTGGGCGCGGCTGGTGTAGATCCAGTTGTACTCGTCGACCTGTTCGGCCGCCCGTCCGGCGTTGTAGAAGATGTTCATCGGGTAGCGGGAGACGGTGGTGGCGCTGCCGACCTTGCGCAGCACCGGGTCGCGGGAGTTGTCCGAGGCGAGCCAGGAGACGCCGTTGTCGGTGAGCGCCGGCGCCAGGTTGGGGTTGTCGTCGGGCTGCTGCGGCAGCACCTTCAGACCGCGGAGTGCTCACCGGTAACCAACTCGTCGTTCTGGAGGGGCAGTCCGACACTCTGACCCCACTGCCGGTTGTTGGCGATCTCGTCGGAGATGTCCTTGCGGCTGACCCACTTGGTGCTGCCGTCCGCGTTGGACGCGCACCGCCAGGGCACCACGGTGACGTCCTGCTCGCAGCCGAGGAAGGCGTGCGTGTAGGTGTGGTTGACCCAGCGGAACTCGCCGCGCTCGGCGATCAGCCGGTCGGCCAGCGCGTCGGCCCCGTTGTGCTCGGCGCGCTGGTCGACGCTGCCGACGCCGTTGTAGACGAGGTCGAGGGTGAAGTCGTGGTCGCGCTGCCAGGCGACGGCGTGGTCGACGTCCGCGGCGGTCATCCGGATCGGGTCGGGCGTGCCCGCGCCGTCCGGGCAGTCGACGTCGCCGGGAGTGCAGTTGAGTTCGGTGTCCCAACGGTCGTCGGCGGCGAAGACGTCGTCGACGTGGACGGCGAAGTAGTTGCGGGAGGCGCCCAGGTGCACCCCGCCGGTCATCCACTCGACGATGCCGCGGGCCAGCAGCTGGAACTGCTGCTGGTACTGGTTGTAGACGAAGGTGACGACCAGTTCGCGCCGCCCGTCGTGCCGGTACTCGCCGACCAGCGAGCCGCGCGCCGACTGCCCCGGGACCGGAGCCTCGAGGTAGGGCGTGAAGTCCGCCCCGTCGGCAGGACGCGCGAGGTAGGCGTAACTCTCGGACACCGTGGGCGAGATGTCCTCGAAGGGCACGGTGCCCTTCAGGTAGCCGAAGGGGCCCGCCTTGCCGGCGGCCGTCACCTCGGCCCGCACGCCGTCGACGTCGCCGGAGTAGTCCGGGTACTGCAACCCCGCCTCCGGGCGGGCGTAGGTGTAGGCGTCGACCTGCGGAATGTCGTACGTGCGCTCGTAGTCCGCGAGCGCCGCCATCTCGGGCGAGTCCGCCGGGAACGGGTTGTCGTTGGGCAGCACGACGGCCTGGAACCTGGCCCGCGGCCGTCCGTCCACCGTGTCCGCGAGGAAACCGGCGTCGATCACGGGTCTGCCGGACTGGTTCAGGTCGATCTTGGTGTACGGCGTCCCCGCGGTGTCCAGCTCGGCCGCGATCGCGTCGGTGGCCGGGCCGCCGTCGCTCACGATCAGCGTCCGCAGGTCGACGCGTGGCGCGGTGCCGTCGGCGTGCGCGGCCCCCGCGGGCATGCCGAGCGCGGCCACGAGCGCGCTCACGGTGAGCGCGGTCGTGCGCATGGTCCTCTTCATGCGGTCGAAGTCCTCCCCCCGGGCAGGGGTGAGTACAGTTCCCACGGAGCGGACGCACCCCCTCGCTCGGCGCCGGTCGTCCCCTCGAAGACCGGTCGCCGAGGCATCCGTCTGTCACATGGTGACGTCTTTGTGTGATTTTTGTGACCAATTTGCGGGGAGTGGCGGAAACTCGCAGGTACACGTCACGGTGGATCCGAACGGGAAGGCTCTTCCGGGGCCGGAGTCGAGGCCTGTGGCACCGTCCGGCCCAACGATCACCCTCCCAGGTCGAGTCGCAACCGGAACCCCGCCCGCCTCATCCGGTCCCCCGACACCGGCCCCACCGGGACGCGCGCACCGCTTGTTGGCTAATGGATCAAATCCGGTCACGCCGGGTCGAGTTGGGATCGGTCGCAGGTCTGGGCGAGGGCGAGGCGGGCGGTGAGGTGGCCGAGTGCGGCGGCGACGGCGGTCGGCTCGCGGTTGTGGTCAGTCGTTCGCGCATATGCAGAACGCGCGTGCGCCAGGCACGGCCCGCAACCTCTCCCCAAGGTTGTGCCGTTGGGTGAGGCATGCATCCCGAATTCCTTATTCGTCACCGCGACGAGAACGAGTGGACCGTCGTCGAGATCCGGGGAGAGGTCGATGTGTACACCGTGCCCCGCATCCGCGAGGACCTGGGCAAAAGGATCCAGGCGGGCCGGCACCGTCTCATCGTCGACCTGACCGGGGCGACCTTCATGGACTCCACCGGCCTCGGGCTCCTCGTCGGCATCCACAAGCGGATCCGTGCGCGCGCCGGCGTCCTGAGGCTGGTCATCGTCAACCCCGACATCCGGCAGATCTTCACCATCACGAGCCTGGACCAGATCCTCCCGATCTACGGGTCCGCGCAAGCCGCGATGGGGTGAAACGACCCTGGCCCGTACGTGTTTCGGGGGCCGCACGTTCATCTGGTCTCCACATGATGGTCGGTCACGTGTCCGGTCGGTTGGACAGAGTGCCGTGTGAACGTCGCGTCATCGAACGCCGAACGTCACCGACCGCACGAAAGAACCGCACCGTGTCCCTGCAGCTTCCCGCCCGTTCGAGGGCTTCGGTCCGGCTGTCGTCGGGCACCGTTCTGGCGGGGGCGGCGTTGGCGGTCCTCGCCGTCTTCGCGGGGCCGGCTCCTTCCGCGGCCGCGCACCCGTTCGGTCCACCGTCCACCGCCAGGGTCAGCGTCCAGGGCTCCCGTCTTCTGCTCGCCTGGAACACCGACAAGCTGGACTGGGTGACGCTCGGCCAGTCTCTCGGGGTTTTCGACGCCCAGGGTGGGGGCGGCTCCCCGGCGCTGTCGTTCGAGCAGCGACTGCGGGAGTCGCCGGCCGTTCGGGCCTACCTGCTCAAGCACATCGCGGTGGGTCAGGACGGCCGGCCCTGCCGGGCGACCGTGGTCGGGGCGATGAAGGACTTCCCCGCCCAAGGGGCCCAGCTCGCCTTCGCCTGTCCGGACCCCGTGGTCGAGGTGGACGTCACGATCAGCGCCCTCACGGACCTTCACCCGGCATACCGGACCATGCTCACCTCTCAGGGGCCGGCCCAGTCGGGGCAGACGCTGTTCACCTCTGCCCAGCCGACCGCGCACGTACGGTTCACGGCCTCGGGGGGGAGCGTCCGCAGGACGGTCGCGGTCTTCTCCGCCGGCACTCTCGCCGCCGCCCTGGCCATCGGCGGGTGGGTTCTCCACCGGTCGCGCCGTCGCACGGCTGCCCGTGCCGGTACCACCACCTCGGGACCCGGCCGGCCCGCCGCGTCCCCGGCAACCCCGGACGGCCCAGGTGCGCAGGCCCTGACGAGCGCCGGCCCCGCTACAGGCACAGGTACAGGCACCAGGAGCAACGCATGACAGGCATCGGACGTCTCGACAACCACCTGATAGCCCTTTTCGACGGGCACGCGCTCTTCTGGGTCGCCCTGGTCGTCGCGCTCGGCGTCGGCGCCGCTCACGCCGTTGCCCCCGGCCATGGCAAGAGCATCACCGCCGCGTACCTGGTGGGAACGCGGGGCCGTTACAAGGACGCGGTACGCCTCGGCGTGATCGTTGCCACGATGCACACCTTCTCGGTGCTGGTGCTCGCGCTGCTGTGGGTGGGCATCAGCAGCACGGCGGTCAGCACCAAGACCGCCACCGCGTGGATGCAGGCCGCCGCGGGAGTGGTCGTCGCGATCGTGGGGGTGGGCCTGATCCACCGGCAGCTCCGCGGCCGTGGGCATTCCCACGGGCACGGGCACGGCCAGGCGCACGGGCACAGCCACGCCCCTGGGCATCTTCACCGTCACGGGCACGGGCAGTCCCACGAGCACCAGGACCACGGGCACTCCCACGAACACCACGACCACGAGACGGACTCGCGGGACGCCACCGCCGCCCACGCCCACCACCACGTGGAGCAGCTGACCAACCCATGGTCCCGCCAGGGCCTTGCGGCACTGGCGCTCTCGGGCGGACTGCTGCCCTCGCCGTCGGCGTTCCTGATCTTCGTCAGCGGTCTGCTGACGGGCCGGGCGCTCGGCGCGCTGGCCATCGTGCTCACGTTCGGCGTCGGGATGGCGCTGACCCTCACGGGTGTCGGTGTGGCCACCATCCGCGGTTTCACCGTCATGGAGAGGCAGTTCCGCGGCCGGACCGCCGCCGCCAGGCTCAGGGCCTGGACCCCGCTGCTGGCCGGTCTCGCGGTGGCGACGGCGGGGTGTCTCTACGTCTTCGCCGCGGTCTCCACGCTGACGGACGACGGGGACGACCTGGCTCCGGCCTCCAGCACGGCCACGCTGCCGTGACGTCCCGCGACCTGGCGGCAGGCCCGGCCCGCACGGCAGCGGGTAGCACGGCAGCAAGGCACCACGCCGGACCCCGGCACGGCGCGCGATTCAGTACGCCTAGCCGGCCTTGGACCGCACGCCGTCGGCGATGCGCTTGCCGACCGTCTCGTCGATGTTCGACCAGTACGTGAAGGCCCGTTCCAGGACCGGTTCGGTGACCCCGTCGAGGAGGTGTCCGACGACGTTGTCGACCAGACGGTCCCGGGCGGCGTCGTCCATGACCTGCCGGACCAGTGTGCCCGGCTGCCCCCAGTCGTCGTCCTCGGGGTGGGAGACGTAGGCGGCACGGACGATCTCGCCGTCGGCCGCCCAGCTGGGCGGCGGGCCGAAGCGTGCGGGGTCGGCGACGGGGCCGCCCTTGGAGTTCGGGGCGTACACCGGATCGGTCGTCTTCCGGTACGCCATCGCCCCGTCCTTCGAGTAGCTGTGGACGTCGACGATGGGCGCGTTGACGGGAAGCTGCTGGTAGTTGGCGCCGATGCGGTGCCGGTGGGCGTCCGCGTAGGAGAACAGCCGGGCCAGCAGCATGCGGTCCGGACTCGGGCCGATCCCGGGGATGAAGTTGTTGGGCTGGAACGCCGCCTGCTCGATCTCCGCGTGGTTGTCGGTCGGATTGCGGTCCAGGGTCATCCGGCCGACCGGGATGAGCGGGTAGTCGCCATGGGGCCACACCTTGGTGAGGTCGAACGGGTTGAAGCGGTAGTGCGCGGCCTCCGCGTACGGCATGACCTGCACGTACAGCGTCCAGCTGGGGAAGTCGCCGTCACGGATGTGCTCGAAGAGGTCGCGCATGTGGTAGTCGGTGTCGACGGCGGCCATCTGGTCGGCGTCGTGCTGGGTGAAGAACTCGATCCCCTGGTCGGTCTTGAAGTGGTACTTCACCCAGAACCGCTCGCCCTTGGCGTTGATCCACATGTAGGTGTGGGAGGTGTAGCCGTTCATGTGGCGCCAGGTGCGGGGGATGCCGCGGTCTCCCATCAGCCAGGTGACCTGGTGCGCGGACTCCGGCGAGAGCGTCCAGAAGTCCCACTGCATGTCGTGGTCGCGCAGGTTGTTGTCCGCGCGACGCTTCTGGGAGCGGATGAAGTGCTGGAACTTCATCGGGTCCTTCACGAAGAACACCGGCGTGTTGTTGCCGACCATGTCGTAGTTGCCCACGGTGGTGTAGAACTTCACCGCGAAGCCGCGGGGGTCACGCCAGGTGTCGGGGCTGCCGCGCTCGCCGGCGACCGTCGAGAAGCGGATGACCAGGTCGGTGCGGGTGCCCGGCTCGAACACGGCTGCCATGGTGTAGGCGCTGACGTCCTCGATCACCTCGAAGTGGCCGAAGGCGCCGCTCCCCTTGGCGTGCGGCTGGCGCTCGGGGATCCGCTCCCGGTTGAACTGGGCCATCTGCTCGATCAGGTAGGCGTCCTGCAGCAGGACCGGCCCGCCCGGGCCCAGGGTGAGAGAGTGCTCATCACTCTCCACCGGCGCGCCGGAGTCGGTCGTGGTGGCGGGATGGAACTCCGTCATGAGTCTGCCCTTTCGCTGTGCCGGTCCTCCATGCCCTTCCGTTTGCGTGACCGTAAGAATACGTTCTAAACGCCCCGATCCGCACCTTTTGGGTGAACATTGTCTGATGTGGTCCGAAGGTCCGCGACGGCCCGTGCCGCCCACCGCTACCGGGCCCTCGACCTAGCGCCCGCGCAGGAACAGGGCCCTGGTGAGGGTCCCGACGAGCACGATGGCGACGTTCACCGAGAGCGCGGTCTTCAGACCGCCGAGGATGGCCGAGGCGCCCGTGCCGGCCAGGGCGCCGGTGGCGATGGCACTCGTGATTGGCGTGCCCATGGTGATGCCGGTGATCGTCGCCCCGACGGCCATCGGGGAGTCCCGGCCCGAGAAGCAGGCCGCCGAGGACGGCGCAGCGCGACGAGGCCGCCCGGGAACATCCGGCGTCGGCCGAACAGGTCCGCGACCCGCCGCTGCCAAGAGGAGGAAGGGGGCGAGGACCCAGACCCGTGCCCTCGGGTAGGGCAGCAGGTAGGCGCCGAGGACGCCGGCGATGGGCGCCGATCAGGGGCGTGGCCGAGTGAGAGTTCATCCTCGATGCTGTTGCCGAAGATCTGAAGGGTGGGCATCAGTGCAGGTCACAGGCGTGATCGCCGAGTCCTGGTCAGCAAGTGGCCAGCAAGCGTCGGGCGGGAGACCCCGCCTTGCCGACCGCGGGGCGCGTCAACAGGACCAGGTCCGCTGATGCGTCCACGGTCGGGATGACACACGTCCTTCCACGCGTCCATAACGTGAGCTTATTTGGCGATTTGCTGCCATAGTGGCGGAGCTGTGTCCGTGCACCCTGTGTGAGGAAGGATGTCGTGGTCACCATCAGTGACGCCTTCTAGAGTCGCTGTTCTACTCCGCCGCCGGCGGCCTGGGCTGGGGTCTGCCGGCCGCCGTCGGACTGCGCCTCGGCTGTCCCGAGCGCCCCGTGGTCGCCCTCATTGGCGACGGCGCCATGCAGTACACCCCGTCCGGCCTGTGGACCGCGGCGCGCCACCAGGTGCCCGTTACGTTCGTGGTCTGCACGAACACCAAGTACGGCGCACTGCAGGAGTTCTCCCAGATCCTGCACGCCCCGGAAGGCGACTACCTCGACATCTCCGGTCTCGGCGTGCTGGACATCGCACGCGGCTACGGCCTGGAGGTACATCGGGCCGAGTCGCTGGAGGACTTCACGGACTGCGTCAGAAAGGGCATGACCGCGACCGGCCCCCGCCTCTTCGAAATCCTTGAGCGCTGACCGGCAGCGGCCGTCGGCGACCGCTCTCTGTATCACGGCCCCACCGTTACCCGTTCCGGTTCACGATCGGAAAAGCTCACTGATCAATGGAGATGTCGTGAAGGTTATCGGTTTCGAAGAGCACTACAAGCTTCCGGCTATTTACGAGGCGAACAAAAACAGCCCGGGCGAGCTGGTCTACAACGTGTGGAAGGAGGCTGGGAGGTTCGAGACGGACGCGCAAGGAGGCTGGCCGGCAGGCATCTATGATGTGGGGGAGGGGCGGATCGCCGCTATGGACGAGGCGGGGATCGACGTACAGATCCTCTCGCACACTTGCCCCGGTCCCGAGATTCTCGAACCGTCGATCGCGGTCGACCTGACCAGGCAGGCGAACGACGCCGTCGCTGACGCGATCGCGAAGTATCCGGAGCGGTTCCTCGGCTTCGCCACCTTGCCGATGCGCGACCCGGCGGCTGCCGCAAGCGAGCTCGAACGCACCGTCCGCGACCATCGTTTCGTGGGAGCCCTGATCAACGGCCATGTCAACGGGCGTTTCCTTGACGACAAGTTCTTCTGGCCGGTGTTCGAATGCGCCGAGTCCCTCAACGTGCCAATCTACCTGCACCCCACGTTGCCGCCGCAGCCGGTGATCGACGCCTATTACAGCGGATTTGATCCGTATGTTTCGACCAATATGTCCGCTGCAGGGCTCGGCTGGCACATCGACGCCGGGATCCACTGCATCCGTTTGATCCTGGGCGGGGTTTTCGACAGGTTCCCCACTCTTCAGATCATCGCGGGACACCACTTCGAAGCGCTGAGCTGGATGGCATGGCGGACCGACTACTCGTTTGTGGGGGATGTGAATGGCGGCCTCAGGCGCACCGTCAAGGAATACTTTCGCGAGAATTTCTACGGCGGCATCCTCGCCGGCGACTTCGCGAACCAGGAATCCGGTCAGGTGGACGGCAGTTGGAGTCTTTCCTACAACGCCTATCGCGCCATGGTGGGCCTGCTCGGGATCGACCGGATTCTCTTCACCACAGACTGGCCGTACGCCAACATGAAGGCCGCTCGCCAATTCCTGGACCAGATGCCGATCAACCTCGGCGACAAGGAGAAGATCGCCCACCTCAACGCCGAACGCCTGCTGGGGCTCTGAAGACCCGGTTCACAGCGTCACACGGCTGACACCACTGAACTTGTTTGGGTGCGCCCCATCCCTCGGGCGGGTTTCCCGAACCGTCGGAGAGCCGGCCGACCGGTGTCGCCGGGGACAACAGTCAAGATCACGATCTGCTGCTGGAATACAACCGTGCAACAGCCCTGAGGGCGCGGCGCGCCGGCGCGCGTCAGACGAGGAACTCGGCGAGCGGGAAGGAGCGATGGCGACGTGGTGGAACCAGATAGTTCTGCCGGTGGGTCGTGTGCAGGACCGAGTTGATGCCGGCGTGGGGGCTGCGCGGTGCGATAGGGAGTGTCATATCGGGATAGTGGCCGTCCATCGAGAGCCGAACGAGATTAAAGAGTGCGATCGTCGGCTGGAACGAGATGAAGTGCAACCCGGCCGCTTCCTTCTTGCTGTAGTGGTCGGCCGTCGGATCGGATGTGTAGTGGAACGGATTGTCCAGTGTGTCGAAATCGCCGCGCACGGGGATGGTCGTCCCTGCGGGGTAGACCTTCCCGTAATTGCTGGTCGTCGCTGATGTGGTGCTGTCCACCTGCGACATGCTCCCAGTGTGGCCGTAGGCGTCGTACCGCTCGACCCCTTGCGCTACTTCGGCCTCACTTTGACCTGGCGGTTGGAGGGCAAGCGTGCCCGGTGCGGGCGCGGGCGAGAGGCCGGGCTGGAGCATGGCCTGGACGCGATCCGCGTAGTGAGGGAAGTTCTGTTCGTACCAGGTCACCAGATCTTGAAACAGGTGCGAGAGATGCATGGTGGTCCCCTGCTTGAAGTAGCCGTTGGGCCACTGATCGGTGAGGCCGGGCAGGGTCTCCAGATTGGCGATGTTGCCGGGTCCCATATTCGAATCCAGGGTGGTGGCGAAGCCGAGGAAGCCCTGTGCCTGTCGAGGAATCGACTGTGCGCCGGGGATATTAGCTGCCAGCGCCAGTTTGCTCGGCAGGCCCTGTTGCCCGTAGAAACCGCCTCCGGAGAAGCCCTGGCGGATACTCGTCACCTTGAACAGGCTGCCCGCCTGGTTGCTCCCAGGCCCGAAGAGGGCGTTTTGGGCTTCCTTGATATTGGCGAGCGAGTCACTGCGGAGCAGCACGGCCACGTCATTCTGTTCCAAGCGGACCGGCCCGAAGCCAGGTGGGGACTGGTCGCTGGGAAACGTCCTGGCCTCCTGCAGCGCATATACGGTATGGCCCTCCGTCTTGGAAGTCATCAAATCGACCGGCAGATACGCTGGGTAAGGTGTTCCCGCCTTGAAGAAGCCAGATGCCTTGCCCAGGGTTGGGACATAGTGGTGGAAGTAGGGAAGTCCCCAGGCTACCGTGGTGGCCACTCCTGTGGGAGTGGGCGGAAGTTGGCGTTCCAGACCCAGGAGGGCGGACTCGAGGTGGTGCTGCGCCTCCTGCAACGCCTTAGCGTGCGCCGGCACATTCAGCCTTGCGGTAATGACGTGATCGTGCAGGGCCGGCACCCGGACAGCAATCGTGCCGTTGCTGCTCTTCACGCCCGAGCCATTGACCATGACCACCTGCTCGTTCTGCAGGATATATTGTTCCTGAATGGGCGGGCTGACGGTGCCGGCAGCGGCCCGGTCCGGTGGTTTTGCAATGCTGTCGATCATTTCATAAATGCCGGCGGATGCCAGAGCGGCCCCGAAGGTTCCCGCTGTCCCTTGAAGAAGGCGTCGCCTGCTCAAGTTCCCGTGTGGTCGTTCCGTACGCGCATTTTCATTGCTATCTGTCATGAAATGTATTCCCAACTGTGGAGTAGATGTCAGCCAGCACCCGGCATCGAAGGTCTGACTCGAATGATCGGGACTGACCGCGCCGTCGCGGAGGACCGTCGCTTGATCAGCTACTACGTCTCCGTCATAGGGTCTGCTCGCGATGCGGAGTGGGCAGCGCCGATACGGCCTTGCGCACGTGCCGTCAGATAGCCGATGACGGTGGGTGTGTCGGCCAGTTGCCCTCGTCATCACCTTCGCTGTCGCGATATAACCACACGCGGCCTGAGTCATTGAAGCCAACACGCGGCGGCCTGGGTCATTGAAGCCCACGCCGATTTCGACGGCTTCTACAGTTCCCGCCGCATCCAGAAACGGATCGACTACCTCAGCCCTATCGAATTCGAGGACAGCCCGGCATCACGCAAAGTCAGCACATCCCGCAGCGGGGAAAGCGCAAGCGCGCAGGTGGATGGCCTACGACCAGCCGTAACGGCCAGAGGTCATCGTTGCGCTGTCATGCCTGGGGCATCGCCGGGCCTGGCTCGTGCTCGCCGGGTGGAGTTCCGGGCTTGAGGATGACGGAGGTGTAGTGGTTGGCGAAGAAGTACGCATAGGACAGGCCTTCGTCGATGTTGCCGAACTGGTTGCTCACCATGGACATCAGCGCTGTCGTGCGGGTGCCGTCGCTGGCGTAGGCGGTGAACTGCTGGTTGGGTGGCAACCCGGTGGCTCCGATGGTGACTTCGTTGATCCCTGGGAGTGCCCGGATCAAGGCCGTGCCCTGGCCGGAGCTACCGGTGACGCTCAGGGAGAGGTTTTGCATGCGCATGCCCAGGCCTTGCCGGCCCAGGTTGTTGGTGCTGGTGGCCGGAGTGCCGCGCGCCACGTACACCAGCGCCATGGGCGACTGGCCGATGGGGAGGGTCTTGATCACCGAGTTCGTGTGCGTGTCGATGACGTCGACCGCGTCGGAGTTCTGCAGGGCGACGTAGATCCTGGTGTTGTCGGGGCTGGGCCAGATGCCGTGGGGACCGTGGCCGTTGTTGTGGATGGTCCTCACCAGCGTGGGCGGCGCGCCGGTTTTCGATCGGCGGTACACCAAGGTCTCGTTCAGTCCGCCCACGGTCTGGTAGGCGTAGTCGACGCCGTCGACCGTGACGAAGTTGGGGTGGTTGGTGCGCGGTCCGGTGTTCAGCACCGCCTCCACACGGAAGGTGCGTGCGTTGACCACAGCGGTGGTCCGGCCGTTGGTGGGCATGCCGAGCCAGATGTCCCGGCCGTCGGGAGAGATGGCCATGTCGGAGGACCCACCCGCCTGTTCGGGGATCGGCAGGCGTTTGATGATCCGGCGGGAGGCCACATCGATCATGTCCACCCTCGAGGCGCGCAGGTGGTTGACGTAGGCGAGTTTGCCGTCGGGGCTGAAGACCACCTTCGACGGCCCGTCCTCGGTGCGGATCCGGTCGACCTCCTTGCCGGCCCGCCAGTCGAGCACCGAGATGTAGTCCTGGCCGCGTACTGCCACCCACAGTCGCGTGCCGTCCGGAGAGAAGAATCCTTCGTGCGGCGCCCGGCCGACGTACATGGTGCGCACTACCTGGTTGGTTGCGGTGTCAATGACATGGACGGCGTTGGTGGTCACGTCGATCACGTCGAGCCACTTTCCGTCCCGGGAGAAGCCCAGGCCGTGCACGTCGATCTCCCCGTCGTACATGGCCCCCAGCACGTCCGCGCCGGGTTCCAACCGCGGCTTGCCCAGAGCGATGGTGCCCAGCACGGTGTTCGTCGCCGGATTGATGACACTCACCGTGTTGGAGGACTGGTCGGCTGTGTATACCCGGTCGTTCCCCGAGATCTGTTGCGCTCCGGGCAGCGCCGGAGCTTGGATCGGCGTGCCCTGCGCTGAGGGGCTGGCGTTCGACCTCACAGATTCCTGCGTCCCGGGCGTCGTGCAAGCGGCGATTGACGCGTAGACAGCCGCCGCCACGAACGCGCGGGCCAAGCTGGATTTCATACCCACGTTCACTCCTTGTGGTCACGTCGCCGGCCGATAGCGCGCGTTGCAAACTGCCACCGACGCTTGGCTCGTGGGGACTGTGCTGTGAGGGCTGTGCCATGTGGCGTGGGAGATGGAGGCAGGGACTGGTCGCCGCGTTCGTCAAAGGCCGCCGGCGAGGTCAGCGGCTGTCCTCGTGGCGCCGAAGGTCATCTCTTCCGAATGCGGTCACGCATTCCCGAGCGCGTGACCGATGGCGCCTGGCGCCGTCGCCTGAATCATCGTCGAGCCATCAAGGAATCTAACGGACACTTTCGACATGCTCACCTCGGCCGGAGGTTTTCACTCGGACGGCCCCTTGCTGGCGAACGGCGGACGAGTGCATGGCTGTTCAGACTTCGTGGGCGTACGCCGAACTGCTTCACGACGGTTCATGGCGGGCCGAGCACAACTGCGATCGCAGCCTCACGGGGCAGTAGCCCGCGCGGGCGACGGAGCGGGTTCGGCCGCCGGCCTGCCCGGTCCCCGTCACGCAGCGTGAAGGGAACAAGAAGCCCGCTGGCGTTGGGACCGGCGCACGTGCCGAGGATTTCGGCGTCGGCCTTCACGATGTGGTCCTCCCACCTTGCGCGGCAAGGTGCCGTGCCGACCAATCGTGAGGAGTCCCGACGCCGTGGCCGCCCGGGCCGCTGGTCGAGGAGAGTCGCCTGTGGCGGTACCTCTTCCGCGTCACTCCTCTGCACCGTCGGGGGCGACTTCTCCTTGCGCTACCTGGCTCCTGGCCGGGGGCCCTACCAGGCCCGCCGTGTCTGCCGGCCGTAGAGGATGCGGGGCGGTTCGGGTGGTGGGGGCGTGCCCGGTTTGAGGGGCCAGGCGAGCAGCATGCCCACGATGAAGCCGACCACGTGGGCCAGGTACGCCACGCTGCCCGCCTCGGCGACGGCCTGGCCGGAGGAGTAGAACGCCTGGAGCACGAACCAGGAGCCCAGCACCACCCAGGCCGGCAGCCGCAGCGGCAGGAAGAGGAGGAAGGGGACGAGGATCCAGACCCGTGCCCTCGGGTAGAGCAGCAGGTAGGCGCCGAGGACGCCGGCGATGGCTCCCGAGGCGCCGATCAGGGGCGTGGCCGAGTGGGAGTTCATGAGCGCGAACCCGTATGCGGCCGCGTACCCGCAGACCAGGTAGAACAGCAGGTACCGCACGTGGCCCATGCGGTCCTCGATGTTGTTGCCGAAGATCTGAAGGATGGACATTAGCGCAGGTCATATGCATGATTGCTGAGCCTAGGTCAGCAAGTAGCCAGCAAGCGGCGAGCGGGAGGCCCCGCCTTGCTGACCGCGAGGCGCGTCAGCACGACCAGGTTCGCTGGTCCACTCGTCCTCCGGAAGGTGTCGTTCCTTGGCCCGTCAGCTTGCCCGCGGTATGGGCTCCTTCTTCAAGCCCTGTGACTGCTCCAAGCCCAGCCGTTGCCCGCACGCTTACACCATCCGGTTTCGCGACGCTCGGGGAAAACAGCGAGAGGAAACCGGGTATCGGACCCAGGACGCGGCAGTCGAAAGGCTGACGGAGCTGTACGCCGACCGGAAGAAGACGTCTCCCTCGGTGGCGGAGGCACGACGCGAACTGGGGCAGCAGACGATAGAGGAGTACGCCCAGACGTGGTTGCCTCGGCAGCGCAAGATAACCGAATACTCGACCGCGAAAACCCTGGCTAGCCACTTCAGGGCACAGATCAACCCGGTGATCGGATCGCGGAAGCTGAATTCGGTGACACCGACCGTGGTGGAGGACTTCCTCGATCACTTGGAGGCGGAGGGGGTGGGCCGTGGACACCAGTTGAACGTCTACCGGGCCCTGTCGGCTCTCCTCCGGGATGCGTTCGAGAAGGGGGCCACTGCTGACAACCCTCTTCGCGGAGTGCAGAAACCCGAGTACGCCCCACAGCGGGTAGCCATCCCTGACGCCGAGTACATCGCCAGAGCGATCCAGGTGGCCGACTACAAGCTGGCGCTGGAGATAGTCCTGATGGTCGGCTGCGGACTCCGCAACGGCGAGGCACGTGCGGTGAACGTGAACAACATCGTCGCGGACGACGTGTACCGGGTGACCGAGCAGGTGCACTCCAGCACGCACCAGCTGGCGAAGCTCAAGCACCGCAAGGAAGGTGAGTTCCGAGAGGTGCCCCTGCCGCGCACGGTCAAAAACACCATCGAACGATTCGCGAAAGAACACGGGACAACGGAGGACGGGTACCTCTTGAGGGGGCCGAAGGGGCCCTTCAGCGAACCGAACGAGCGATACCGGGTGTTGAAGCTGTTCACGGCCCTCCCGCCGGCGGAAGGCGTCGGAATGTACAGCTTCAGGCACTTCTTTGCGTCCAACGCGCTGGGCAACGGCATCCCCATCACAGACGTGGCGGAATGGATGGGGCACACGTCGATCCAGGTCACCTACCGCACGTACAGGCACCTCATGCCCGGGAGCATCACCAAGGCGGCGATGGTCTTGGACGAGCAGTTGCGAGCTGTCGTGTGATGGCTGGAAGTTGGCGCCAGAAGCGGCAGCGGGATACCGGCGGGCCCCGACGGCCCGCCCTCAACCCTTCACCTGACCCGCACTCCTCTTGGCGCCGCCACGGAAACAATCCCGCCCCTCTCCGAAGTTCTCGATCTTCGAATCGAGGAGGGAAGGTGTCCGGCCTGAAATTGTTCCGGATGACGAAGGGCGGCATGACGGAGGTCGTGCTGCGGCTGGCTGATACCGAGGCCGATGTGCAGAGCCTTGTCGAGAGCAACATGCAGGAGCTGCTCGGGGTTCGGTTCCTGGCAAGCGAGTACGGCACCGGCCCGGTGCACGGCGGGCTGGATCGACTCGCTGGGCCTGGACGATAACGGGGCGCCGATGGTCATGGAGTTCAAGCGTGGGACCGAGGGGCGGGCAGGATCCCGTGCTCCCCATGGACTTGTTCCCGATGACGCATCACGTGGAGTGCGTCGCGATCCTTGAGCCTGCCGAAAAGGGTCGCTGACCTGGGGCTTCAGTCGATGTGCATGATGTGCACTATGGGCGTTACGGGCGATATTTTGACGCTCAAATGACGCTCTCTGAGGTGTCTTGACGCTCATTTGACGCTCGTTCTGATGGTGCGTCAGGTGAATTTCGAGGTGCCGTGACCTGGGTTGCAGAGTGGGCTGAAGGCTGTGCGTGGGTGGCCCCGATCCTGCCCGAGAGGTAGCGCGCACGTCAGTTGGTCGGTTGGGTTCGCTTGCCGGGACGTACGGTGGCGGCATCGCCCGGTCAGCGGCTATGAGGTCGCCACGAGATGCGGGAGGTCTTCAGCGTGATCCTGAACCCGGCTCGGGTCATCTACTAGTGGCACTATCTACTGCACGGCTTGCCGTCGCACGTCGCTGTGTACTACTGCTTGGGGTTGCGGCGCGACGACGGCACCCGGCCAGACCATTATGAACTGCTGCGCCGGCAGGGCCGCGAGTTGAAGGTCGGGGCGAGGGCATGTCCGCAGTCGTGATGGACGGCCAGAGTGTGCACACCCCGGTCAACTGTTTGCGCTGGGTCGGGTGTCGGCCGACGGTCTGTACGCCGAGGCCAACACGAACCGGGCCTTCGTCGCGGCCGTACGGAAGCAGCGCGAGTCCTTCCCTCGAAGAGGCGTTCGAGCTGCACGAGTCGTCTTCGTCATCGCCCTCAAGGCTGGCGGATCCCACTCCCGACTCTCTCTTCACCGTCTCCCAGATCTCCCTGCTTCACTCGGCCCGGGAGCTGCAGAACCTGAACATCAAGGTGTACTTCAAGGGGATCGACTACCGAGCCTCCAGCGCGGAAGAATGCGCCGTGAAGGAGAGCGACGGAGGCTCCGCGGTATGAAGTACAAGAACGAGGCCGAGATCATGCACGCGCTCGGGATCGACACATGGAGGCACCTCTCCAAGGAGAAGGCGGTCAGGTTCGCTGCCATGATGCCTGACATGGACACCGAAGTGGCCATGAAGATCGCCGAACAGTTCCCCGAGTTCAGGAAGTTTGCCAGGGACGCCTTCGGCGCGATCGAGAAGGCCCACGAGGCCACGCTTGCGGACGGCAGTCACAGCCTGGATCAGGTCTACCAGGCCCTCCGGGAGAATCGGCAGATCTTCGAGCGGGAACTCCGCAGGGACGACCTGACCGGGGAGCAGAGGAAGCACCTCCTCGAACTCCTACAGGAAACGGCAAGACTTGCGTCTCAGCTCAGAAGGACACCGAGCACAAGCGCCACGTGGGTGGTCTGCTGAAGAAGACCATGATCGGTGTCGGTTCCGCGCTCGCTCTGGGTGTGGTTTTTGTCGGAGGCCGGATCCTGGTCCAAGGCCAGGAAGAATCAGGTGACTCCGGGGAGTCGTGAGGCCGTCGGGCGGTACCGGTCCGTGATCTCGGTGACCGTTTCATCGACCGGGCCGCGCTGGGCTATGACCCTCGCTCGGTGCAGGGGCGTTGTCAGTGGTGTGCGCCAGACTTAGGGCACGGCACACACCCGTGCCGGCCGTCTGTTCACGCGCCTCACTCCTCTTCACCCGCAAGGAACGGTCATGGCACATCTGCACAAGCAGTTCGACAGCCTGCTCACCCTGATTAACGTAGATCCCGATGTCCTCACGGCGACGCGTGAACGCCTCGCCCTGGCACGTAAGTTGGCCGAGCAGCACCCCGAGGGCCGCACGTCGTACAGCTCGGGTTCGATTCCCGTTGGCACCCACATTCAGCCGCACGCGGGAGCGGTCAGCGACGGGGACGGCGGGATCATCCTGGACCGTGCCCGGCACCCGGCGCTCGGTCCAGACGGCGAATGGGAGGCGCCGCACGCCGTCACGGACGAACTCGTCGCGTTCATCGGTCAGAGGCTCCGCGACCCGGAGCGCACCCCGTCCTACCCCAAGGCGCGGGTGTGCAAGTCCCGGCGAGGTCTCAAAATTCACTTCGGCGCTCCGGTCAACGACACGGATGTCACGGTCGATCTCATCGTGGCGCTGCGCCGCCGTGAGGGGCGCGGGCTGTGGATCCCTGACCTGGAGCGAGCCCTCGGCTCCAAGAATGCCTGGAGTCCCAGCGACCCCCAGGGCCACGTGGAGCTGCTGACGTCCGGCACCAACGCCCTGCGGCGTACTCGGCGCCGCACTATCCGCATTCTCAAGGCGTGGAATGCTCAGGCTACAAAGCCAGGCTTCTCCTCGCACCAACTCTCTCTGTGGGCTTACGAGTTCGTCGAGCAAGGAATGGGCCTCGTCGACGCGGTCCACACAGTGCTACATGAGGCCACCCTGCGCCTCCAGCGCGGCGAGCCGACCAAGGATCCGCGCTCCGTCTCGCCCGACCTCAAACCGCTGATCCCCGACGCGGACGCCGAGCGGCGGCTGCGGGTCGCCGCCGAAATGCTCAGGAAGGCAAACGCCGACCCCGACGACATCAAAACGGTGGAAGAGGTCCTTGAGCACCTCTTCCCCAAGACCATGCGTGAACGCAAGCGCGACTTCTCCACCGCCTCTACTTCTCTGAGCACCACCGCCAGCCTCGGTCTCGCGGGCGCGAGCCTGCTCCTCCCTAAGACGCGCTCGTGGCGGGAGGGCACGGCCCGTGACCGGTAACCGGTTGCCCGCGCGCCGTCCTTGGTTCGCCCGTCCCATGGCCCGCGCCGAGCTGCTTACCGAGATGCGCTCGACGGGGCTCGATGTGCGCGAGGTGGACAGGCCCGCCGACTTCGCGTCCGGATTCACCGTCCAGGTCTACCCGCACGTGCGGATCCTGCCCTCACACAGTCTCCGCATCGTCTTTGCCCGCGGCGATCCGGCAGTCCCCCGCGTCCATGCACGCGGTCCCGGCTGCCCCGCCCACCGAAACCCCGACGGTTCCTTGTGTCTCTGGTACCCGAAGGACGCGCCCTCGCGCCGCTGGTCGCCCGGTGACGGCGGGCGGCTCCTCGTCGCGATCATCGTTCGCCATTTGCGCTGGGAGGCCGCCTATCACGCCACCAGCATTTGGCCGGGCTTCGAGGCACCCCACGGTTACGGTTCGCCGGGCCTCGACGAACAGGATCGGATCATTGGCTGACGCGATCAAGGCATTCGGCCCCTACGCTGCCGTTCTCGCCGCACTCGTGACCGGCCTCATCCTTGGCGTCCAAGCGCGGATCAGCCGCCGGGCCCAGCTGCGGGAGCGGAAGCAGGAACTGTTGGCGAGCGCATACGAGGTGAGCATCCAGTATGCGGAGATGGCGTATGCCGTGCGGCGCCGCCGCGCGGACGCCGCCGCCGAGGAGCGGGTCCGTCTGTCGGAGCAGCTACGGGAGATCCAGGCGAGAATGACCTGGCACGAGGCGTGGGTCCGCTTCGAGGCCCCGGAGGTGGGTGCCGCGTATGACGAACTCGTCACCCGTACGCGGTCGGTGGCTGGGCGGAGCATGAAGGATGCATGGCTCTCGCGCCCAGCGGCGGACGACGCGGCGATGGTGATCCCGACGTCGGTCGTCGACCTGCGGGCGCTAGCGGATGTCCGCGAGCGTTACATGACCGCGGTGGAGTCGCACCTTCGCCCCCGGGGCCGGGCACGCCGCCTCCTCCCACGCGTCCCGCGCCCGCGCCGTGCTGTGCCACCCCCACCCACGTCTGCTCCCCCGGTCGGTGGGACGGCACCCGGTGCTCCCGGCGGCCCCGGGGGCGGGTCGCCGTGAGACGAGGGTCCCAAGACGGGACGAAGTCCTGACGACAGGGGCAGGACGGGCAGCAAGCACCACTTGATCACCGATGCCACCGGCATCCCACTCGCCGTTACCCTGACCGGCGGCAACCGCAACGACGTCACTCAGCTCATTCCACTGCTCCAGGCAGTGCCGCCGGTGCGGGGCAAGCGAGGCCGACCGCGGTGCCGCCCCGACATCGTGCTCGGTGACCGCGGCTACGACCACGAAAAGCACCGCCATCTCGTCCGCGCCCTCGGCGTGAGGCCACTGATCGCGCGACGCGGCACCGAACACGGCTCCGGACTCGTAACCCAACGCTGGGTTGTCGAGTGCGCCTTCGCTCACCTGCACTGGTTCCGCCGACTACGGATCCGCTGGGAGATCCGCGACGACATCCACGAAGCGTTCCTCGCCCTGGGGTGCGCACTCATCTGCTGGCGACGCCTGTCACAGGCACGGTCCCTCGTTCTCCCGCAGTAGCCATTCCCTGACCGAAGGAGCATGGTCGAAGAGCTGGCTGACCTGCATGCCTTCTTCGCGTGAGTTCACTCTCGGCAGCGGGGTGAAGTCGTCCGGAAGCACGTCCAACAGGCTCATCACCCGGCCTCCCGCACGCAGAGTGAACAGCAGCTCGCACCGCAGCTGAGTTGGAACGTCCGGGCGGTGGGACAGGATGTGCCATAAGGCCGGCCACAAGTAGTGGGTGCCACAGGCGCCGCATTCGCCCGCACCCACACCGGGTCCAACCGCTGGCTCAGGCCGAGGTCATACGCTCCTCCAGCCTGAACAGCAAGGCCGAGTCAACGGCTTTCAGCTCGCGAGGCAGCGGTTGATCGGAGTCAGCCCCATACTGCCCGACACAATCTCACGACGAAGAGCCGACCCTGGGACTGTAAATCGTTCGGCTCTGGCTCACATCCGGTGGTAACCGTGCGTCGCGTTCGTTCGGACCCTGAATGTGCAGCTCGCGGGCGGGCGCTGTCGATGCATCCGCGGGCGAGGAGCCAGTCTGACAATCTCCTGTATGCCCCTCCGGCCTGCGTGCCTTGCCGTCAGTCACCATTGGCACGATGCGTTACCACCGGATGTGAGCCAGAGCCTTGTTTTTCGTGTAAGCCCGGCTGCTGCCACCTGGGGGCGCGGTGGACGCTGCCAACGTGGCGTAGTGAACGCTAGGGCGCCCCGTGCGGTCCTGCCCACTCAAACTGCCCTGGTCAGGCAGGCCATTCGATGCGAACGGGCTCGCGGGCCACAGCCAGAGCGCTGTCGAAGTCGGCGAGACGCTCGGCGAGAGTCGATGTGGCGATTCTCGGCGGCAGAGCCGCCGAGAACTTCAGGCCGCGTACGGCGCGAGGGTCGACTGTGGGCAGCGTGAGGGAATCGGCGAGTTCGGCGCGGGCGGCCTTCCAGTTCGCGGCGGAAAGATCTTGGCGGAGCCGGACGTGGGTGTCGGTGGGGCGTTGTACCGGGTCAGCGAGGTTGCCCAGGGACGACGCGAGGGTGGCGTTGGCGCGGTAGCCGGCCCAGGTCCACCAGCGGGTCGCGTCGGCGTCGCGGACCAGCAGGGTGCCGGCCGGGTGGACTTCGTGGGGCGCGCGGTCCGTGCGGAGTTCGGCGAGGGTGGTCGTGGCACGGCGGGTGAGTTTGACGTCGGGGTCCGTGCCGAGCAGGACGTCGCGCATGGCACGGGTCAGGGCGTATGACAGGCCGCGAGCCTCGCTGCCTTGCCATTTGGCGACGCCGCCGTCCTCGACGGGTTCGACGAAAGCGCGTCGCCGTGCCCAGTCGATGAAGGTGACTTGCCAGCTGCGGCCCGCCAGGAGGAGGCGGCGTGGACCTTGACGTTCCTCGGTGAGGACGGAGGGGTCGGTAGTACCGATCTCGGTGCGTCCGGCGAGGACAGTGAATTCGGGGGGTGCAGTGAACGAAGCCGTCAGTTCCATGAAGTGGCGTCGGCCGAAGTGCTTTTCGGCTTCGGGCCCGATGAAGAGCATGCCGCCGTCACTATCGAGGAAGCCCTCGGAAAGCAGGTGTGACAGGAGCGGGGCGGCGGAGCGGTCGAAGGGAGCGAGGCCGTTCCATTGCTCGGGCCACAGCCGATCACCGATGCGATGTTCTTGCAGGGTGACGGCGAGGAGCTGCTGGGCGACGAGGTGGCGCGGTGAGGGCGGCGGGGTGACGGGTTCCACCCAGCCGCGGGCCCACAGGGACAGTAGGCCGGCTGCTTGAAGCAGTGTGTCGGGGCGGGTGGCGAGGAACAGGCAGTTGCGGGAGGTTCCTGCGCGTCGCCCGGTGCGACCGATGCGCTGGAGGAAGGACGCCACGCTCCCTGGTGCGTCGATCTGGATAACACGGTCGAGGTCGCCGACGTCGATGCCGAGTTCCAGGGTGGAGGTGGAGACGATGACGCAGTCTCTTGCTTCGGCGAACGCCTGCTCGGAGCGGGCGCGTTCGTCGGTGGAGAGTGAGGCGTGGGAGAGGAAGACGGTGACGTCGCGGGCCCGTAGGGCCGCGCCCAGTTCTTCCACCTGCTTGCGGGAGTCGCAGAAGACGAGCCGTTTCTCGCCTTGGTGCAGGGCGGAGATCACCTTGGCCGCGTTGGCGAGCGAGCCCACGTAATCGAGCTCCACTTCCCCTGCGGGGCGAGAGAGCTTGGTGGTGCTCGGGGCGTCAGGGGTGGCGGGCAGCGTGACTCCCGGCGCGACGACGCGGCCTTGCCGCTTGGCAGGGGTTGCGCCCTGGAGCCAGGTGAGGAGGGCATCGGGGTTTCCGACGGTGGCTGAGAGGCCGATGCGCTGGATGCGGTGGCCGGCGAGTCGCTCCAGACGTTCGAGGACGGCGAGCAGGTGCCATCCGCGGTCGTCCCCGGCGAAGGCGTGTACTTCGTCGACGATGACGGTCCGGACGCTGCCGAGCATGTGAGTGTGGTCGGTCTTGACGCTGATCAGGATCGCTTCCAGCGACTCCGGCGTGGTGAGCAGGAAGTCGGGGGATTCGGTGCGGATGCGGCGGCGTACGGATTCGGGGGTGTCGCCGTGCCACAGGGCGGCTCGGCGTCCCAGCCACTGGGCGTAGCTGTCTACGCGGTGCAGCAGGTTGTTCAGGAGGGCCTTGAGGGGGGCGAGGTAGAGCACAGAGGTGCCGGTCCAGTGCTTCTCGCGCATCGTGGAGAGCATCGGGAAGGTGGCGGCTTCGGTCTTTCCGCCCGCGGTCGGCGCGAGGAGGATCGCGTCCTCGCCTTCCATCAGCGGGCGTACGGCGGCCTTTTGCAAGGGACGCAGGTCGGGCCAGCCAAGTGTGTTGACGATGTGGTGCAGGACCACCGGGTCGAGGCGGTCCAGTGGATCGGTGCCGCGGGGCTGCTCCTGCACGCTGGTGACTCCTGTGCTGGTCTTCGGAGTTTGGGGCTACGGAGGTGAGGTCCGGCAGTCCGCTTGCAAGGTTCCGAGCGGAGCGCCGGCTCCTCAGATCTCCAGGTCGAGATCGTCTGCGGAGGCGGCTGGTGCCGGTGCTGCGAAGTTCCGCTCGGTGGGGGTGAGGTCACCGCTGCCCACCATCAGCTGGTAGTGCGTTCGCGGATCGAAGTCGTCGAACTGGTCGATGCGGTCCAGGACATCGCCGACCAGTTTCTTCAGGTACAGGCGTGGGGCGACTCCGACCTTGCCGCCGAGCGCGCCGCCCACGGCTCGTGCCAGGTCGGCGAGGTAGGCGTCGTCGGCGAACTGCTTGATCCGGTCGGGCGCCTGGGAGCCTTCGGCGTACAGGTCGCGGATCGTGGCGCCAAGGCCGGTCAGGGACTGCTCGGTGAATCCCGGCAACCGGATCTGTACGGCTCGGGGGTTGTCGAAGCGAGGGTCGGTGGTGAAGTCGGTGGCCAGGCGTTGGGCGAGCGGCGCGAGCCGTTGCACGCCCTGCTGGCCGTCGTAGAAGGCGGGGGTGCCGGTGATGATGAGGTACAGGCCGGGGAAGCGGCCGGAGTGGACCTCGTCGATGAGCTGCCGCAGCGCGTTGAGGGCCTTGTCGCGGGCGTCGGAGCGGACTCGCTGCAAGGTCTCTACCTCGTCGAGGACGAGGACGAGACCGGCGTGTCCGGCGTCTCTGAGGACGGTGAGCAGGCCCTGCAGGAAGCCGAAGGCGCCGAAGTGGTCGAGGTCGCCTCGGACGCCGGCGCTGCGCCTGGCGGACGCGGCGACGTGCGGCTGGCCGCCGAGCCAGGACAGCACCGCGGCGGCGCTGGCCTCGTCACCGGCGTCCAGGGACTGCTGGTAGCCGCGCAGGGCGGTGGCGAAGGCCGGGGCGTGCCGGGAGACTTCGGCCAGGCGGGCGGTGAGCAGTCGGTCCACGGCCTGGGGAAGTTCGCTCTCGGCTACACCGTCGGCGAGCGCGTCCTCCTCCAGGGCGTAGAACCAGGCGTCGATGACCGGGCGCAGCGCGCTAGGCGGAAAACTCGACGTGGTGAGGCGCTCGGTGAGGCGTCGGTAGACGGTCTCCAGCTTGTGCAGCGGGGTCTCGGTTTCGGACACCTGCACCTCGGCCACGGCGAAGGTGCGGCGTTTGGCACGTTCGCCGAGCCAGCGGGTGAAGAAGGTCTTGCCGGAGCCGTACTCGCCGCGCACTGCCTTGAAGACCGAGCCGCCGGCGGCAACCGTGTCCAGTTCCTCGTCGATGGCCCGCTCGAAACGGTCGAGGCCGGTGGCGAGTAGGTCCAGGCCGCTCTCGGGGACGGCGCCGCGCCGTAGTGCGTCCACCACGGCCCGGCGTCGCACCGCGCCGACCTGGGAACCGGCTCCGGGTGCTGAAGATCGATCCGCGTTCACCTGGACAGTGTCCCATTCGGCCGCGGCTCCGGTGGCCGGTGTTCGAGCTGAGCCGAGCCGCGGCGATGGCCCTGCTCAGGCGCGCGGTCACGCGCGCGAGACCGCGTCCTCCGGCAGCCACACACCCCGAATCTCACAGCCCGAACTGTTCGATCAGCTGGTCCCGGTGCAGACGCAGCGTGCGGTTGTCGGGCAGGATCTCCAGGATCTGGGCGCCGTCGTAGTTGAGGAGCTGGGCCAGTGTCGTGGCGAACCCGCGGGCGCGGCCGATCGGTTGGCCGGCACGCTCCGCCAGGGCGGTCATCGGCAGGGTGCCCGCCTCGACAAGTGCGACCAACGCGGGCTGAGCGCCCTTGGCCATGGACTTACGGGCCAGCATGTCCAGCTGCGCCGCATACAGCTCGGTGGCCATCAGACGTTCCACCAGGGCGGTAGCAGGGTCGCCAGAGTCCGAGCCCTGGGGTGCGGGCGGCGTCGCCTGCTGGTCTTCGAAGAGAGCCAGGGTCGGCTCGGCCGTGGCGGCGGCCTTCTTCGTCTGCTTGGTCGTCTGTCTGCGGCGCGACGATGCTCCAGGAACTTCGACAGCTCCCGCGTCGCTTGCGACAGCCGAGGGTGCGGCACCGGTCTTCGTACTCCACCATGCGGGGGCCGGTTCTCCCAACTCCAACCATCCTGTTGGCGGTTCGGCGCCGAACGGCAGGAGGGCGAGCAGTGGGATGGCGAATTCCGCGAGGGTGGCTCCGCCGTGGTAGCCGGCCTTCATCGCCGTGTAGCGGGCGTCGTGGTCGCGCAATGCGACGATACGCGCACCGGGTTCGGGCCAGACCACCCGTGGACCGGACAGCTCCACCTCGGACGGGGCGAGCGGTTCACCGGACAGGCGGTGGCGAGCCGAGGCGACGGTGCCCGCGGGGGCATCGGCCCGGTTGCCGCGCCGTTCGATCACGTGTCCGTGGTCTGAGGTGATCAGGACGGTCATGCCGCCCGCTCGAGCGGCCCGCAGCAGTGATTCCAGGCCGCTGATCTCCTTGATCCGCCAGGCGCCGTCGCCCAGCTTCTGTTCTTTGCCGAGCCGGTCGTCCACGGTGTTCAGGACCACCGCGACATGCGTGCGCTCGTCGGCCAGGGCCTCACTCAGGGCAGTGGAGAACGGCGATCCGGTGTCCGGGCCGCGCAGATCGTCTTTGTGGAACACCTGCGCAGGGGCACCCTTCCAGCAGGCGTGCTGGGGGAAGAGCCGCTTCTCGTCGCCCTGGTCGCCCTTCATTAGCGCGCCCGCGAACAGCGAGGTACGCGAAACGGTGGTGAGCGTGGGCAGCGCCGCGGCCACCGCCCGACGGGTCGGCGTGCCGCCCGGCTCGGGCAGCGGATCGAACTCCGACCAGTGGGCGCGCAGCTCCTCGCCGAGTTCGGCGGCGATCGCCGCGCTCATCCCGTCCACCAGGAGCAGCAGGACTCGATGCTCTGGCGAGGCGACTACGGGGGCGACCACGCGCTCCAGGAAGCTCTCCACGGTGAGCATGGTGCGGGGGGCGGTGCCGTCCGCCGTCCATACCGCAAGCCGCTCGGAAAAGGCGCGGTCCAGGGCGCGGCGCTCGGACCGGACCTGTTCGCCGAGCCGACTGTACGCGTCGGCGAGCACGGGGTCCGTGTCGCCGCCCGCTTCCAGGTGCTCCAACGCCCGGTCCACCCAGCCAAGTTCACGGATCTGCCGCGCGATCCCCTCGGCCACGGACGGGATCTCGTCCGTGGGATGGGAAACGATCCAGCGCTGCAACCGGGCCGCCATCCGTACTCGCTCGATACGGGCAGGGGTGGTGTCGGCACCGGCGAGCGCGTGCTCGGCCAGCTCGGCGAGAGCGCCGGTGATCTTCTCTGTGCTGCCTTCGGCGAGTGCGTGCCCTGCCGCAGTGAAACGCGTGTCGAGGCCGGCCGTGAGCAGAGGGCTGGCCGCCGCGGCACGCTGCGCACCGAACTGGACGACCAGTTGCCCGGCCCGGTTCAGCACCGGGTCGGCCAGGCGGTGCTCGCCTCGTTCCAGCAGACCGTGTACGTACGCCTCGCCGCTGCGCGCGAAGGACGTCACCAGCCGGTCGAGGTCGTCGCCCTGGGCGGGCGGCTGCTCGCCCAGCCACCGTTCGGCGCGCCCGCGTGCCCGGTAGGTGTCCTGATCGGCGGTGGCGTGTTCCCACAGGGCGGCGCACACCACCGCGTACGCCGCCGCGTCCACCCCGTGCTCGGCCTCCACGAGCGCGGTGATGATCCGGCCCGTCGAACCGGCCTGCTCGGGCTCACCGAGGAAGGCTGCGAGGCCGGCGCGTTCCGGTCCGCGCAGATCGCGCAGCAGGTCGGGGCCGCCGGGGGTGAGTGTCCAGCGCAGCAGCGCGACGGCGTCGACGCGGTCGCTGTCGTCGAGCGCGGCCGGTGCGCCCAGGGCGTCCGTGTCGTCACGGGTCAGCCGCAGGCGGCGCCTGGCCAGCCGGGTCAGCGCTTCGTCACGGGAGAGCAGCCCCTTGCCGAGCGAGGGCCAGCGTCGGGTGGAGGCGGCGTCCACTAGTGCCTCGGCAGCCCAGCTCTCCGCGCGCAGCCGCCCGTCGATCCCGCGGGCGTCGAACGCCTCCCGTACGACCTCCCAGTTGTCGACGGACCGGATCCGGCCGCCGTAGGCCCGGGCCAGCAGGCCGGGATCAAGGTCGGTGTCCTCGCGGTCGGTGAGCACGACCAGGACCCGCGGGTCGGGCGACGCCCCGTCAGCCGGGTGTTCCAGGTGCTCCAGGATCAGCTCGTGCACGGCCAGTACGGACGGTGCGACGGCCACACGGGCCCGCAGACCGCCCGCCGTGCGCTGGACGGCGGGCGCGTCCCAGACAGGAGCCGCTCGCAACAGCAGGACACGGACCGCGCCGTCGCCTAGCCGGCTGCGGGCGGCCAGGTATTGGCGGACGGTCCCCGCCGACAGCCGGGCCAGACCCGCTGGCAGAGAGGCCGCGGGGGCGGCGGAGGAGGTCGCGGTGGTGGGCATCAGTCCACGACCTTCCAGACGACCTCCACGACAGCGTCCGGATGATCGGCCGCGAGTGCCGCGATCTCCGCCTGGAGTTCCGCTGCGGCGCGGGCCGCGGTAGTCCGTCCGCCGCCACTCCGGGCGATGGAACGCGCTCCCGCGCTTGGCCCAGGCTGGGCCGGCGGTTCGGGCAGCACCTGTGGATGAGCGGAGCCGCCGCCCAGATCGACGTCCTCGGAGCTTGGCGTCGTCGAGACGGGGGGAGCGGGCGGGGGCGGAGCCTGACGGGACCTCAGCAGGGCCACCACTTCCTTGCCGCAGGCGCTCAGCACTCCGGGCAGGTCGGGATAGTCCCCCGGGTCACCGGAAGCGGCCTCCCGCATCCGCGTCAGGACTGCCTCGCCTTCCACTCCCGTGGTGGAGGCCAGGCCGAGATGGTCCCAACTGGTGTTCTGCAGCGCTCCGGCGACCTTTCCAGCGCTCTTGAGGGACATCCCGTACCGCTGCGCGGTGTAGTCGCCGAGACCGAAGCGGGCGAGCCGCTCCACGACGGACTTGGCCTCGACGCCCGTCTCGGTGACCTGCCGCAGCAGCTCCTGGGCTTGCCGGGCCAGGACGAGCCGCGGCGAGTCGTCGGTCAGCTGCAGGAAGGCGCGGTGCTTCTCCAGCTCGGTGACAAGACGGCCGGCGTCCTGCGCGAGGCCGCTCGCGGCCTGCCGGATCTGCCCCGCGAACTGGTTCACGATCCGGCCGCGGTTCTGCTGCGGCGCGACACCGCCGAACACCGTCTCGAACCGCTCGCGCGCCCGCTCCCAGTCGCCGTCGTCCGGCCGCGGCTGCTCGCGCAGCGCGAACTCCGGCTTCAGCTCGTGCGGCGCGGGCGCGGGCTCCACTGGCACCCCGCCGCGCACCCACACCCGGTCGGTCATCTCTGCGTACGCGGCGGCCAGCAGTCTGCGCAGCGGCTCGGGCAGCCCACGCGGCTGGGGAAGGTCACTCCAGTCGGAGAGCCGGACCAGCGTCGGCTCGGCGACGGAGTCCCGTCGCGCCTGCGCGGTGAAATGGTCGGCCCACAGGCTCGCCTGCCGGTAGTACGCCTCCCGCATCACACCGAGCCCGAGCCCACTGGCGATCCTGCCCATGACCTTGCGGTCCTTGGCCTCGACCTCCACCTGTCCGTCACGGTGCTCGGCGGCCTTGCGCACGTACCCGAAAACCGTTCGGATCTCGGCTGCCTTGACGGACTTCCCGGTGTTCTCAGGGTCCAGATCGGGGTGCGCCGGGTACTGGTGGCTGAGCAGCTTCCCGGCGAGCTCCCGGGCGGCCACATCCAGGGCCGCACCGAGCGGCAGCCGCAGCTCGGCCACCTCCTGCTGGGCGACCAGATGAGTGTCGAAGCTGAGGTCGACGACCCCTTCCTGCTTCTGCGCGAGGCCGTACGCCTGCCGCAGGGCCTGGTGGACCCGCTCGGTGAGGATGTCGAGTTGCGAGGCCAGCATGGACTTGGCGCGTGCCTTGTCGTCGGCGCCGAGGCTACGCGCGTACTCGGAGTCGAAGCGGGCGTCGTCGGCGAGGGCCTTGTCGATGACGACCAGACGCTCGAAGTCGCCGCGCGTCGCGTCCGTCAGATGCGTCGGCAGCCAGGCCAGGGTGCTGCCCTCGCCCCCTGGCTTCTCGCGCAGCGCACGCAGCCGCTGCACGTCGTCCATCGGCCCGAACTCGCCCTCGTCGTAAGGGAGGTCGACGACGAGCCGCCAAGCGTCGTCCTGGCTGGGCCGCAGCGTCGACTCGGGCAGGGAGTCGGCGTCGGCGACATTGCCGAACACCACCTCGACCTGCCGTTCGGTGCCCTTCCACACCAGGTCGAGTACGTCGTACGGGTCGAAGCCGCCGGGTCCGTCAGTGACGCCGAGCGCGTCCTTGAGCAGGGCCCGCATCTTGGCCCGCCGACTGGCCTGGTTGTTGTGCACCTGGGCGTTGGCGAGCACCGCGTCCAGGTCGACGCCGGTGAGTTCGAGGCGGACCACCGCGCCGGGACCGGTGCCGACGACCTTTATCTCGGGGAAGGTCGCCGCCCATTCCTTGGCCTTCTGCTCAAGGCGGCCGACCTCGGTACCTGCGATACGGGTGGTGATGGAGCCGTGGTTGAGGGCGTTCAGTCGGGCCAGGGTGAGATCGGCGAGCGCGGGTACGCTCGGTGCGAGCGCGGACAGCAGCAGCGTCTGCAGCAGCCGGATGTCACCGGTGAAGTCCCGGCAGTGCGCGGTCAGTTGAGGATCGCCCAGGCTCGCCGGATCCCGTCGGTACGTCTCCACCTGGTCCTCGGTGACCTGGTTGGTCTTCAGCAGGTACGGGCGCAGTTTGTCCCGGTACAGCTTGTCGGCGGCCTCGAAGTGCACATGGGTCTCGCCGCTGAACGCCTTGTCGCCGCCGCCCGCGATCGCTGGATACAGGTCACCGAGCGGTACGAGCTGACCGAGCCGCCAGTCGTCCCGGTGGTCGACGAGTAGCTGGCTCATCAGCTTCAGACCGGTACGGGACCGCTGCAGCGCCGAGGAGATGTGCACCAGCGTGTCCATGAACGCCGGCGGGAACGGATACGTCTTGCGGAACGCGTCCTCGTCCGCGCCGGTCGTCGACTTGTCGTGCCCGAGGAGGGTGTCCCAGACGTCCGGCCCGAGCTTCTTGGCGTCGGCGAACGCGGCCTCGATCTTCGCCTCGGCCGCCGCGTCGACGGGCCGCAGCACGCGGGCACGGGCGATCTGCGGCAGGTTGCGGTCCTCCAGGACGATCTTGTCGAAGCGTCCGCCACTGAGCTTCAGACTGTCCTGAACGGCAGCCTCCGCCGCCCCCGACATCTCCTCGCCGACCAGCTCCCGCAGGTCACGCTGGCGCGCAATGAACGACACGATCGGAATGGCACGCCGCTCGTCACCGCCCTCCACAAAGTTCGTGATTTTGTCGGCTTCGCGGGAGACGAACTTCTGGTCGTGGATCCGCGAGGCCAGCCACAGGATCAACTCGTCCATGAACAGCACGAGCCCGTCGTAGCCCATCGACTTCGCGTGCGCGGCGATGATGCCGAGCCCCTTGTCCAGGGAAACGAACCCGTCGGCGTCCTCGGACGCGGACCGCGCGAAGGAGGGGAACAGCGTCCGCGTCAGATCCTGTACGAGCCGAGCCCGCAGTTCGCGCGGAGTGGAGGGATTGTCAAGGTCGAGCTGCTTGCTGTTCTCGTGCTCCTCGGGGGCGCTCACCGCGGTGTCGAGGAGTTCGGTGGTCCACGCGAACGACTCGCCCCACTCGTCCTCGTCGTCACCGTCCCCGGCGTCGGCGAGCTGTGAGATCACCCAGTCGTCCCCGTTGCGCCGCCGCAGCTGGTCGAAGTCCTCGAAGAGCCCCTCGGTCAGGTAAACCTGGGGGAGTGGGCAGTCCTGGTCCAGCTTGCGTACGTGCTCCACGTACCGTCCAAGCACCCTCTGCTCAAGGGACTTGGCGCCCAGCATGTGGTACGGCACGAGCAGAAACTTCCGGCCGTCGGCGTCCAGCCACGAGTGCTGGGCACGGACGGGGTCCAGCTCGGTACGGGCGCGGGCGGCCGGGTTGCCGGAGAGCAGGGCGTAAAGCACCGCCATGAAGTGCGACTTACCGGAACCGAACGAACCGTGCAGGTAAGCCGCCTTGGAGGAGTGGCTGTCCAGCGCCGACTTGATGAGGTCGAGGGCCTCGGTGAAGTTGCCGACGAGGCGGTCGGTGACGACGTAATCCTTCAGCGCCGCCTCCGCGCCCTCGGGGGTGACCGCCTCGCTGAGCTTCAGCACGAAGTCGGAGGTGGACACCGACTCCGGGATGTCGATCAGCTCGCTTAGCAGCGGACGGGCTTCGAGGCGGGGGGCTTGCTTGCTCATGAACGCCATGGTGGGTCTCTCTGCTCCTCGCCCTGATCAGTCGGACTCGGCGGTGGGGATGGTGGTCTGTGTGGCCTTCTTCTTCGGCGCGGCCTTCTTCGCGGCGCCGCGTCCGCGGGTGGCGGCGGCAGGACGCCAGTCGCGCAGGGCGTCGTCGGTCAGCCCGAGTTCACCCTGCTTCTGCTGCCGGAAGGCCAGGATCTCGGTGGCGGGGGAGGCGCCGAACTCCGGGTCGTACTCGCCGTACCACTGGTCGAGCCAGGGCTGAAGCTCCAGCAGACCGGCGAGGTAGGGGAGGAGGTCGTCTTCGTTCAGACCGGCGGTCTGAACGTACGAGGCGAGCGCCAGGGCCTGTTCGAGATGGTCCCAGCCGGCCCACCCATACAGCTCCGGCGACTGCGCGTTGACCGTCCCGTACGACACGAACCGCTCCTTGGGCACGTCCAATTTGCCGCGCGCCCGCCAGAAACTCGGCTTGAGGAAATCGGCGGAGGTGTACTTCGGCGGTACGGGGGTGCGCTCGCGGATCTTCCGCTTGGAGGGCTCGTCGGGCGCGGCGTCCTCCTCCCGCTGAAGGTCCCATACGTGCTCCCAGTCGGCGCGCTTCTTCAGCCCGGCGGACTTGTAGCGCAGGGCGGAGACGAACGGGACGTGCTCCTCGGCGAGCAGCTCGCGCACGGTCTTGGTGAGGTCCTGTCTGGGTGCGTACAGCTCGGCCACGGCGGTGAAGTCGCTGTCGGTGGACAGGCTCTCGGTGAGCCGGGGGAGGGTGGTGACGGTCGGATTGCCCTGCTCATCGAACCAGTACGAGCGGTCCTCGATTCGGTCGAGCAGCCAGGAGCGCAGGGCCTTCTGCCGCATGGCGTCCCAGCCCTCGGTGGCCCAGCGCCGCTTGTACTCGGGGCGCTCGACCATGCCGATGGCCCGGTTGGACTCGATGGTGTCGATGCGCTTCTGGACGAGGGCGCGGTAGTCGTCGGGCCAGTGGGCGGGGATCTCGGTGAGGGGGGTGGATCCGTGGCGCTTGAACCACTCGTCGCTAGCCTCGCCGGCTTCGACGCGGCGAGCGAGCACGATTTCGAAGGCCCGCTCGCCGAGGGCGAGTTCGGGGACGGCGTTGGGGTCGGGGAGGCGGAGGTCCTCGGAGTGCAAGTTGTAGAGGGAGTAGACCTGCCAGTCCAGCTCTTCCTGGAGGGCGATCATGCGGGCGCGGGTGGAGGCGTAGTCGGCCTCGGCTTCGCGGAGGGCGGGGGCGGTGGGGGGTGCTTTGGCTGCGAGGGCGGTGGGGGTGGTGGCGGAGAGGTGTTGGGCGAGGGTGTCGAGGGATGTGGCGAGGGCAGTGGGGTATTCGGAGGGGAGGGGGAATTCTTGGAGCTTGGTTCCGGTGAACTCGTAGAAACGCTCCCAAACCTGCGATTTGTAGCCCTCGTTGACGCCCTGACTGCCCTTGTCGTGACTAACCATCTTGAGCCAGAACCCAGTCGTGGAGCTATTGAGCAGCCCAAGCAGCCGCACATACTCCTCCTCCCTCGCCCCCTCCCGCAGCTTGATCACAGGCGCGTGGCGGTTGAACACCTGCCCGCCACGACTGAGGGCGAAGTGATTGTGCGTAGCGACGAATGGAAACGAGACTCCCAGAGGTTCCGAGAAGCGCTCAGGATGCCAACGACTCCATTCAAACCAGTTAAGGCCGATTTCTTCTGGTGTTCCCCCGAGTTCCTGTCGACCTCGTAGAGAGGTTCGGTGTCGCCAGAGGAGGCGTTCGGTATCGTGCGTGAGCGCGGCGCGCAGATTGTCCCCGTACGGGAAAAGTGCCTCTGTTGTCGGGTTGAGGCTCCAGTCGCGGACATCTTCGCCGGTGATCAGGGGCACCGCGTGTGTATCAACTACACCGAAACGACCCCACGTTCCCGATGGAGTGAAATAGACGTCATCGTTTCCGGTGTGTGCATACCTGCCGATAGCGCGTTGTACGTCATTGACCTTAGAAGTTGCGAAGCGTCCGATTGTTTGATTCAGTTCCAAGCCGCCGTCAGCCAGGATCCACGGCTGCTTCCCGAAATACTGACCTCGCTCCAGGTCGTCCACCGAAACCCACTGCCCGGCACTTCCCGGCCGGTCGATCTGCTCCTCGATCGCACGCCAGACCAGCCCCTCTTCCGGGTTGTCCGGTGCCGATGGCTCCCCCCGTACGCTCCGCACGGTCCGGATCGAGGACTGACGCTTCGAGCCCTCCCTGGAGCGACCCACCAGGATGACCGTCGGTGTCCCATGCCCTGGGATGTACGCCCCCGACGTGTCGATGACCTCCGTCAGCTCGACCTTCCGCGCGAAGAAATCCTCGATGAGCTTCGTGCCGAACTCGCGCTTCATGAACGAGTTCGCCGTGATCTGGCCGACCAATCCGTAGCCTTCGCCGTTGCCATACTCGTCGACCCGCTTGGCGAGCTCGAAGAACCGCTGCGCGAACGGCACCGACAGCGCGTAGGTTCCCGCGCACGCGTCGTACAGATCCCGATACAACTTGTTGAGGCTCTTGTCCTTGACCGTGATGTACGGCGGGTTGCCCACCACCATGTGGTACCGCCCCGGCTCAAGAATCCGCTCGTACTCGTGCACGTCCTCCGTCGCGTACGAGAACTCGGCCAGCGGGTCTCCGGCAACATCTTCCCCGAGCCCCAGCTGCAACTCCAGCTGTCGATCCTTGATGAGCGAGTCGCCCACCGCCAACTGGATCGGCCAGTCATACGCCCGCGCCCCGGCGAACGTCCTGATCCCGCTCGCCGCCATCGCCGCGACAAGGAGCCGGAACCGGGCCACCGCCACCGCGAACGGGTTGAGGTCCACCCCGTGCACCGACTCCAGCGCCGCCCGCACCCGCTCGTACGGGCCGACCTCCGGCCGCTGCTCGGCCCACATCCGTACCAGCCTCCGGAACGCGCCCAGCACGAAGTGCCCGGACCCGCACGTCGGGTCGATCATCTTCAGCTCGGCGAAGCCGAACTCCCGTACCGCCGGTGTCATCGTCCGGTCGAGGATGAACTCCTCGACAAACTCCGGGGTTTGGAGCAGCGCGTACGTCTTGCGGGCAGCCTCGCTCAGGTCCTGGTATAGGTCGCCCAGGAAGCGGGTGTCCCACCCTTCCGTACCGTCCTCGCTCAGTGGGTCACGGAAGTCGTGCACCAGCACATGCACGGAGCCGCCATCCCCACCGTCACCCTCGCCGGAGCCCCCGTCCCCCACCTCAACCCGCTGCTCCCGCCAAGACGCCAACAGCGCCCCGGCACCGTCATGCGACAGCGGAATCTGGAACAGCGGATTGTGGTCCGGATCGAAGAGCAGCCGCCCGGCCTGCCCCGCGCCCAGCTCCTCGAACGCGGCCTCCAGCCATCCCCGGTACGTGGGGTCGGCGTCCTTCTCCAGATACTCGTCGTACCGCGCCTGCGCGACCTCCCGGCCCGCTACATCCGGGGCCGTGATGTACGGCTCCGGGATCAGCCCGTTGTCCTCGCTGAATCGGACGAAGACCGTGCCGAGCACCCAGGCCACCGCCACCTGCGTGACTCGCTCGCCCAACCACGCGTTCCAGGTGGCCGCCGTACGCCCCAGCTTCCGGGCCGTGTCGTACTCGCCGCGCAGTTTCGTCCCAACCTCGGGGACGGCCTTGACCTGCTGCTCAAGATCGCTCTCCGCCGCCTTGACCTGCTTCTGCAGATCGGCGAGGAGGCTCTTGCGGTCGATCACGAACGACTCCCGAAGTGAAGTGATACGGAACAAACAAGGATAAGGACGAGAACAACGGCGAGAACCAGGACCAAGGACCGGGACTAACGGCCCGGCCGGAGCCGCGAGCTCACGCCTCCGGTGCCAAATGTCGGCGCCCCACCCACGCGTCCGGCACGACGATCCACTCGTCGAACCCCGCCTGGTACGGCACGCTCTGCCCGGCCAGGCGCGGCGCCCGCGCCGGGTCGGACGCGGCGACGAGCAGCCACAGCGGACGGCCACCCTCCCGTGCGGTCTCCGCGAGGCGGCCGAGCAGGTCGAGCGCGTCGTACCGGGCCAGGGCCGCCGTGTCGGTGAGCAGCAGAGGACCCGAACCTGAACCAGCGGACCCGCCCGCCGTCAACCGCTCCCGCAGCTTCGGTTCGACCCGCCCCCACGCCTTATCGGTGCGCACCCGCAGCTGCTGGTGCGGACGGCTGCCGGTCTCGGCGGCGTCCGCCTTCAGGACCGTCTTCCAGGTCGGTTTCGGCGTCTCGCGCACCACACCGCGCAGCTCGGCGACGAACAGCCCGGTGAGTGAGAGCGGCTGGGCCCCGTACGGCGCCTCGGACAGTCGCCGTACCGCCTCCTCGACCCGGCGCTGCGGCACGGTCAGAATCCGGAAACCGTCCTGCCGGGCCGAGTGGACCAGACGCTGGTCGGCCTTGACGGCGGCGGCGACCGCGGCATCCTCGTCGTAGCGGTTCGGGGTGGACCGGCGGGCCGCCGACGCGCCCCAGCTCGCCGAGGTGAGACCCGCGGTGGAGCCATCAGTGGGGCGGTCGGGGATCAGGCGGAGCACGCCGTCGTAACGGGTGGCCAGCTTCAGTTCGAAACCGGCCTGCTTCAGGTCTCGTACCAGCGCGCTGCCGCTGGGCAGTTCGCGCGGCGCCAGAGGGTCGGTGCCCAGCTCGGGGAAGCGGGTGGTGACCCGCTTGTGTAGGTCGGACACGGTCAGGCCCGGCTGCCGGTCCTCTTCGACACCCGGCTGCACGGCGACCACACCGGCCTGCGTGATGCGCAGGCCACGGACCAGGCCCAGGTCGCGCGGATAGATCTCCAGGCGGGGGGTGAGCGCGGCCTGGGTGGAGGCGGCAACCGCGATCTCGGCGGTGCGACGCTCGTCCCAGTTCAGGGTGCCGGGTGGGCGACGCACCGCGTCGAGGTCGGTGAGCACTGTGCTCGCCGTCGGCAGGGACTCCTGCGCCGCCAGCTTGTCGGCCTTCGCGCCCAGGTTCAGTGCGTACTCCTGCAGGGCCGGCCCCGTCGGAGTGTCCGGGCCGTCCACGCCTTCGCGGACATCGAGGGCGAGCAGCCCGAGCACCGGGGCGGCTCCCCTGGGCATGCGGGCGTGGAAGTAGCGGAAGAGCTGCGGTGTCTCGTTGTCCCAACTTTCCCGCTCGACCAGCGCGCGCAGGACCGACAGGGCCAGTGCCCGCCGCTCGCGCCGCTCGGGCAGCTGGGTGCCGCGCCGGGCGATAAGCGCGTCGGCGATCTCGACGGCCGGGACGACCCGGCCACGCTCGGCGAGCAGCTCCACCAGTTCGTCGCGGAGCAAGCCGAGGGCCGGATCGTTGAACCAGCGCTCGCGGGCCTTCTTCACGATCTGCGGAATGCGGCCCCGCGTCAGCCCGACCGCGTCGGCCACGTCCAGCTGACGGACCCACGCCAGGTCGCCCGGCAGCACACCCCGCTCGTCGGGCAACCGCAGCAGCAGCCGGATCGCTTCGCGCTCGGTGGCGTTCGACTTGGCGCTGCCACCGGACGGCTTGGGCACCAGGCGGGACGCGAGAGCATCCAGGCTGAGTGCGCCGAGCACGAGCGGAGAGCGCACCTCCTCGCCGACGACCGCGACGGTGTCGGCGAGAGCGCGCTCCAGTTCCGAAAGCTCCTGGCCGGCCGCCTTGCGGGCCTCCGGACTCAGCGGCGCGGGGGCGGCCTTGCCCAGCCGGGCGTTCCACTCCTTCTGCCGGCGCTGGATCTCCTCCCGGGTACGCGAGCCCATGCCCGGCGCGGTGAGGAACTTGCGCGCCGAGTAGTCCAGGACATCCCCGACCGTGTTCAGCCCCATGGCGAACAGCTGCGACTGCGCCGACTGCGTCAGACCAGCCACTGACAGTGATGTGGAGCGGTCCGCGCGCTCAGCCTGCTCGTCGCGGATCTGCTCGGCGGAGGCGTCGTCGTCCTCCCGCCCGATCTGTGCCTGACCCTGCGGCTGACCGCCCGCGGTCCCGTCCCGTCCGGCCGCCGCGTCGCGCCCGGACTGTTCCGTGTGACCACTGCTCGGCGCCGTCGTGCGCTGCGCATCCAGGAAGATGCGTTGCCACGCACGCTCCATGGGCTTCAGGTCGCTGAAGCGGTCCTTCACGTCCCGGGCCAGCGCCTTGCGGAAGAACGCCACCAGACCGTCTCGGACAGCCGGTTCGAAGGCGTCGGCGGCAAGCTGCGGGTGGGGCCACTTCTCCGCGTCCGTCTGCCGGGCGGTGACCGAGCCGTCGCCCCAGCGCGGCAGCTCGTTCGACGCCATCTCATGCAGAGTGACCGCGAGTGCGTAACGCTCGGCATGCCCGTCGTAGGTACCGCGCGTGACGACGCCCACGAACGGGTCGAGGTATCCCTCGGTGCCGGCCTCGATCTCCTTGGCCGGGTAGCCGGCGAGCGAGAAGTCGATCAGGACCAGCTGCCGGGTGCCGTTGCCACGGATACGGATCGCGATGTTGTCCGGCTTGAGGTCGCGGTGCCAGATTCCCTCCGCCTCCAGGTGGTCCACCGCGCCGAACAGGTACTTCCCGTACGCCTCCAGCTGGTCCATGCCCAAGCGGCCGTTGTCCCGCAACTGGCGGGCGACGGTGTCCTCGCGGCGGCGCGGTCCCTTCGCCGCGCTGCCCGTCCCTGCGGTGTCCTCGCGGTGTTCGCGGCTGTCGCCCACGTATTCCAGTACCAGGACGCGGCGTCCCGCCAGCGTGAGCGGCTCCGGCTCGTACAGCGAGATGATGCTGGAGTCCCGGTGGATACGGCCCAGGACCTCCGCCTCCCGGTCCAGAACCGCATGCTTGGCGTCGCTCAGCGCGACCTTGAGTACGGCCACCGGCAGGGCGCCGCTGCGGCGCGGCTCGCCCGCCAGGTCCCGCACCAGAAACGCCCGCGACGTCGATCCCGTGCCGAGTCGGCGCAGGACTTCCCAGCGGCCTGCCAGCACATCGCCGGCCACCGCCTCCAGCGGGTCCTTCTCGGGCTCGTCCGGTTCTCCACCAGCCCCTGTACCACTGCTGCTGTCCCCAGCCCCGCTATCGGTAGCACCCACGGCCTTCTCGTCGTCCGCCGAGGCTTCGTCGGCGAACGCCTCCTCGACGCACTCCAGCATCTCGAGGAAATCGTCGACCGTGGACAGTCGTCGGCTCGGCTCATACGCGGTGGACGCCTCGACCAGGTCATCGATGTCGGGGTGCAGTCCGTCGACCAGCGCGCTGGGGCGCAGACTTCCGCCGGATTCGAGGTGCGCCAGGACCTCGCCCTGGCTCGCGCCAGGCGCCTGCCCGGTGATCAGCAGATACGTGAGCCCCCCGAGCCCGTACACATCCAGACGCACCGGATCGGCCTTCGGTAGGCGCAGCTCGGGAGCCAGATACGGATCGGCCTGTTCGGAGACGTGCGAACCCGACATATGGGTGGGTGCCAGGGTCAGCGGCCGGCCGCTGCTCGCGCTCTGCCCCGTGGCGATCTGCCAGTCAGCGATCTGCAGCCAGGGGCGGACCCAACGCTGCTCCTCGCCGAGCTCCCGCCCGCGCGGCCCGCGGTCACGCGGTACGACGTGCACGGCGTGCGCCGACAGAGTCCGGTGGTGTACCCGGCGCGAGTGCGCGGAGCGCACCGTCTCCGCGAGCTGGCGTACCAGGGCGAGGCGTCCCTCGATGTTGAGCCGCTGTCCGTGCTCAACGAGGTAGTCGTCCAGGCGCAGCGTCTCCGGGTGGTAGTCGAAGAGGATCGCCGGACCGGCCGGATGCCCGGAGGGCAGATAGGTCTTCAGCTGCACCGCGCCGGGGTGCCGGAACCGGCTGAGGACCATGGCCTCGCGTGCGGCGGCCCGCTCCACGGAGCGGCGGGCGTCGTCGGAAGCTCCCCGTTCGCTGAGGAAGATCCGCACCCTCGCCAGGTCGTGCAGCTGTGAGTGACGACCTCGATAGTCGGCCCACGTGGGACCAGAGTCGAACGCCTTGGCGTCGAGGAGATAGCCGCCGACTTCGTGCTGGCGGCGGATCGAGGCGATACCGAGTCTCTTCAGGGCGGCCTCGACGTGACGGGACGTCTCCGCTGTGATCCGGTGCCGGGCGTCGGACGGGGGTTCGGCAAGCATCTCCACGAGCTGCTTGACCGTGAACACGCCGTTCATGTCGGTGGCCGGGAGCGTCACCCGCAGCCTGTCGTCGGTGAAGCAGACCGCCTCACCCACCCAGATTCGCGGCCGGGACCCGGGGCCCCGTGCGTCGCCGTTGACCAGCCCCGACAGCTCCTTGGCCTTACGGTTCGCCAAGTGCAGCGGGTTGCCGTGCCGTCGCATGGTCCCGCCGGGCGTGGTCTGCACCCAGTCGTTGCCACCGCCGTGTACCGAGCCGTGCCAGTCCTTCAGCTCGATCAGGAACACCCCGGCTGGAGCCGTCACCAGAAGATCGATCTCCCGCACGTGACCGCTGGTCGCAGTGAACGTGAAATTCGACCAGGCACGCCAAGGCTCCTCGTCCGGCAGACGCCGACGGATCGCCTCAAGACCGCGGCGCTCGTGCTCGTACTCGGACTCGGTGACTGTTGTCCACCGGCCTTCCCGCATGCCGCTCTCCGTCTGCTCGTGCGCCTACCCCGCCGGGCTCTTGCAGGCGACACCGCCTCAGCTGAACCCCTGTGAATATTAAGGGGAGGGACTGACACAGAGGGATGGATCGGTCATGACGGTGCGTGCTTCGTGCGCCACGGGCCGCAGGAGCGACCGCGATGGTTGAGGGTTCCGGCGGACGGTCACATGCTGCGGTTGCTGCGAGCGGAGTGCACGCGACTTCGGGCGGTGGACCGCCTCGCTGACGACCTGGCGATCGCCTTGAAAATGGACCTAAACCGCCGGCGGGCCGACTGTGGGTGAAATTCCGTCCGCGCAGAAGGCGATTTTCGAGTGGGGTGAAGGGTGCGGTCAATCTCGTGTATGAGGCGCTATATAGAAAGGCACAGTCGATGCTGGCGGCTGTCCGATTCCCTGATGCCCGGCTCGTGGTGCGCACTCGTTGGCGCTGGAGGAGTTGAACGGTGCTGCGGTGGTGTGACGGATAGAGCAGGCGCTTAGAAGGCACGTGCTCTATCCGCTGAGCTACGGGGGCTGACCTGCGTAAACGCAGCTTCCGGGCGTTGTCCCCCGGGTTGCGGGGGACGCATGGGGGAATCGCGGATTCCCGGTGACCGGGGGACGCGAGCACTCCCCGATCAGGCCGTACGTAGGGTCTCACATTATCTTCACACCTCCGAAGCCTCTCGTGGAAACAGTCCCGCACCTTGTCGGCGTTGGTGATCTCCGAGCCGAGGAGGGGAAGGTGTCGGGCCTGAAGCTGTTCCGCACGGACACGACGAATAGCGGCATGACCGAGGTCATGCCGTGTCTTGCTGAGATCGAAGCCGATGTGCAGGGTCACGTCGAGACGCACATGGAGACGCTGCTGGGCGTCCGGTTCCTGGCGAGCGAGTACAGCACCGGACCGGTGCACGGGGGCCGGATCGACTCGCTCGGGCTGGACGAGAACGGCTCGCCGGTCATCGTCGAGTACAAGCGGGGCACGGATGCCGGCGTGATCAATCAGGGCCTGTTCTACCTGGCCTGGTTGATGGACCACCGTGCTGAGTTCGAGCACCTGGTCCGCGACCGGCTCGGGGTGACGGCCGCGTCCCAGGTCCTGTGGAGCGGCCCGCGCCTGATCTGCATCGCCGGTGACTTCACCCGCTACGACGTGCACGCCGTGCGCGAGCACCGGCGCTCGATCGACCTGGTCCGCTACCGGCTCTTCGGCAGCGACCTGCTCGGCCTTGAGACCGTGGCCTCCGTGAGCGGCGGCATGCAGGTGGCCCGCCGGGCACGGCGACAGTCTGTTGCCCAGGCAGCGGCGGACGTCCAGGGTTCGGCGATGGCTGAGCTGGCGGGCGCGGTCGACCAGGTCCTGCTCGGGCTCGGGGACGGAGTGAACCGCGTTGAGCGCAAGCAGTACCGGGCGTACCAGCGGCTGCGGAACTTCGCCTGCCTGTGCCCGCCGCAGCGCAGCAAGCTGCTGGTCTACCTGAAGGTCGATCCGAAGGACGTCGACCTCGTTCCGGCCTTCACTCGGGACGTGTCCGGTCTCGGTCACCACGGGACGGGCGACCTGGAGGTCCAGCTCCGTACGCCGAGGGATGTGGAGCGGGCGCAGGATCTGTTCCGGGTGAGCTACGCGGCGGCGTGATCGGATGCCGCCGCCTGCCTACTGGCGGGCTGCGCTTCGCGTTGTGTCTGCGGTCGTGGGTGGGGCCTTTCGACGTTCGGACAGGGGGTGGCGGTGGACTATCTATGGTGTGCGGGATCGCCGGTTTGGCCAACCGGCGATCCCGCACTATGTTGCCCCGCTCGTGTGGGCCGATGATCAGCGTGAACGGCTGGCGAGTCGGCTGGCCGTGACCGCCGGAGCAGCCGGCGCACTGGCGGCGAGGCGGGTCCTGTGCTCGCGGCCTAGCTGGGCCTGGCGCGTGCCGGTCTCATGGGCGAGGAACTCGGAGAGCCCCGTCAGCAGCGAACTCGGGGTGTGCGGGGACGCGGTGATGGCCCAGGTGGGCCGGTCCGGACCGGGACCGGCCCAGACGGTCCAAGTGGCCAGGTTCTGACTCGGGTGCTGTGCGGCGAAGGCGTCGAACTGGACGCCCGCGTCCCCGTCGGGGGACGTCCAGCGGATCCATCGTCCGTCCACGGTGTGCTTCCATCCGGCGTCGGAGAGCGGCTGGGTGGCCGAGGTGACCATCTTCTCGTCCACCGGGGTGCCGATGACCGTGTCCCAGCCGTCGCCGTCGGCGAGGTGGGTCAGCAAATCCTGCAGCACCGGGGCTGGGGTGGCGCCGGTCGCGGTGAGGACCCACATGCGGTCGGAGACGGGTGTCTCGTAGGCGGCTACGGTCCAGGCGGTCTCGTGGGCGGGGGTTTCGTGGACGCGCTCGATGCGCAGGGTCTGCGACTCGTGGATGGCGTGGGTTGTCTCGTCCGACCAGGTCCGCCACTTCTCGAACTCGCTGTGCGCGTCGAGGAAGGTGTCGAGGAGCGCGTCGTGGTCGCCGGCATCGGCCAAATTGACGGGGACGGTCTCCGGCTCCGGGCTGGAGGGTTCGGACTTGGCCGTGGTGACGTCGAAGACGGAGCGCGCTTCGATGGCGGCGCGTTCGGTGTCGGTCAGGGGCGCCGGTCCGGGGCGCATCTCGGGCGAGTGGACCTTCTCGAAGGCGAGCAGGGCCTGCGCGGGCGACGGTCGTGTGGCCGTCGTAGGCGTGGGCGTGGAGGAGGAGCTGGCCGTTGCGGATGTCGTCGTGGATCTTCTGCGCCTGCTTGGAGACCTCGCGGATTTCGCTGCGGTTGCACCACGGCATCGGATAGTTCGCCCAAGTCCATTCCTCGTCCATGGCCTCCTGGAGCCGCGAGGTGATCTCGACGGTGATGCCTTCGGCGATCAGCTGCTTGGCGGCGTCGTCGGCCCAGTAGGGCTCCTCGTGATCGATGCGGGCCAGGACCAGGACGTTGGTGGCGGCAGCGCTCCAGTCGGCAGCCTCCAGAGCCATGAGAGCGACGCCGGCCTGGCTGCCGGTCAGGACGGCGGTTACGGCGCTCGGGTGAGTGGGGTGGGTGTCGAGGCGGACGTGGGCGTCGATGGCGGGAGTCACGTGGGGGTCTCGTCTCTTCTGCCGGTGGCCGGGCCTTCGGGTCCGGCCACCGTGTACACGGGGGGTTATCGGGTTGCTCGTGTGGACCGGGCGACGTGCGCGGCCGTGGTGGTCGGCGGGCCGGCGCGGGTGGCGGGCGCCGGTCGCCGACGTGGAGACGGGCAACAGAGGGATGCGGTGGCGTGCTGCCAGCGGGTGCGGACGGCGGCGATGTCGGCGAGGGATCGGCGGGCGCCGACGACGAGCTGGAACGGAGCGTTCGCCGGGTCGCCGGCATACGCCTCGATGCGCCGGCCGGTGTGCTCGGCCGTGGCCAGGAGAGAGCGCTGCAGGGCGCGCTCGCCCCAGTGCTCGACGGAACCGGCCGGTTCGGCCAGCATGCGGAGGACCTCGCCCGGTTCACTGCCGTCGTCCAGCAGGCCGCGCTGCTGGGCTTCCCACAGGACGGTGACGGGGTCGACGGCCTCGCTGCGGCGGGCGAGGGTGGTCAGGCACTGCCACAGGCCGGCGTGCAGCGGCAGGGTGAGGTCGTCGGGGATCAGCCACCGGACGGAGTCGATGCCGTCAGGGCGGGCGGTGGCGGTGGCGAGTAGTAGTTGCTCCTCCTCGACCGCCTCGGTGTGGTCGGGGGCGAGGGCGGGGGGCGGTGCCGGGGTGCGGGGGAGGACGCCGGAGCGCGGGGGGAAGCGGCTCGCGATGTCGTCCACGATCGCGGCGAGCGCATCGGCCTCGGCGAGCACCGTCTGGACGGGGTGCGGGAGGGAAACGTCGTGGACGGTGTGGACGAGGCGTTCGGCGGCCGTCAGCAGGCGGCGACGGGCGTGCTCCGCCTCGACCATCCGGGCGTAGGCGGGGGCGTGGCTGGGCCAGGGGCAGACCTGGACGAGGGTGTGCAGGTAGGAGGCGGTCAGTCCGCGCGCCTGCTCCCGGGCCTTGGCGAGGACGCGGTCGAGCCACTGGGTGTTCTTCGCGTGCTCGGCGGGGTCGGGCCGCGGCAGGGTGGTGATCGCGGCGTACAGGGCGGCGTGCGCGGCGGTGAAGAACGAGTCGGCGGCGATGCCGCTCACGTCGTCCAGGCGGTGCGGGTCGAGGAGGAGGGCCCCGAGGAGGGCCTGCTCGACGTGGAACACGGGCTGGGGCGGTGGGATGGCGTTGAGGTCGTCTTCGTCGGGTTCGGGGGCGTGGGGCATCAGGCGGCGAGGGTGAAGTCGTCGGGGTCGAGGGTGACGCCGAGGTGTGGGGCGAGGAGGTGGCCGGCGAGCAGCGGGGGAACGGCGTTGCCGATCTGGGAGAACTGCTGGCCCTTGTTGCCGGCCCAGGGGTAGTCGGCGGGGAAGGTCTGCAGGAGGCTGGCCTCGCGGGCGGTGATCCGGATTGGCTCGGGAACGGCTGGCGCATCGGTGTCCGTGGCCGTAAGTGTGGCGGGTTCGGCGACCCAGGTGCACTCGTTCGCGCGGTGTCCGAAGAACAGCGTGCCGGCCGGCTCGGACAGGGGACGGACGGTGGCGTTGGCCTGGTTGTTGCTGCGTAGGGACCAGGACCAGCGGTGGGCCTCGGCGGTGAACGTGGGCGCCGGAGCGTCGGCGGCACGGTTGTCGGGGGTGCCGTGCCGGGCCGCCCATCCCGCGCCTTCGCGGCGGGACTGCAGGACCATCCCGTCCGGGCGGGGCATCCAGGTGCCGCGCTCTCGGGCGTCGGACAGAGTCTTGCGGGAGCCAGAAGGGAATGGTTCGGGGCCGCCGCCGGGTCCGCCGCCCGCGCAGACGGTGGGGACGGGGCGGTCGGTCGCGCCCCATCCCAGGGCTTCGGCCATGCTGACCCAGCGGGCGCGGCCCGGACCGAACAGCGATTCCGGCTCGGCGAGTTGGGCGTGTGTGGGCGTGGGCGGCTGCGCCGTACGGACGCGGGAGGCCAGGAGGATCGCTCGCTTCCTGGTCTGCGGGACGCCGAAGTCGGCGGCGTTGAGGATCCCGTACCAGACGGAGAACCCCCACCCGCGCAGGACGGCCGCGTACTGCTTCCACAAGGGCAGTACGTCCGGTACTTCCTCCATGGCGACCCAGTCGGGCTCGCCGACCGTGTTCAGCGCGTGCAAGTAGCGCATCGGCTCGGCGGCGAGCAGGGAGCGCTCGTCACGGCATCCGGCGAGGAGGCGTTCGCGGGTGTCGCGCCCGGCGGCCAGGTCCTCGATTGCCGCGTGCACTAGCGGCTGGTCGACCAGGCCGAGGCGCTTGCCGGCCATGCTCCACGCCTGACACGGCGGCGAGGCGATCACGCCGCGGGTGCGGCCGATGAACGGCCAGGTCGGATACAGCGCCACGTTGGTCCGGATGGTCAACTGCCCCGCCGCAGCGCGGGTCTTGCACGCCCACGGGTCCCATTCCAGCCCGACGTCGCGCACGCCCAGGACGTGCAGTGCCCTGCTCCAGCCGCCCGGCCCCGCGAAGAGGTCGAGTATCACGTGGCTACCCCGAAGTCGGACTGTGTCGGCGCGTGCTTCGCCACGGCGCGGGCGGTGATCGCCTGCGACGCGCGGGCGGACGCCACGGACAGTTCCTCCGCGCCGGGCTCCCGGTACCACGGCCGAAGATCGAGCATGGCAGCGCGCATGCCGGTGGCGAAGCAGAGGGCGGTTCCCTTGGGCAGGGCGCGGATCGCGTCAGCGGGCAGGATCCGCTCCTGCCGCATCGACACCGACGTGCTCTTGCCGGACTCCGAGTGCGACGTGGACGTGGTCTCCACGTCGTGGTCGCCGATCAGGCGGGACAGCTTGTCGGCGAAGTCGGGGTCGTCGATGCCGCTGCCGATCACCTTGACGGTGGAAGCGCTCCACATGGCGTCCATGCCCGCGTCTCCCCACACCTTCTGGCCCTGGCGGTAGGACTGGAGGATGGTGATCGGGATGATCCCGCGGCTGCCGAGGTGGGAGTACAGATCCGGGAGGTCCGAGATTTTGCAGACGTTGGCGGCCTCGTCGAGGATCGCGAGCATGGGCGGATCCAGGCGCCCGCCGGCGCGTTCGGCCTGCGCGGTCGCGGCCCGCATCACCGAGTCTGCGCACGCGGCGATCAGCGCCGAGGCTCCGCCGCCGCCGTCCTTGCTGAGCAGGAACAGCGTGTCGGTGGACGTGACGAACTGCTCCGGCCGGAATTCGGGGACGTCCTTCTGCGGGGTCACCCATGCGGCGATCTCTGCGTTCAGGAGCGCGGAGGCGTACTGCCGAGCGGTCTCGTAGATGCCGTCCCGGGTCTCGGGTGGCCCCTCCACCGTGCCCTTGAGCTGAGCGGCGACGGCGGCGAAGTTGTGGTCGCGCAGGATGTCGAGCGGTGTACGGTCGGCGGGGAAGGCGAGCCACTGCATGATGTCGGTGATCGGGCGCTCGTCGAGCGCTGCGGCCAGCAGCAGTTGGGACAGGATGTTGCTGCCGGCCTTCGACCAGAAGTCGCCCTGCTGGGGCGCATCGACGCTTGCGGCGAGGAAGTGCCCGGCGAGTCGGTTCGCCCCGTCCAGGGTCTTCGCGCTGGCGAGGGGGTTCCACCACATCTCGCGGGCGGCGTGCGCGATCTGCTGCGGGTCCATGGTCCACACCGTCCCCGCCCGGGCCCTTGCCTCGTAGGCGGTGGTGAAGGCGTCGCCAGCGGCCTTGTTCGACGTCAGCAGGACCGGGCCGGGTGCGCCGAGCATGGAGGGGATCGCCAAGCTGGTGGTCTTGCCGGACCGGGGCGCCATGATCGCGACGGCGACGTCCTCGAACCCCATCCGTACCTCGTGGCGGCTGCCCTGCAGGTTGCCGAGAAGGATGCCGGTGTCCTTCGCGTCGATGTGCTTGGTGTCCTTCAGGCTGGGGCGCAGGGAGCGGGCTTTGTCGGTGATCGCCTTGGCCATCAGCGGTTCGATGTCCCGGGCCTTGGCCATGTCGGTGATCTTCTTTTTCCGGCCGCCGTTTCGGTTCTTGTGCCGGGCCCACAGGACGCCCGCCCCTGCGCCGAGGGCGAGGAACAGGAGAACGGGGACGATGCGGGCGCCGATCAGCAGGGACGTTTCGCTTGCGTCGGGCCAGACCTGCTTGGGGTGGAGCAGGGCGGTGGTCGGCTGGTAGGGGGCCCAGCTGGCGCCGGTGAGGTAGGCGGTGATGTTGCCGGACAGCCAGGCCAGGTGGGACAGGGGGACGACGACGGCGAGCACGCCGATCAGGAGGCGCAGGACGAGGTCGTATCCGTCGGTGTTGCTGCTGGAGGAGGAAGGGGGCAAGGGCTACGTGCTTCCGGGCGGGGAGGGGAGGGTCAGCGGCTGCGGCCGTGCCTGGGCGGCGCCTGCCGCGAGGGGGTCGGGACCGGCGGCGTGGTGGTGTGCCGGGCAGCGAGGGAGTGGACGCGGTCTTCCAGCGCGCTGGCGACGTACACGGCGAGTACGTCGGTGGTCTTGCGGGTGACGATGTCCGGGTCGAGGGGCGGCAGACTGCGCCCGCTGTCGGTGCGGTGCACCGGCTTCGGGTCGGCGAGCGCGGCGGTGAACGCGGCGACGAGGGGTGGCGGGGTGTGGGCGCCGAAGCGGGCCTGCCAGATCTTCTGGTGCAGGGCGTGGGTGACGGTGACGAACCAGGCTCCCGGATCAGCCGGTGTTCCCAGCCGCTCGACGTACGCCGTCTTGTCGGGGGAGGCGAGGCCGTTGTCGCCGTACGGCGACCAGCCGGCCTGCCGGAGCGCTCCATACGGGTCGCCCGGCGCGTCAGCGGCTGGGGCCGGATCGGTGAGGGCGTCGGTGACTGCGGCGATCAGCTCGACCGGGGTGCGGGCGCCGAAGCTCGCGTACCAGGCGGGCCGGTTCGGCTCGGCGACCTGGTGAAGGGTCCACCACTGGTCGTCGGGATCGGGCTCCAGGCGTAGGAGGGCCTTCTGGTCGGGGCTGGAGAGCAGGACGCGCGGCATCAGGGGGTCATCGCCGTAACTCCATCCGCAGGCGCGGTGGAGGGGGACGGTGATCCAGGCGGGGTCGCCGCCGCTGGCGAGGTGGCGCGGTGTGATGAAGTCGACCTCGACGGTCTCGGGAGCTGGGGACATGGTCACTTCCGTGCCGCGGTTCGCCGGGCGGGTGCGAGGGCCAGTGTGGGGATCAGGGGTGAAGGGGCCTTGCGGGCTGCGGTGTTGATTTCCCGGAGCGCTTTGCCGTGCGTGGCCCAGTCGTCGAGGTAGCTCCACGATTCGGCGTGATGTTCGGCGAGGGCGTCGTCGAAGTCGGCGGTACCGGGCTTGGCGGTGGCGGGGAGGGCGTCGCGGGTGAGCAGCCACTGCTCGTGCAGTTCGTCGAGCCGGTCAAGGGCCGTGTGCAGGACGCCCAGCTGGTAGACCCAGCGGCTCTGGACCGTGTTCTCCGGCAGTCGGGTCAGCTGTGTCTCGGCCGTGGCCAGCAGGTGACGGGCGCCGTAGCGGAGCAGCTCGAACGCCTCGGCGGTGTCGGCGTCGCGCTGGCTCTTGCGCATGCCGTAGGCGTGGTCGTCATGGGGCCAGCCGTCGAGGTCGGTGTGCTCGTCGGAGTAGGCGTCCCAGGCGTCGAGGATCTTCTGGCTGTCCCGCACGTAGTGGTCGAGGTGGCGCAGGGAGTCGCGGTGTGTGTGGTGGTCTGGGGAGATGGTGAGGGGTCCTGTCGGTTCAGCGGCGAGCGGCCGGCTGCGCGGTGCTGGCGCGGGCCGGGGGCGTCGCGGGTTTCGTCTGCTGGCGGCGGGCGGAGCGCGCCTGTGCGCGGAGCGACCTGATGCGCGCGGTGTGGGCGTCGACCACCTGCTGTGGGCGCAAGGGGCTGGGCTCCTGTACGGCGCTGTAGTGGCCGATGCGCTCGAACATGCCGCGTTGGAGCGGCCTGCGGTCGGCCAGCGCGGTGAGGAACACACTGACCAGGTGAGCGGGGGTGTTCTCGTCGAGGTAGGCGTCCCAGATGCGAGGGCCGGGAAACTCTCCGTGGCTGGGTTCGCGGGTCTCGATGTGCCAGGACGAACGGTCGTGGAATTCGCTCAACGGCCGCAGCTGGACGTGACACATGGAGTCCGGCGAGCGTGCCGTGCCGCTTGAGTCGTGGTGCCATCCTGCCGAGGTCACCGGCTGCCATGGGTCCGGCTGCTGTGGCGGCGGGACGATGAGGGCATCGGTGAAGGCGGCGAGGACTTCGGCGGGGACGTGCTCGCCGAACTCGGCGTGCCAGCCGGGCTCGGTGCCGACGGGCTCTGCCCGTAGCCGCCACCATGCCGAGGTGCGGGACTGCGGGTCGAACTGGAGCCGGTGGCGAAGGTCAGGGCTTGCCAGGATGATCTCGGCGCTCAGGGGGTCGGAGACCGTGTTCCATCCGGCGGCGGCCAGACCGTGTGTGACGTGACGGGCGTCTCCGGGGCCGGCGAGGTGGCGGGGGCTGGTGTCGTACGGGATCTGCACGGCGTGCTTGTCGGCGAAAGCGGCGAGCTGCCGTTCGCTCAGCGGCACCAGCAGCACCCCTGCTCGCTCGTCGGCGAACTTTCGTACAGATCGCGGAGATCGTCCAGCACGTAGTGGAGGGCGTGCTGTTCGGCCAGTTCCCACGCGGCCGTGCGCAGCTCGGTGATCAGCAGGTTGCCCTGCGCCGTGCGCGGCGTGTCCGGGTTCTCCTGTACGGCGCGGGCGAGGGCGCGCAGCGTGTCGGCAAACTGGACGGGCAGACCCGTGTACTCGTCGAGGAGGGGCTCGACGAGGGCGAGGGCTTGTACGGGGTCGGGGTTCTCGCGCAGGTAGTCGGTTAGGTCCGCGAGCGTTTCGGTCAGGGTACGGATGGTGTCCGGGGTGAGTGCGGGCATCTGGCTCCTCGGGGCGGGGCTGTTGCGGTCAGCGGCGGGTGCGTGCGCCGCCGGCCGGGGTGTAGGGACGGGCGCTGGTGCGCGGCCTGGTGCTGCGGGCGCTGTTGCGGGCCCAGGCGGCGGCGCGGGCGGCCGTGATGCGGGCCTGCTGCCAGGCACTGAGCTGGGAGGGCTTCACGGACACCGACCAGGTACGGATCTGCGCGCTCATCGGCACGCGTCCGCGCGGTCGCATCACGGGGTCCGGGCTGGCGAGTTCGGTGGAGAAGGCTTGCACCAGGTGCATCGGGGTGTTCGGAGTGAAGTTGGCCGTCCAGCCGTTGCCCTGCTTGTCCTGCGCTCCGGTCCACCACATCGCCGCCCCGTCGGGGCTCTGCCGGTACTGCATCCACGCGCCGCCGTCTGGACTGGTCGCCACGTAGTCCTGGCCCTCGAAACGCGTGTGCCAGTTCTGCTCCTGCAGCGGGGCCCAGACGTTGGGGGCGTGGGCGGAGCGGGGGCGTGTGAGGGCGTCGGTCAGGCCGGCGACGATCTCCACCGGCGTCTGCCGGCCCAGGCGGGCGGACCACTCGCCGTTCGCCCCGTCTGCCCTGCCGTGGATGGTCCATCCGCCGGGAAGGACGTAGGGGTCGTAGGCGATACGGACGGTGCGGTCCGGGCTCTCCATGCGCAGGGGGCCGCCCGTCTTGGACTTGTCCCGCCAGCCGGAGGCGCGCAGGAACTCCGAGACGTGCCGGACATCGCCGCCGCCGGCCAGCGCGCGGGGCTGGACGAGGTAGTGCTGCTCGGCCTGCTCGCCGGATCCCCAGCCCTGCCCCTGCTTCTTCTTCACCAGCGGCGCCGGACGACGAGCGGTGCGGGTGCCGGGGGCTTCGCCGCCGCCGTGGCGGGCTGGGCGCCGACGCGCTGCAGGGTGTCTTTGTGCTCGTCCAGGTCGAGGGTGATGTCGCCGAGTTCGTTCGAGGCACGGCCCAGAGCGAGCCACACCGCCGCGGGGAGCGCGCCGCGCTCTGCCTGCTCCTTGGCGAACACGCTGCCGGTGGCCACGAGGTGGGTGACGCCGCCGAGGACTCCGTTGTCCGGATCGAGAACGTGGGCGATGACCTGAGCGGCCTGCGGCGGGGGAAGTTGAGAGAGGTGGTCGGAGAGCTGGCCGAGCTGGCGGGTGATCTCGTCGGCGAGTCTCACCAGGTAGGGGGCGGGGTGGGACATGCTCCTCCGGGTCGGTGGACGGTCAGTGGTGGTGACGGGGGCCGACGCGCTGCGTCTCGGCGAGGTCGGCCTCCGGGTGGGCGGCGGTCAGTGGGGAGGCGCGGTCAGGGCCGGTCGGGATACAGGCGCGCAGATAGTGGCGGAAGAGGGCCGTGGCGAGTCGGGGATTGAGCCGGTTGCTGATCGGTGGGGGAGTGCGGGTTGCTACGGGTTTCTCCGGGTTCAACGGCGGCGGGATACCGAGGGCTGGGCGCGGCTCGGCGGCGGCGTGGTGCCCGGCCGTTGCGTTGGGCGTGCGGCGTGGTTGCGTGCGCGGAGGATGGCGCGGGCGGCCTCGCTCAGGGATCTCGCTGTGTCCCCGAGCCGTGCGATCGGCTCGGGTTCCTCGTCGGGCGCGGCCCCTTGGAGGTCACCGGTGGCGATCCAGGCGCGGACGATCACTTCCCTGGTGAGAGGCAGCAGCCCGTGGACGGGGGCAGCGACCTCGGTCAGTACGTCGGCCACTTCACTGGTGGTCTCGGCGGCAGCGACCCGTTCGGCGAGGCCAGCCAGGTAGCGCAGGGCCGCCTCGCGTTCGCCGTCCGGTGTGACGAGCATGTTCAGGGCGGGGTCGAGGTGGACGCTGTGGCCGGCGGCCAGCAGGGCGTGCGAGGCGGTGGTCGCCTTGAGACGCTGCTGCGCGACGGGGAGGCCGTGCGGAAGCCGGTGGTAGTCCCCGCGAGGCCCGGCGGCGCAGAGGAAGCCACCGGTCCGCTGGAGGATGTCCGCGGCCTTGTCGGTGCCGCCGATGGCGACGACCAGGCCGGTGCGGGGGTCCTTGGTGATGGTGACGTATTCCAGCACCCAGAAGTCGGGCTCCGCCTGCTTCATCGAGTCCTGGTGGCCGGCGTACGGGGGCCGGCCGGTACCGGCGGCATGGACGCGGGGGCGGAGGTGGGCACGGTCCGGGCTGCGGGATGCTGCAGTGCGATGCCGATGCCGAGCGCGTCGAGTTGCGGGCCGATCTCGCGCAGAGCGCGGGCCTGCGCCCGGGTGTCGTCTCCTTCCAAGCGGTAGATGCCGCTCTGCGGGTCCTGGACGAAGCCGTGGGCCGCGAGGACGGCGCCGGCGCGGTTGTCGGCGGGGGCGGTGGCGATGCTGCCGTCCGGCTGCCAGGTCAGGACGACCCGGTCCGGCTGAGAGGGCTGGATGCCGCCCAGGGCGTTGTGACGGACCTGGGCGAGCGCGCTGTCGTAGCGGGCGAGCAGGTCGCCGGCGATCTGCTCGGCGCTCAGGAACGGGTCGTCGGCCAGGGCGATGCCGTTGGGCTCGGGGAGGGCACGGTATGCCTCGTCGGGCAGGGCATGCGGGGCGACGGCGGCGATGAGGAAGCCGTCGCGCTCGTCGTGCCGGTCCAGAAGGACGAGCTGCGCGCCGTCCGGGCGGCTCAGGACGGCGGCCTGCTTCAGCGGGTGCTCGGCGAGCGAGGCGGCGACCAGGTCCAGGTCCCAGATGTGGTCGGCGAGTTCGGCGAGATCGTCTTTGGCGTCCGGCTGCAGGTGGGAGCTGGTCCAGGTGCCGGGGAGTTCGCCGGCGAGGACGTCGGCGTACGAGGCAAGGCGCTCGGAGGTGTCGTGGTCGTGCATGGTGTCCTTGGGGGAAGTGGGGGTCAGCGGCGCAGTCCGGCGGCCATCGGGGGCGGTGGGGCCGGGAACGTGCGCGGCGGGGGCGGGCAGGCGCACACGGCGGAGCGCTCTTGTTCGGTTGACGGGACTTCCTCGGTGCAGGTGCTGCGGCCGGGGTGCGGGGCGTGCCGGTCGGCGAGCTTGTTGCGGAGGTAGGAGAGGTCGCCGTGGATGACGCGGAGATGCTCGTCAGCGATATGGCGGAGCCGCTGGGCGATGTACTTGTCGGACGGGCCACCAAGCTCGTCATGCAAGCCGACGGTGGCGGTGAGGACTTCGTCCAGCGCGGCGAGGATGCCGTCGTGGGCGGCGGTCAGCTCCGTGAGCGCGTCGGCGGCCTTGTCCGTGGTGGTGGCCCCGCGGACCCGCTCGGCGAGGTGGGCGACAGAAGCGCCGAGCGGCAGGTAACCGGCCGGGCGGGCGTCGGTGTCGAAGTCTGCGTCGCAGTCGACGTTATATCCGGCGGCTCGGAGGCGGGCGACGGCGTCGGTGGCGAGACGGGACTCGTCATCCGCGGCCAGGCCGGTGGGGGCGCGGTGGTAGGTCTCGTGGACGCGGACGACGGCGACGAGACCGGCGCGCTGCAGGACGCTGTGCGCCTCGGAGTCGCCGCCGCGGGCGAGGAGTTCGCCGGAGTGCGGGTCGCGGCGGATGTCCAGGAAGCGGTCGGTACGGGGCAAGGAGACGTTTCTCCTACGGCGATCGGTGGGCGGTGTGCCGGACGGCCGCCGGGACGGCGGCGGCAGAGGGCTGGACGAGGTGGGCTGCGGCGGTGTCCAGGTCCTGCTGGATGGCGTGGAGGCGGCGGGCGATCAGATCCAGGCGGTGCGCCGTATCGGTGCCGGCGGCTCCCGGCTGGCAGGCGATCCGGTGCGCGGTGTGCTCGACAAGTCCGCGGACCGCGGCCAGCGGGCCAGCCTGCTCGTCGGCGAGCTGCGTGAGGACGCTCGCGAGCTGGGCCACTGCTGTGGGCATTGTGCGGATGGCGGGTCGCGGAGTGGCTCCGGTGCGTTCGGCGATCAGGTGGAGGTCCTGCTCGATGCGACGCGCCTCGTCCGAGAGATGTCGCAGGATGTCCGCGGGCGGGGTGCGCCATGTTCCGTCAATGTGGATCAGGTTGGCGATCAGATCCAGGCGTCCGGGCTGGGCCCGGACGGCGATCCACCGCCAACCGTGCTCCGCGGCGCCGGGTATCTCGATACCGGCGGCCCGGGCGAGCCGGTGGGCGGTTTCAGCCCACTCGGGGCCGGTGAGCTCCCGGTCGTTCGGGTGGAGCCGGATGTCGAGGTGGAGGATCGCCCGCCGGTCATCGTCCGGGCCGGCAGCGAACGGGTGCTCCAGATAGGGGCCTTCGAGGTGCTCGGCCCACTGGACGGACGTCCAGGTCTTCCGCTCGTCGTCCAGGGTGAAGCAATCCAGGCCCGGCCAGTGGGCGACGACCGTGTACTCCGTCAGGCCCTCGTTCGGTGAGACCGGCCGCCCCAGTGCCTCGGCGAGCGGGTCGTGCGGCCGGTGGGTCCGCTCGTGCAGGCGGGGGATCACCGGCCGCTCCGGATGTCGGCGATGTGCACCAACTGATTGAGGACGGTGGTGGTGTACCAGCCGCAGTCGATCAGCTCGTCGCGGCCGGCGAACCGCGCAAGGAGGGCATCCTCCATGGCCCGAAGATGGATCAGGCAGTCCGGGCAGCGGCGCGAGAGATGCACGAGGTAGCGGGGGTGGCCGGTGACGTAGGACTGGGCGCCGCCGGTCGCGTCCCGCAGCCGCCAGCCGTCCTCGTCGGTCGGGGTGTGCCAGGACGGCGCCACGACGCGCATCGCGTCCCCCCACAGTTCCCCGCCGGCCACCCCCTTGAGGACGACGACGGTGTCACCGGCCTGGAAGTGGGCGTGGGTGATGTCCCGGTCGGGAGTGAGCGGGTCGGGCGTCGGCGCGAAGGCCGACGTGGGCGGGGGCTGGGACATGGGTTCCTTCCACGCAATCGCTGGCGGGGTGGGAGGAACAATGGTCCAGAGGAACGCCGGTTTGGCTAACCGGCGTTTCCCGGCTATGTTCCCCAGCCGTCAGCGGAACGGGTTCTCCGTACCGCGGTCCGCCTCGGTGGCTGCGTCGAGGAGTTCGAGCAGGTCAGCGCCTTCGGCGTCCCTCTGGTCGATCCACCAACCGGCGCGTGTGACCGTGCGGGCCTTCTCCTCCAGCTCCGCCCAGTCCGGCTCATCCCAACTCCCTTCGACGACGAGCGCGGTGTGCGCGGCCGTCATCAGCTGGTGGCGGGATCGCTCACCCCAGTCCAGGGCCTTCTCCGGGCCTTCCAGCTGCGGCATGTCGAACTGCTTGGCCCACACGACGGCTGCCTCCTGCTCCTCGGCGCGCTTCGCCGCGAGCCACTCCTCCTTGGACGTGGAGTCGGCGTCGCGCGCCTCCTTCCAGCAGTCGGTGCAGTCCTTGGCTGCGAGCCAGTGGGCGAAGCCTGCCCGCTTGTCGGCAGGGCGATTGGACAGGTCATGAACCACATGGTGGGAGCAGGCATGCTCCACGGTCCACTGCGTACGCACAGCCATAAATGGGTCTCCTCAAAAAGGGTGGGAAAGTGATGGGATTGCGCCCTGACCAGGGCGTCTTGTGCCGGCCTCGGAGTAGGGGCTATCGGCCGCACGGCAGCTGCCCGGCGGGGCGGAGCCATCGGCGTGCGGCATGTGGGAGAGCGTCCGTGGTCACGTCGGCCCAGGCGATCACGACGGTCAGGAGCACACCGGGCACGGCAACCACGACGATGGCGGCGAAGGGCCCTGGCAGAGTTACCAGCGGGAGCATCCGGCGATGATCAGCTGGCCGGTGGTGGGTTCGGTCGAGGCGCGGCGCCCATAGTGGAGGCCCCTAGGGAGTGTCCAGTCGATCATGTAACTGCTCCTTGCGCGGGTCACTGATGAGGGCGTGGGTCGGCGGCCTCTGTCCGTCCGCGGCGGGCATCCTGGCGTGTGGAGAAGCCGTCGGGCGGTGGTCGTTTGGATTCAGCGCCCCCTTGTCGGGTGTTAGCACCAGCTTCATCCTGGTCAGCGAATCGACGTTCGGGCTTCTAGGGGGGCATGTGACAACCGGAAGAGACGGGGCACAACGCACGCGGATAGTACGGATGGCCCTGGCGTACGGCTTGCTCGGACTCGGACTGCTGGGTCTGATCACCTCCACACCGTTCGTGTTGGCCGCCGTGGCTCCCTCGAACACCGACTGGGGCAAGCTCAGTGACATCAGCCAGGCGTACGGGGCCGTGTCCGTCGTGCTCTCGGCCATTGCTCTGGCTGGCGTCGCCGTCTCGCTGCTCTACCAAGTACGTCAGACTCGCACCAGCAACGAGCAGGCCATCAGGGACAGCCATCTCCAGCTTGCGACACTCGCGCTGAGCGACCCGGATCTACTTCAGGCATGGTCACCGCCCGTTGCGCCGGTCACCTTGAAGCGGCATCAGCAGCATCTGATTACGTCGCTCGCCCTCGGCGAGTTGCTGCAGCGTTTCCGCAGCGGCCACCTATCCGTCGAAAAACTCGCCGTAAAGCTCGACGGGCACTTCCGCGGCGAGATCGCACGCGAACAGTGGGAACGTGAAGGGCCTGGTTGGCGCAGCACCATGGAGGCTGGTGATCGCCGCGACCGCGCGTTCGTTCACCTGGTGGATGAGCGCTACCAGGCTGCCGTAGCCGCAGGGCCAGCGCGTGCTGTCGTGGAGTTTCAAGATCGACCGGACAGGCCTTAGGAGGCTGCCGCCGGAGAGGCGGCAGGTGAGGAACAACTGGGGCATTCCCGGTGCTCAGCGGTGGCGGGCGGTCGTGCTGGCGCGCGGCGGCGTGGTGTCCACGGCCGGGCGCGGGCGGGCGCGCAGCACGGGGGTGCGGTGCGGGGGCAGGACGGCGACAGTCGCGCCGAGGTCCTCGGCCGCTTCTTCGACTTCGCGGGTGAGGAACTCGAGTTGCCGGCCCAGCGCTGAGAGGCGGGCGGCGATCTGACGGCCCTGCACGGTCTCCAGTGCGCTGGCGAACTGGCCGCTCGTTTCGAGGAGTTCCTGGAGACGGACCATCGGCCCCGCCTCACGGCCGCGCTGGACGGCGCCGAGGAGAGCTTCTGCGGCGTCTCCTGCGGTCTGGCCTTCGACGATGTCGCGGATGAGTTCCAGCAGGGACACCTCCGGGGCCGGCGCGGGGCGGTTGAACCGGGAGACGTCCGCGCGCAGCACGCCGGGCGGGACCGGGGCGGGCAGTACCTTGCCTGCCTCGTATTCGTGGGCGTAGTGCCCGATCACCTGCCAGCCCGGTGCGTCCGGGTCGCCTCGTAGCGCGACCACCGTCGAGTCGTCGTCCTGGATCAGGTGGGCGAGGGTGATCGGCTGCCCGTCGGCGGCGTACCACGACTCGGTCAGCTCCAGCTCGCCTCGCTGCTGCGCGGCCTGGGCCATCTCGGTCCACATCAGTTGTTCCTCGTCGGTCAGCGGGGCCTTGTGGTGCTGGCCATCGCGCTGGTCGGCGAGGTTGCTGGCGATGGAGCTGTGGTCCGCCCAGGCGGCCAGGTGCGGCCACAGGGCCGCGTGCTGAGCGCGTTCGGCCGGAGAGCCGGGGGTGGCCGGCCGGTCGAGGGTCCGGTGGATCTCGGCGGCGGAGGCGGCCAGGCCGTCCAGTACGGCCAGGTGCCGGGCGGGTGGCAGCTCGTCGAGCACGAGGCGGGCGGCATCGAGGGGAGCCTCGGCGTGTGGGGCGAGGTGGGTGGTGTACGCCTCCACCGCCGCGGTGTCGCGGTGGGCTCGTGCGGCTGCCGCGGCGCCCGCGTGGACGGTGCGGCCGTAGCGGTCGCGTGTCAGGTCGAGCGCGGTTTCGGTCTCGCGGTCGATGACCGCCATCCGCAGCCGGAAGTCGCGTGCCCTGTTGGAGAGCTCGGGCGCTGTCGGCAGAGGGCCGTCGGGGGACTGACTGCGTGGGAACGTCATCGGGACCGCCTGACGGCCGCGGCCGTCAGGCGGACGGTCGGTGCGTAGGTGGGCTTCGGCGGGATCGGCCGGGCCGACGGCGGGGAGGTGGTGGGCGGTGTGGAGCGCTGCGTCGTTCGGCTGGCGGCGGTCTGGGCGAGACGGCTGCGGCGCTCCTGGAGTCCGTTGGGCCGGACGGGGCGTGGTGGGCTGGCGGAGAGGGACGGGTCGAGGCGGATGTCGGCCTGAACGGTGTAGCCCTGGCGCCGAAGATCGTGGACGGCCTGGCGGGTGCGGCGAGGGCCGTCGCGCTCGGGCTCGATGAGCCGGAACAGCCCTGGTTCTCCGGGGACGGGCTCGAACTGCTCGCGCTCCAGGTACCAGTGGGCGAGGTTCGCTGGCATGGAGGCGGTGAAGGAGGCGACGAAGCCGTGCGTGTCGTGGTCGCCGAAGGCGAAGTGGGTGCCGGGTTGCAAGGGGGCGGGATTCTCCTCGCGTGGTCGGGGTGGAACTGTCAGTGGCTGCGGTGCACGGGCCGGGCCGCGGTGAGGGGGCCGGCAGACGGTCGGGCGAAGCACCGTCGAGGGCGATCACGGCCTCCCACGGCACCGACTGCCGGGTGAGGCTGGCCTGCATGGCGGTCAGGTAGTCCAGCCGGTCTTCGCGCAGGCGGCTGGCGATGACGACGGTGATCAGGGGCGTGGCGTGCGGGAGCAGGAAAGGCTTCGGGAAGACGAGGGGAACTAGCGGCGGGCGGCGGGGCGTGGGGTGTCGGCTTTCGCCGGGACTGTGGCAGGAGCGCTCTGGGGCTGCGTGCCGCGCGATGCCCGGATGGTTGGCGCGGTGTGGAGGGAGGACCAGGCCGCCGGGTGGTCGTTGAAAACGGTGCGCGGGTCGGTGGCCCAGTCCACGACCGGGCCGATGTCCTCGTGCAGGAGGCTGATCACCTCGACGCCTTCCTTGTGCAGAACGTAGCCCCACTGCATGTCCTGCTCGTCGGCGGTCGTGTCGGTGACCGACATGCGTACCGGCGGCGAGCCGTCCGGGGTGATCAGGTGGTCGAGGGTTCGGCTGGGCCAGTGCTCGCCGCCGCTCAGCGCGGTCACGAGTGCGGGCGGGGCATCGTCGAGGAGATCGGTGCCGAGTTCGTCCCAGCCGACGGCGACATCGTCGATGAGGTGCCGGCACATGGCCTCGACGTTGCGCCCGAACTTGTACTGGTAGGCGGCCAGGAGCAGGGGGAGGTGGTGGCTGGGTACGCCGTCGAGCTGGACGTGGATGCCGCTGTACCCCGTGCCGGTGGTGGGGCGGGCGATGAAGGAACGTGTGGACAGGGATTTCTCCGGATCGAGCAAGGGATCGGGGAGGTTGGGCGGCCATCAAGGTGGCGCGCGGCGTGTCAGGGGTGGTGCGTCTACGCGCGGTCCGACCAGGACGGCACGGGCGGGCCGGAGGCGTCGGTGCGGGCGCAGGTGTAGCCGATCAGGCGGGAGGGTTCGGCCTTTGCGGGGACGGTGGCGGCGTCGTTGCACACGAACGTGTAGGTGATGGAGGTGCGGGGCACGTCGTGGAGCCAGGCCCGGTCGTCCTTGCCGGGGTTGATCTGCAGGCCGGAGTGCGCGACAGCGTCGGTCTGGGTGTGCGTGTGGGAGAAGAGGATCAGCGCGCCGCCGTCGGTGGTCTTGAGGGCGTAGGCGTCCGTGTAGCGGTTGGCGGCGCCGACGAAGACAGTGGTGCCCTGGGTGCCGTAGCGGGCGCCGGTCTTGTCGTGGACCTCGATCTGCCGCTTGCTCGCCTTGGTCGGGGCGAAGACCTTCGTCCCGGTGTTCGTGCCTCCGGTGGCGAAGTTGTCGAGGACCGCGGCGCGCAGCAGGTCGGCGTCGGCCGCGAGGTGCTTGTTGCCATCGGCGGCGACGGCCGTCGCGTACCCGTCGCGGTCGAGGGCGATGTCCGGCAGCTTCGGGCTGTCGAGGTCGACGACGGAGACCATCTCCCACCTCTTGTGCTGGGAGCGTTCGGCGAACACGCCCAGACGCGAGGGTGCCTTGCCCTTCTGACCGGAGAGCGCGGCGGCGAACCAGCGGTCCTGCCCGGCTCCCAGGCGCGGGATGTACAGCGTGGCGTTCGCGGAGTCGTAGGACCACGGCTTGTACGGCTTGCGGTCTCCCGCGGGGAGCCCCTCTATCTCGGTGTAGTCCGAGACGGACATCGCGTACAGCGGGCCGTCCTCGATCGTGTCGAGCAGGCGCCGGTCGCGGTCGGTGTTGGCTTCGTTGTTGATCTTCGAATAGCGGGTGATGACGTCGCGGGCCTGGGCAGCGCTGAGAGCGGGCGCGGGCTTCGGGATGGTGCTGGCGCTGGGCGTGTGTCGGGCCTGGACGGGGCCGTCTTCGCTTGCGTAGCCGGTGAGGGGCAGAGCGAGGCAGGCGGCGCCGACGAACAGCGGCAGGGCGGGGCGGGCGATGCGGATGGAGGCTCCAAGGATTCGTGGAAGGGGGGATCAGCGGGTGCGGCTGGTCGAAGGTGCGGTCTTCGGTGACGTCGGCGGAAGGGCGGCGTTGATGGTGGGCGCCGAGTGGCGGAGGTTCACGCCGATGCCCTTGGCCGTGAGCTGCTGGACCACGCCGTGGACGACAAGCGCGCGACGGGTGTTCCCGTAGGCGGTGGGCAGGAGGAACGCTGCTTGATGCGGGTGGTACTGGAAGCCATGGGCGTACAGCGTCATGCGGGCTTCCACCGGCACGCTCTCGTATGGCGCGCCGAGGGCTCCGTCGCCGTACAGGGTCAGGGTGAGGACCTGGTCGACCTGTGGCGGTGCCGGCCGGTGGGGAGGCTCGGGCTGGTGTACCGCGTTGTCGAGCACGGTGTGCAGGGCTTGTTCGTAGCGGGGCAGCACCCGCCGGGTGACTTCTGCTGCGGCCCGTGCGGGGTCCTTGGGAACGGTGATGCCGTTGGGTTCCGCGACTCCGGCGAAGTGGTGGGGCTTGATGTGCGTGCTGGCGGGGGTGAGCGGGGCGACGACGAATTGGTGCGGGTAGCGGGGCCGGTCGGCCACGTACAGCTGCTGGTCGGCCGGGCCGTGGAGTACGGCGTCGTGGGTGAGGACGTACTGGCTGACGATGTAGTCGACGTGGCCGTTGTCCCAGAGCTTCACGGTGCGGGGGAGCTGGTCCGCGTACTGCGCGTAGCGCTGGTACTCGCTGGTCCAGGTGCCGGGCAGGCGTGCGGCGAGGCCGACGGCGAAGGCGGACAGGTCGGTGCGGGGTGAGGCCATGTGTTCCTGGAGGGAGGTGGTGGTCCGGCGTCAGCGCGTGTGCCGCGGCTGTGCCGGCGGGAGGACGAGCGGGGGAGGGGACGGCGGTCGGGCCGGAGCGGACGGGGGCCGCGGCGCGGGCACGAGCGGGGTCAGCGCCCGCATCCGGTCCTCGGCCACGTGCAGGACTTCTCCGAGGCTGCGGATCTCGGCGGCGGCGTCGGCGAGGTCGTAGGACAGGTCGAAGCCGTCGTCCTCCTCAGCTTCCTTGGCAGCTGCGCCAGCAGGCCGTCGGTGGGTTCCAGGATCTGGTGCAGCAGGGCGGCGGCATCCGCGTGCGACTCGGCTCCGTTGAGCCGGTCGGTCAGATCGCGCAGCGCGTCGCCGTAGACGGGGGCGTGGTCTGCGGTGTCGCAGACGACAGGGGCCTCGGGCGCCTGGAGCGTCGGCGTAGCCGGGAGCGGGTGCGGGGTTGCGGAGGGCGAGACGGGATGTGGCAGCAGTCCGAGCTGGCCGAGGCGATGGTCGATCGCCTCGATCAGGGGCTGGGCGCTGCCGCCGTGGCGGGCCTCGGGCCGCTGAGCGGCACCGGGGGTGTCGGAGGGAGCCGAGTCGTAGAGGACCTCGAACAGCGACTGGTCGTCGGGGTGCTCACGGGTCGCGATCCAGCCCTCCGGGTTTCCCGGCGGGCGCTCGGAGGACGGCTCCTGCGGCGGACTGATGATCAGGTAACTGTCGTCAGGGAGAGCCACGCGCACGATGTAGGCGCTGAGGCCGAACTCGATGTCGCACTCCAGCCCGCGCTCTCGCAGCGGCGTGGTGATGTGCGCGTGGCGACGCCACAGCTCCTGCCACCACGGCATGTTCACGTCGCGGTGGTCGGGAAGCGGCGCGATCGGAGCCACGCGGGCGTCCGTGGCGTTCGCCTCGTCAGCGGCCACGGCTTCTCCTGTGGGACGCCGGTCGGTGTGCCGGAGGCGTTCGGCGAGCGAGGTTGGCTTCCGGCTTCGGAACTGGGCTGAAGTCGAGTTCGTACTCGTCGTAGGCGGCGATCAGGTCGTGTTCCAGCTGGGCTTCACGGTCGGCGACTTGCGCCATGAGGTCGTCGTGCTCGGCCTGGCACTGCTGGTATTCGGCCCAGTCGGCGTCGCTGAAATGAGCGGGGCGGTTCAGAGCATTCCTTGGGGATGTGGGTGGATCGGGCTTCGGGGCAGGCGCGGTCAGCGGTGGCGACCGCCCGGCCTGGGTGACGGAGGTGCCGGCTGGCCTTTCTGACGGGTGAGCGTCACGAGGAAGCGTTGGAAGCCGAGGTGGTCGTCGAGTTCCTTGGCCGCGTCACGAAGGGATTCCGAGGTGCGCCGCAGGAAGGCGCGGGCTGAGGCGTGGTCGATGACCATGCGGTTCGCGAGGTAGCGCCGGTCGGTCGGGTTGGCAGATCGGGGCAGGGCCAGGGCACACTCCGCAGCCTCGGTGAAGTGCGGTGCTGCGTGGCTGGACATGGTCGCCGCCGTGCCGAGATGCTTCAGAACGGTGCTGCCGGCGCGGGTGGTGTGGTGTGGGCTCCGGGCGAAGTCAGCAGTCAGGTGGAGGACGTCGCGGGAGAGGTCCTGTGCGTCGGTGGCGTGCTGGAGCAGCGCGGTGTAGGAGGGCGTGGCCGGTACGTGTCCGTTCTCGTCGAGCAGCTCCCACTGCTGGGCGGCGTCGTGCAGTTTGTCCTTCATCGCGTTCAGCGTGCCGATAAGGTGGAGGGCGTCGTCGCGCGGTATCAGGTCGCGTTGGAAGTCGGGTTTCACGGGCCTCTTGGTCCTCAGTGCATACGGGCGTCGGTGTCGAAGAGCGCCAGCTCGTGGCTGTGCAGGAGGTGCTGCACGATGAAAGATCGTCCGGCGACTTTCCACAGGCCGCGCCCTCGGTTGAGGTGTGCGATGGCGTCCATCTCGACGGAGGTCAGGCCGAGCAGGGAGGCCGCAGCGTGGAGCTGGTCGGTCTCCTGGCGGTAGATGATCCGGGTGCTGCAGTCGGCGAGAAGTCCTTCGGCCAGGGCGCGGCCCTGTGATCCGGCATCGCCGGCGGTGAGCAGATCGCTGAGCCGATGGATCACTATCAGGTTGGCGATGCCGAGACCGCGGGAGAGCTTCCACTGGGCCTGCATCCGCTGGAGCAGGCCGACGTGCCGCATCAGGCGCCACGCCTCGTCGTAGACGATCCAACGTCGCCCGCCGCCGGGGTCGGAGAGGGCGGATTCCATCCAGGCGCTCGCGCAGGTCATGGCGAGGACGAGGGCGGTGTCGTCCCCGCTGCCGCCGAGGCGGGACAGGTCGATGGTGAGCATCGGCGCGTTCGGGTCGAAGCTCACGGTGGAGGGGGCGTCGAACATGCCGGCCAGGTCGCCGTGGACCAGGCGCCGCATGGCGTGGGCCAGGTCGCGGGCGGCGTCGCCGAGTTGGCCCGACATCATCCCGGCGGCCTCGTCGAGCGCGCTTGGGTTGTTGAGGCTGGTGGCGACGTCGCCGAGGAGCGGGGTACGGCCGGTGGCAGCGGCGCGGGTCACGACGGCGTCCAGGGCGACGTCCAGGGCGGTGTGCTCCATGGGCATCAGGTCCCGGCCCAGGACGGTGCGGGCGAGGGAGCCGAGCAGGAGCAGGCGTCGTTTGCGGATCTCGCCGACCCAGTCGGCCTCCGCCACGCTTCGCGGGCGCGGGGCCGCGTCCAGGGGGTTCAGGCGACCTGGCAGCCCGGGACCGAGGGCGACGGACCGGCCGCCGAGGGCGTTCGCCACCGGTGTCCACTCGCCCTTCGGGTCGCAGGGCACGTAGACGCGGTATCCGAAGGCCACCGAGCGCAGGGCGAAGCTCTTGGCGAGGGCGCTTTTGCCTTGGCCGATCACGCCGGCGAGCAGGAGGTTCGGGTTGGTGAACCCCTCGACCTTGCCGTACAGCGCGAACGGGTCGAAGACGAAGGAGGCTTCGGCGTGGACGTCGCGGCCGATGTAGATGCCCTCGGCGCCGAGTCCGCCTTCGGCGAGGAAGGGATAGGCGCCGGCCGCGACCGCGGTGGTCATGCGGTGGGCGGGCAGCTTCAGCCGGTTCCCGCGAGCGGAGGCGGGCCCGGGGCGTCCGCTCGGCGGGTGGAGCGGGGCGGGCGTCTGGTACTCGGCGGGTGTGCTGTCGCTCTGGTGGGCGCTGGCTTCGGCGCGGGCTTTGGCGGTGGCCTCGGCGAGCTGGCGGCGGGCGGCCTTGCGGCTGGCGCGGTCGGTGCCGTGCGGGGTGAACAGCGGACTGGCGGACGCGCGGCGGGCGCGACGGGCGGGCCGGTGGCTCATCGGGGGCCCTCGATTCTGCGGGTGGTGCTCATCGCACGCAGGCCGTGGTGTGCGGGCCAAGGTCCGTGGGGGTGGTCTTGCGGCGGATGACGTGCCCGGCAGCGAGGTGCCGCTGGCAGATCGTCAGAACGGGCGGGCCCTCGGGGAGCCCTTCTGGATGGCAGACGCTTGTCTCGACGTCGGCCTGGGGCGTACCGGGCAGCAGGTGGAAGGCGGCGTGGACTTCGCTGGTGGCCTGCCAGAGCCTGGTGTGGGCGGTGGCCAGGTGACGTCCGGCGGCCGGGTGCGGGGGCCGGGTGTTGTCGGCGAGCCGGTCCAGAAGCTGAAGCAGAGCGGTGAGGTGGGCGTGCAGCACGTCAAGGTGCAGACGATCTCCGGGCCTGGGCGGATCCGCGTCCGACGGCGCCAGGGCCCGTGCGTGGTGGCGGATCCCGGCGCTCGCGGCGCGGAGGTAGGGGTGCGCGTCATCGGAGCGCGTAGGAGAGGTCAAAGGTGGCGGTCCTTCCTGCCGGTAGGCAGGGCAGTGAGGGGCGTCCCGTCGCGGGTGAACCGGAGTGCGGTGGGTCAGGGCGCGCACGGGCGCGGCTGGTTCACAGCGCGGTCCGGGCGAGCGGGAGCGCGGTGAGGGTGAAGGCTTCCGGCTGCTGGTAGTTGAGTCGACGCAGGTCGACGCCGGAGGTGACGGCGTGGGTCTCGATCTGTGCGCAGGCGGCGTCCAGGAGGGCGTCGGTCTCGGCGGTGACAGTGACCAGGCCGGTCAGGGCCACGTCTGCGTGCCCGGCGATGAGCTGACGCTCACGCTGCTTGACGGCGGCGTATTCAACGGAATCCTCTTCGGAATCGACCTGGCCGCGGCGCGCCCTCTCGTTGGCGTCGGCGATGATCGCGGCCTTCTTGCGCTGGACGTCCCGCAGTGCGGACTCGAGCCCCTGCGGCACGTATATAAGGGAGAGGCTGCGGCGCACGCCGGCCGTGAACATGATCCCGTGCAGGAACCCGGCACCCATCTCGGTCCTCGGCCAGTTCTCCACCCAGTACGTCGCGTGCCGCGCGCTGTCGGTGGCGAGGCGGTCGTACTCCTCGAACTGGACGACGGGCCCGGCAGCTGCGGGATCGGCCTCGGCACGGCCGGTCTCGGACCACTGCTGGAGGGCTGCGAGCGCGTTGGGGTCGTAGGCGGTGCGGATGACGGCGGCGATCTCCCGCGCGCTCAGCCAGCCGGTGACCTGGAGACCTGCGTTGCGGGCGGCCTGCGCGATGGAGGCGGTGGTCTGCTCCATGACGGTGAACGCACCGGGCAGCCCTCCGCCGGCCTGCGAGATCAGGCGCCGGGCTGCCTTGAGGTCGAGGGAGATGGCGAGGTAGGTCTCGTGCGGGGCAGCGGCGGGGCCTGCCGAGGCGACCAGCTCGGAGTAGATCTGTCCGGCCACCGGCGCCTGGGGCTGCCCGTTCTGGGCCCAGTGCCGGGTGAGGGTGTCGCCGCTGTCGGGGACGGTGCGCTCCAGTACCTGGACGGTGGCGATGTGCCCGGTGCGGGCGATGCCCGCGAGTGCGCGTCCCCAGCTGCTGACGTTGTGGTTCTGGGTGGCGGGGTCGAGGAGGGCGAAGGCGCGGCTGGTGACGCGAGCGATGGCTGTCAGGGTCTGGTGGTGAGGGTCGTGGACGGCCGCAGCCTGGTTGGCGGAGTCGCCGGGGGTGACGACCTTGAGGGAGGCTGCGGTGCCGGGAAGGTGGAGGATGCCGTCTTGCCGGGGCCGGGTGACGGGCCGGGCGAGCCAGAGGGTTTGGCCGGTACGGCGGCGGTACGCGTAGCGGGCGACGATCGGTGCCCAGTCGATCAGGGAGCGGCCGTGCCGGCGGATCGCGACGAGCGCACCGGACGTGGCCCACAGCGGGGCCAGGGCGACGGCACCGAGTAGTCCGCTGGAGATCACCGTCATCAGCAGCAGCGCCAGCGTGCAGGAAACGAGGATGAGTTGGGGCAGGGAGAGTCCGAGGAGGATGCCGCGGCGGGACCGGTGCGGGAACTTCACCGTGACCGGGGCGACGGAGAGATCAGTCAAGGGGAGGGTCCTGGAGGCGCGGGTGGTCCGGGGGCGGGAGGCGCAGCGCACGTCCCGCCCCCGGGATTCGGTCAGGAGATCAGAGGCCGGTCCGAGGCGGTGGTCCGCTCGCCCCGCTGGACGTGGCGTTCTGTGAGCGGGAGGACGGAGGTGGGCCCTGCGGCGGCGGGGTCGTCGTCGGCGGTGTGGACTTCCATCCGCTGCCCTGGCCGGACGTGGCGCTGGCGCCGGATCCGCCCGGCCTCGGGCTGCCGCCCACTTGGCCGCTGGTGTCGTCGGACATGCTCGTCGGCGCGGGCTGAACAGCCTTCTCTAGACCGGACTTGACGGCACTGCCGCCGGACGAGGCACTCGTTCCGCTGCCCTGCGAACCTTCCTTGCCCTCTCCGCCTCCGCCGGTCGGGTTGGCGGCGACGTCGCCGGGGAAGCCGCCTCCGCCGCTGGCATCGGGGCCCTGCGGTGCGGCGCCTGCTCCGGCTGCCGCGCCACCGGTTCCGGCGGTGGCCGCCGCTGCGGCGGCCTTGCGGGCGGCCTTCTCGGCATGCGCCCTGGCGATTTGCGCTCCGGCGCCGCCGGCACGGTGGATGGACTCGCTGTCGGTCCCGTCGGCGGCCCAGTGGACGAACTTGAAGACCGCGTACGGGCACAGCAGCACCAGGACCATGATCACGATGCCGGACATGACGTCGGCGAGAGCGGCGATGCCGTTCTCGGCCTCGGTCCTGCCCATTGCGGCGATGCCGAGCACGAAGATCACCGTCATCAGCAGCTTGGAGACCACAAGGGTGGCCGTGGCTTCGATCCAGCCCTTGCGCCAGCGCCGGGCGACCTCCCAGCCGCCGCCGGCTGAGGCGAAGATGGCCAGCGTGACCAGAACGAGGATGCCGACCTTGCGGACCATCATCACGCACCAATAGAGGAAGGCCCCGATGGCGGCGCCGAGGCCGGCGACGACCGGGACGAGCCAGCCCAGGGTGGACAGGGCCCCGATCTGGTTGACCTTCACGATGCGGCGCACGGCCGACTCGATGTTCAGGTGGGCGGTCTTGAACAGGCCGTCGGAGACGGCGTCGACCACTTCGACGGCGACCGTGGTCAGGGCGATGGCGCAGAACGCGAACAGGACGCCGCTCATGGTGCCGGTGAATGCTTGTGTCAGGGCTTGTCCGTCGCGCCGGATGGCGGCCCGGACCAGCTGTGCGCTGAACGTGGCGACTAGCAGGACCAGGCCAAGAGGCAACAGCATCTCGTAGTTGTCGCGGAACCATCCGGCGTTCAGATCCACCTTTGTGGTGCTGTCGACCGCCTTGGCCGCCAGGTCGGCTGCTGCGGCTGCCAGTTCACCTGCGGACTTCGCCAGCCAGTCACCGATGGCCTTGCCGGGGTCCGAGACAAAGTCGACCGCATCACCGACGGCGCACAACTTGTCCGCCAGGGGGTAATCACAGAAACCCACGGGGAGCCACTCCTCCTTTCTTGTGTCAGGCGCGGGTCACTGCGTGACGCTCGGTGCGATGGCGGCCAGGGTGCAGTCGTGGTCGGGACGGCACTGCACGGCGAGGGTCACAGCGCGCTCCTCGGCTCCGCCGCCGCCCTCCTTCCAGGCAATCTGCTGCTTGCCGTTGACGGTGACGACGTAGATGTAAGCCTCAGTGATCGCCGTGGGATCCTCGGCGAGGGCCTGTTTGAACGCGCCGGGGTAGTGGCCTTCGGTGACTGTGCCGGTGGCGTGCTGGTCCTGGTCGGCCATACGCGACCACAGCACCGGGTCGGGAACCTGGCCGGAGACCGAGACCCAGTCGGCGTACTTGGTCTCCTTCGTTATCCAGGCGCGCATGCCAGCGAGCTGCTGGTCGCGGCTGGTGTCGCGGGTGTCGTACGACCACAGCATCTGGGCCGCCGCCTTGGCGTAGGCGACCGGCTCGGCGATCTGCGGAGGCTTGGGCACCGACCCGGACCCGGAGGAAGGCTTTGGGGCAGCCTCCGTTGAGGACGGGCTGTTCGCGCGGGTGGGCGCGGCGGTGACAGGGGCCTGGTGGCTGTTCCCGCCGCCGGTCAGCACGGCCACGATCCCGGCGATGCCGAGCAGGACGGCGACGACGCAGGTGACGATCGCGATGCGCCGGTTGGCCGACCAGCTCGCGCCATACGAGGAGAGCGAGAGGAAGGGGAGTCGATTCTGCATCAGTGGACCTGCGACCCCAGGCCGGAGAAGAAGGCCACGATTCCGTTCGCGGCGCCCAGGCCGAGGGCGGCGCCCGCGGCGACGACCGCGCCCTTCTTGCCGTTGGCCTCGGCCTGGTGGCCACCGGTGTGGTGACCCCAGGCCCATACGCCGAGCGAGACGGCGAGGGCGCCGACGACGGCGATGATCCCGAACAGGTTGATCGAGTTGACAACGTTCTTCAGCACGCTCAGGCCCGGTAGCCCGCCGCCCTTGGGCGAGATACCTGGGTCGTAGGCGAGCTGGATGACACGGTCTGCGAGAGGGGCGGACATAGAGGCGGCGGGGCTCCTTGCATACGTGGGCCAGGCGAGGCCGACGGGAAGAGGAAAGCGGGGAGACAGGTGCGCTCGGGCGCAGAAATGGCCGCGGCAGCGGTGCGCCCGGGCGGTGCCGGGCGGGGCGGCGTCAGAGGACGCGGCGGGCGGCGAGAATCGCCCAGTCCTTGATCGGAGTGATCCGGACCGGCTTTGATGTGCGCGGCGCCTCGATCACGAGGCCCTCGCCCATGTACATGCCGACGTGTTCGGGCCGGGCGGCGGTACCGCGGCTGAAGATCAGGTCACCGGGCTTGAGCTGGGTGGGCGAGACCGCCTTGCCCTCGTTGACCTGCGTGTACGTGGTGCGGGTGAGCGTGACGCCGGCATGCGCGTACGCCTGCTGCATCAGGCTGGAGCAGTCGCAGCGGCCCATGGGGTCGGGGCCGTGCGAGTTTGTGCAGGTGCCGCCCCACTGGTACAGCGTGCCGAGCTGTTGCATCGCCCATGCGATGGCCATGCGCGCCTTCGGGTCGGCGTCCTTGGGGATCGCGTAGCCCTTGGGGACGCTTCCCTCGGGGATGCGGCCGAAGCCGGAACCGTCCTCGCCAGGAGTGCAGCCGGACATACTGGTCGACGGCTGCTTGCCCTGGTCCGGATCCTTGCCGCCGCCGGGGAGGGTCTTGGCGATGGCGGCCCGCAGCGCGGTGGCCAGGTTCTCCCACTGCGCGTACGCGTTTGGCAGGCCGGACTTCTGCACGGCTTGGGCGGCCTGGGTGACAGTCATCTGCTGCCAGCCGTCGACCTTGAGCAAGTGCTTGTAGAACTGTTCGGAGGCGTAGACAGGGTCTTGGATCTGCTGGGCGCTGCCCCATCCCTGGGACGGACGCTGCTGGAACAAGCCGAGCGAGTCGCGGTCTCCAGAGCCGAGGTTGCGTAGTCGGCTCTCCTGCATCGCCGTGGCGAGCGCGATGATCTGCCCCTTCTTGGGGACGTCGAGCGAGAGGCCGGCGGCCACGATCGTCGCCGCGTTGGGGACCTGCTCGGCGGGCACGTCCAGACCCTTGATGTGCACGTTCTTGCCGGACGCGCCGTCGAGGATCTTGGTTACCTGCTCGGCGACCTTGTCCGTGTCGATGTCCGTCAGGCAGCTGCTGAAGGAGCCGTTGCTCTGCACGGCGTCGGCGGAGGAGGCCAGCATCATGCCGGTGCAGGCGATCAGGATCGGGGAGAGGAAGACGACGCCGACGCCGGCGGCGAGCCCCTTCAACCCGAGCGGACCGCTCGCCGGCCAGCGATGTCGGGCAGGGGTGGGTAACGAGACGTCATGAACGTGTCCTTCGGGGTGCGGTGTCCGGCGAGCCGCGTGCGCGAGGCGTGGTGGAAGGGCGCGGCGGCCGGGGTGGGCGATCAAGAGCGGGCCGGTGTGGGCGAGTTGCCGCTCGCCCCACCAGGCTGGGCCGTGAGCTCTAGGTGTGCCGGGGCAGGGGATACCTCCGTGAGGTGTGGCAGGGGGTAGCCAGCGGCGGTGTGCGCCGGGCGGTTCAAAAACAGTAGGCGCGGATCGGCGGTTGACCAAAAAGCCGGCGTGAGGTGCCGGAATCCGGCACCCCGGCACGGCACTTCTTGGCTGTCGGCGGATTCACCTCTACAGTTTTTGGACTCCCTCGCCCTCCTCAGTCTGCGGCCCCGGGCTTCCGCATGCCCACTTCCGGCTCGCGAGGACTCCTGCGCGAGGCGGCTAGTTCCCTCCGCGATTCCGCACCCGAATAGGGGTTTCTCTTTGCCTTTTTCCCTTCACCAGGGCGACGCCCTGGCCGTTCTATCCGGCCTTCCGGACGGCTGCGTCGACTCCGTCATCACCGACCCGCCGTACAACTCAGGCGGTAGGACCGCGAAGGAGCGCACCAGCCGCTCCGCGAAGCAGAAGTACACCTCCGCCGACGCCCAGCATGCCCTGCCGGACTTCACCGGCGAAAACATGGACCAGAGGTCCTACGGGTTCTGGCTGACGCAGATCATGACCGAAGCGCACCGTCTGACGAAGACCGGCGGGACCGCGTTGCTGTTCACCGACTGGCGCCAGCTTCCCATCACGACGGACGCGATCCAGGCGGCCGGATGGCTGTGGCGCGGTGTGCTGGCCTGGCACAAGCCACAGGCCAGGCCCCAGAAGGGCCGGTTCACCCAGAACTGTGAATTCATCGTCTGGGCGTCCAAGGGGCCGATTGACGGCTCCCGCAATCCGGTCTACCTGCCCGGTCTCTACAGTGCCTCGCAGCCGTCGGGGGCGAAGCGCCAGCACATCACGCAGAAGCCCGTCGAGGTGATGCGCGAGCTGGTCAAGATCAGCCCCGAGGGCGGCACGGTCCTCGACTTCTGCGCCGGCTCCGGCTCCACGGGCGTGGCCGCTCTGCTGGAAGGCCGGGATTTCATCGGTGTGGAGAAGACCGAGCACTACGCATCGATTGCGGCCGACCGGCTCACCGAGACGATCCGCGCAACCCTCACGCACGACGACGTGGTTCTCACCGTCTGAGCCACGTCCTTGCCTGCCGGCAAGGCGACCGGCTCCCAGACGTATCCGTCGGCGGAATACCGCCGGAGCGGACGTGTAACTCGCTGACCGGGCCGCACGTCGCCGCTTCCGCGCTTCTCTCATCCCGCGTCTCATAGGAGGCCGAACTTTTCATGCCCGAATCCACAAAGCCGCCCGACGATGGAGAGTTGGAGCCGGTTCGCATTCCGGATCCGCAGCTGGAGGGAATCGAGGCGAGCGTGCGGCGGCTCATGGAGCAGTCGACGCAACAGGCTCAGCAGCTCGACCACCTCGCGTCCGCCCCGTCGCCGGCCGGATCGCCGTTCGCCGCGTTCGGCATGCCGGGACTTGGCGGGCCGCCGGCCGCTGCTCCACCGGAGCCCCGCCCGATCCTGGAACTCGACGGGGAGGAACGGGAAGACGAACTCGACGCCTTGTCGGACTGGGTCGACGACTTCTTCCTCCCGGTCTACGGGGCAGAGGTCACCACCGCGGCGCCCTGGTGCCTGCAGTGGCAGGAACACGACGACGTCGTGGCCTGGCTCCATGCCTTGTGGCTCGCCTATCAGCAGCACAAGGACCCCGAAGTCGGATTGAGCGGCCTGTTCGTGTGGCACCGGGACTTCCTCACCCACGCCGTCGCGGCGATCCGCGCACCGGGCGGCCCGTTCTCGGCCTGCATGACCTCTCCCGACCGGCCCGCGCACCGTCTTCTGCCCGGCCCGCCGCCGTCCGTGCGCACGGAGACGGTGGCCACGGAGGAAGCCGCGGAGCCGGACGAGCCGACGTCATGAACGCGGGACAGGGACAGCCCGCCTTCGGATTGAGCTTCGACCCCCGCGCGCTGACCGATCTCCTCCAGGCCCCCAGCGATATCCGCGACCTCACCCTCGCCTACCTGCAGGAAGTCGTGAACGCGCAGCGTTTTGGGCTGCGTCTCGACGGCGACCTGGAGGGATTCCGGAAGCTGTTCGTGGACTCGCGTAAGGACTGGCGCGTCGTCTACGGCGTCCGCCCGGCGCCTGCGGAGTCCACGCACCCGAAGGAGATCCACGTCGTCGCGGTCCGGCCGCGTGCGGGCAACGACGTTTACGACGAGGTCGGTCGCCGCCTGGGGATGACCCGCCGGCCGCTGAGCGCCCGCACCCATGCGGCCCGCTCCCGTTCCCCGCAGCTGACCACCCGCACTCCCGCGCCCCGGCTCGGTCCGCCGCCCACCGCGCTGCCGGCTCTGCCCCGTCCCGCACACCATCACTCCCGCTGAACGCACGGAGCGTCGCCTATGCCTCCTGAACCCGCGCCGACACCCGCCCGGCGTGCGCTCTCCCCGCTCGACCACCGCATCGAAGCCGTCACCGGTCACGACATCGACACCCTGTGGTCCTACCGCGACCGCGGCGTCCTCGACGAGCCCCACACCCACCTCGTCGACCGGCATCGCGAGCTGGCCGAGACCCAGACCGGCGTCACCTTCTACCTCAGACTCCTCAACCGTCTGTCCAGTGGCGAGTTCGACGTCGATGGCGCCTTGTTCACGCGCATCGACCGCACCGTGGACCAGCTGGGAGAGGCCGCCGCCGAGCGGGACGCCGCCGCTAGGAAGGTGCGCGCCGCACTGGAGCCGATCGAGGCCGCCGCGTTGGCCTCGGCGCCCGACGCGCAGCAGTTCTCGACGGACGACCAGGCCGCGCTGCTCGCCATCGCTGGCGGCGCCAAGCTCTACGAACATCTGGGGCCGGATATCCGTCACAGCCGCCTCCGGCACCCGTATCCCTCACGCCAAGTTGCAGTGGCTGGAGGACGCCGGCCTGGTCGTCCGGGACACCGACCACCCCGTACACGCCGGCCGGCCGGTCGCCCTCACCGACGCCGGACGCGCCGCACTGCTCACCGTCCGTCGCACGCCCACGACCCAGGCACCCAAGCTCCCGGCCCGCCCCGGCACATCGCCATCCGCCCCGACGCAGCGACGCTGAACTCCACCGAAAGGCCCTTGTTGTCTCCCACCGAACCGGCGCCAGCCCGGAAGTCCATCCCCCAAGTCGACTTCGAGCTGGACGACTTCGACGCCGACGAAGAGAGGTACCTCGACTTCTACCGCAAGGTCGCCGCCCACGAGGACATGCTCGTCCCCCTCGCCGAACACCACGACGGCACGCACAGCTACTACGTCCTGTTCGACCGCACCGCTACCTACGGGCACCCGGGCATGCCGCAATACGTCGCCGTCCATTTGAAACGGGACCGAGAGGAGGAGACGTTCGACTTCGAGCAGGCACTGCTGCCGCTGCCCGCTATGGCGCAGTCCTGGCTCATCCACCGCGGCTGCCCGCACGACGCCATCGGCCTCAACCCGGAGCTGGGGTCACCGCCGCCGGCGGACAAGGCGACTCGGGCGCTGGAGCGACGCCTCGCGGGCGACGGCGACCACTACGCCATGGGCTACTCCTACACCTGCGACGACCCGGACGACATGGTCACCGTCGTGGCACTGCGCGCCCTGGACGAGCGAGCCCCCAGCCCGTTCCGTGTCGTGGTCGAGGAGGTCGACACCGACGCCTGGACGCACACCCTGCGCGAAGGCGGCTTCGACACGGTGGGCGAGGCCCTGCAGTGGTGCGATGACCGCCTCACCGGCGAGGCCGGTCCTCTCCCGCCGGTCCGCCCCCCAGCCGCAGCCAGCCGCGTGGCCTGTGTGCCAAAGGCCCCTGCCCCGCGCCCGCCCGGCCGTTTGCGCTGAGCCCCACGCCCGACCGCGGCTGGCGAAACATAGCCGACGATCGCCGGTTAGCCAAACCGGCGATTCTCCGGACTCTTATACAGCCGCCGGAACAACTCCCGCGGCGCCCTTCCACGCAATCCCTATGCCTTTACGGAGGTTCCTTCCGCATGCGCTCCACCCGAATTGCCATTTCCGCGGCGATGCTCGGAGCGCTCGCCCTGCCGGTGCTCTCCGCCACCACCGCCAGCGCGGCACCCGCCGCCCTCTCTGCGGCCCCGGCGAGCAGCTGCTCGTCCCTGCCGCCGCTGCCATACGAAGTGCACGCCACGGCCGTGATCATCCGGTCCAAGGCCAGCTCGACGTCCACCGCGCTCGGCGTGCTCTACAAGAGTCACAAGTTCACCGTGTCCAAGAAGAGCGGCAACGGGCTCTACATCACCGACAAGACGACCGGCGTCAAGGGCTGGGTCTCCGGCACGTACGTCTACCGCGACGTCCGAATGTGCCTCGACTGACAGGCCCCCAGCAGGTGCCCGAAAGCGGCTGAGTCGCCGTGCACGGACGCCCCCTCACATTCCCCCAGCATCGGCCTTTCCAGAACGGGAGTTTTCCTTTTGTCCGACGGCATATCCGATGAGCCTGAGGATGTCGTGGGCGTGCTCACCGAACGGATCGAAGCGCGCTTCGGCATGGACATCAACCAGTTGAAGGCCGCAGTCGCAGCAGCTCCACTGGCGAATCCTGGCGCCACCGATGTCGTCAAGTGGCACGGCCTTCTCGCCGAGGCCCAGACCGTGCTCGACCGCGCGCAGGACGACCTCCTCACCGCGCTGGAAACACAGCGCAGCGAGGTCGACGACCCGACGATGGGCCTCGCCCACCGGGTGAATGCGGCCGTCACCGCGCGCGACGGTCGGGCCATGGTCGTCCGATGGCTCCTCGACCCGGACGCTCCGGGGAAGAAGGACCTCGCCGCAGGGCGCCTCGCCTGCCTTCGGCCCCGAACCGGGCCTGCGGTGCAGACCAGCGCTCCCCACGAGCCCGCGGGTACAGCCGCACCGGCGTCGGCGTGGCGGTCGGCAAGGGGCGTCCGATGAGCCGGGATGCGGCCAGCACCATGGACGCCGACCTGCAGCAGGTCTTCGGCAGCCCGGTCTCCGAGCTGTACGAGGCGGCTGCCGGCCACGATGCCTCTCCGGCCCTCGCCCGCGCCCTGGAACTGCGCTCGTTCCTCGCCCTGGCCGAGGAGCAGGTCGCCCGCGTCCGCGACCGCGTGCACGCCGACATGGACCCGGAGCGCGACATGGGCGAGCTGTCGGCGGACAAGCTCCGCTTCGACGCGCAGTGGCTGGAGGCGGCGCTCGATGCCCGCGACGGCTACCGCGCCGCCCTCGGCGAGCTGCTGCGCACGATGCCCCCGCCCGACCAGCAGGCCCCGTCCGTCCGCATGACGCAGCTCAAGGCCACCGCACCCCTGCCCCCGTCCGCGGCCCCGGCACCTCAACGTGCCGGGGCGGCCCGGGCCCACCGACCGTGAAAGCCCCCGATTGCCCCACCTCACGTCCACCGAGATAGCCGGACGGATCGAGGACCTGTACGGCGCGCCGCTCGCCGACCTCACCGCCCACGCTCAGGATCAGCCGCCCGGCATGCTCTCCGCCCTGCTCGGCATGCACGGCGACCTCGCCCTCGCCGAGCGGAGTATCGACTTCCACCGCGATCACCTCGCCCGGCTCGTCCACCCCGAGCGGCAGATCGGCCGGCACGAGGTCTCCCACCTCTTCGACGGCGCACGCCGACTCGCTGAAGCCGTCGCCGTCCGCGAGGTCCAGGCCAAGTCGGTCGCCGCTGTTCTGCAGAGCCTGGCCCGCGTTCCGGCCCCAGAGCCGTCCCCGCCGCTACCGGCTCCGCCCCTCCCAGCGCAGAGCGCGGCGCACAGCCGCTGACCCGCAGGCGATCCCCCCTTATTCACCCAGGAGTTTCTCCCTTGGCCATTACCGCTCTGCCTCCTGACACCGATGCCGACATCGCTCGGGTCACCGAGGCCCTCGCCATGATCACTCCACGCTGGAACGCGAGGATTCTCCTGGCACTCTCCGGCCCGCCGCTGCGCTACAGCGAGCTGGCGGCCAAGGTGTCCTGGCTGCAGAACGGCCAGCTCCACCCCAAGCTCAAGGCGCTGTGCGACGCCGGACTCGTCCAGCGCACTGAACACACCGCACGGCACGTGACCTACGGCCACACGGAACGTGGCGTTGCCCTGCTGCCGGTCCTGCCGGTGATCGTCACCTGGGCCGAGGAGCACCTGGAGAAGGCGGACCGTCCGCTGCCCGCGATCGAGCAGATCGAGGACAGTCTCACCCTGCTCACCCGGCGGCACGCCGCAGCGATTCTGTGGGTGCTCAAGTCCCGTAAGGAGGTCAGCGGGCGGGCCCTGGCCCGGATCGTGATGCCCAGCAGCGACTGGACCAACGTCTACCCGCCGCTGCGCCAGCTCGTGGCCGACGGCTTGGCCGACACCGAGGGCACCGGCCGGCCCTACCGGCTGTCCGCGGCGGGCGAGGGCCTGGGTCCCGTACTCGGCGCGCTGTCCGCGTGGTCCGCCGGGCAGCCCCTCGACCAGGCGGCCCACCACCCGGTCTGGGGGCACCCGCAGATGAAGGCCACGCCGAGGCCGTGGGTCAGCAGCCCGTCCCGGCCGGCCCCAGCGCTCCCACCCGCTCGGACGGTCGGGTCCGCTCCGGCCTGGCAGAACCGAGATCTCTTCTCCGATGCCACGACCGCCCGCCCGAAGGCGGCCGTCCCGGCGGGAGGCCCGCGCCGATGACCACCCGCTTCACCACGGCCGAGGTACGCAACGCGGTCGAGCTGCTGGCCTCGCGCCCTTTGATCCGCCTGGTCACCGAGATCGACGACAACGGGGCGATACCGCCGCGACGGCTGGCCGCCACCCTCCCCGACCTCTCCTCGCACCAACTGCGCAGTGCGACCGAAACCGCCCGCGCTCACGGTCTTGTCCGGACCGTGCCCGGCGCCGGCCTGGAACTCACAGACAGCGGGTCGGAGTTGGCAGACCTGTACGATGCGACCGCGCGCTGGGCCCGACGCCACGCATACCCGGCTCCGGTCTGCGAGTTCAGCAACCGCATCCGCCACGTCCTCGACCTGCTGACAGCCTCGTTCGCGGCCGAGAGCACCGACAGCCTCGCGCGGCCCTCCGTCGCGGGCCTGCCCAGCGCCGAGGCCGAGAAGGGCCTGGCCCGTCCCCATACCCTCCTGCTCCAGTGGCTGGCCGACAATCCGCAGGTCACCCGCGTGTCCGATGCCGAGCGGGGCACGTGAACGCAGCGAATACTTCCCGGCAGGCGTGCCGCACCACTGGACTGCTGCGCAGCGTCTACCTGCCGCGCATGGCGGACGCCCTCGCGTCCGCCATGTCCACCTACGGCATCCCGCTGCTCGTCCTGGCCACCACACACTCCGCCGCCATGACGGGGCTGGCGTTCGCCCTGGAATGGATCCCGCGGCTGGCCGCGTTCGGGTGGGCCGGTGCAATCGTCGACCGGCGCGGAGCGGCCGCCGTCTTCCACCTCGCCTCCCTGGGACGCGCGCTGGCCCTCGCCGCCGGCGCGATCCTTCTCCACCTCCACCCGTCCGGCACCGTGGCGAGCGCGACCGTGATGGCGCTCGCGGCCACCACCGGCGTGCTCACCGAGTTCAGCTACATCGCGGCCGAGACCGCGGGCGCCGCCGCCGGCCGCCGAGCAGGAAGGCGGGCCCACCGAGTCCAGGCCGTCCTGCTCGGCATCGACCAGACCGCAACCCTGGCCGGCCCAGCACTCGCCGGAGTGCTTTTGCTCGCCGGACCGCCGCCCATGCTCACGGTGATCACCGTGCTCTCGCTTTTCGCCGCGCTGCTCGCCCTGCGCACACCCCCCTCGCCCCTCGCGCCGGCCCGGACACCGAAGGGGCGGCCCGGCGCCAGTCTCCTCAGCGGGTGGCGCACCATCCGCTCTCTTCCCGCGCTCGGCTGGCTTGTGACCGGGCTGACGCTCTCTAACCTGGCCACGGGTCTCCTCCAAGCGGCCGGCCCGGTGATCGTCGTCAAGCACTTCGGGCAGTCCACCACTGCCGTCGGCCTGGTCTGGTCCGCCGCTGCCGCAGCGACGCTCCTCAGCGTCACGTTCTGCCGGTTCGCGATCGACCGCCTGGGCCTGTGGCCGGTCGGCGCCGCCTGCGCGGCCCTCGCCTCACTCGCCTGTCTCGCCGCCGCCCAAGCCCCCGACTACCTGTCCTACCTGGTCCTGGTCGCGGTCCTCATGGCGGCCGAAGGCGGCATGACGGTCGTCCTGCGCACCCTGCGCTCCCGCCTGATCCCACCGGAGAAGTTCGGCAGCACCCTGTCGGCGACCATCCTCATCCTCCTGCTGCCCTTCCCCGTCGCCGGCGTACTCACCGCGCTCACCCCACCCGACGCACTAAGCCAGGCCATCACCGCCTGCGCCGCCCTGCAGGCCCTCGGCCTGTTCTACGCCTTCACCCGCTTGCGCACCGATCCCGCCCTGCGCACCTGACCCTGTCGCGCCCCGGCCCGTGGAGAACTTCCTCATGCCTCTTGCCTTCCCAGGGGCGACCCGCGCGAGCGGTCGCACCATCACCGAGCGGTTCCACGCCTTCGACGCGCGCAACCCGCACGTCTACCGCGCTCTGGAACGCCTCGCCGCCCGCCGCCTGGCCGCCGGCCGCCTGGCCGCCGGCGCCACGCGCGTCGGTGTGAAGGACCTCTTCGAGGACCTGCGCCGCCAACTTCCGTTTGGCGTCGTCGGGCTGAACAACAACTTCACCGCCCTCTACGCCCGCCGCCTGATCAACGAACACCCGCACTGGGCGTCGGCGTTCGAGCTGCGTCGCCGCCGTGCCGCCTGAGACACCCCTCCACTCTTCCTTCGTCCCGCCGTCCACCGATACGGAGAACCCTTCTTGTCCGCTCGCCCCCTCGTACTCGTCGTTTCCCCCGGCGACGAGACCTATCGCGGCTACTGCCTGGAGCAGGTGGCCGCCGCGTACGACGTCGCCCTGCTTACCGGCGCGGCGCCGTCGTGGGAGAAGCCGTTCATCGTCGACCACGCCGTCGTCGACCTGAGCGACCCCGCAGCCCTGCTCGCCGCAGGCCGGGCTCTGGCCGCACGCCACAACCTCACCGGCGTGGTCACCTGGGACGAGTGGAACCTCGTCCCCACCGCCCGCCTTGCCCGCGCGCTCGGCCTGTCCTCGCCCTCCGTCGAAGTAATGCGGGCCTGCCGTAACAAGGCCACCGCCCGCACCCTCTTCGCCCGCCACAGCGTGCCCTCGGCCGCCTCGATGAAGGCGCACACCCTGCTGGAGGCCGGCTTGGCGATGATGACTCTTGGCCTGCCGGCGGTCATCAAGCCCGCCGCCTTCGCCGGCAGCATCGGCGTGATCCGCGTCGACCGCCCCGAAGAACTACCCGCCGCGTTCGCGTACGCCTCGGCCGGCGCGAGCCGCAGCCGCGAGGACACCGGCGTCCTGGTCGAGGAGTACCTCGACGGCCCCGAAGTCTCCGTCGAGTGCATCACCCACCACGGCCAGACCAGCGCGGTCGCCGTGACCCGCAAGCACCTGGGGCCGCCGCCCTACTTCGACGAGACCGGACACACCGTCGATGCCACCGACCCGCTCCTGGCCCAGGTCGCACCGGCCGCCGCTGCCGCGGTCAAGGCCCTGGGCATCACCGACGGCGTGCAGCACGTCGAGATGCGCCTCGTCGGCGGCCGGCCCCGGCTGATCGAGGTCAACGCACGCATCGGCGGCGACATGATCGGCCACCTCGTCCGCCTCGCCACCGGCATCGACCTGCCCAAGGCCGCCGCCGACCTCGCCTGCGGCCGGGCACCGGACCTCACCCCGAACCGCAGCGGAGCCGCGGGCATCCGCATGCTCTACCCGACCGCCTCCGGCACCCTCACCGCACGACACATCAACCAGCCCTTCGCCGCCCACACCCCCTGGCTGCGCCAGGTGCAGTGGATCCGCGAGATCGGCGACCAGCTCGTCCTGCCGCCTGACGGCGACCTGTTCACCGCCCGGGCCGGGTTCTACATCGTCACCGGCCGCACCACCGCCGAGGTCACCGAACGCCTAGACACCGCCGCCGACGAGATCACCATCACCACGAGGTCGGACCGATGACCCGGCAGCTCGATCCGCGCCACGACATCGACGGCGACGTCTACGTCTCCCCGCGCCACCTCGCCTCCACCACCGGAACCGGTGACCCCGCCCTCGCACCGCTGCTCGACCTCGGCTGGGACCTCCGGCACGACGAGGACTCCAACGCGTACGTGAGCGCCCCCGACCGGCGCGTGCGCCTGGGCTACCTGCCCGAAGGCGAGGACGACGGACTCTGGCGCATCAACGCCTACAAGGACTCCTTCGGACCGCCCGCGTGGGGCGTCTGTTTCAACGACCGTGTCCCCACCGAGTTCGTGACCGCGTTCACCACCGTCCTCGCCGCGGCGTACGAGCATGGACCGGACGCCTACCTCGCCCGGCCGATCTCCGGCATCGACGAACACGATCCCTTCCTCGCGGTCGCCCCGCTTTTGAAGCAGGGCTGGGAGATCGACCGTCCGCGCTGGGGCGTCTTCGCGGTCCAGGCCCCGGACAGGCTCGCCGGCATGGAGTTCACCACCGGCGACCTCGATCCGGAAGCCGAACTCACCACGCGCGAGGCCCGCTGGCAGCTGTGGGCGGGCAAGTCCATCGACCGGCCCGTCTGGTACGCCACGGCCAGCACGGACACCCCCGTCGCCCTGCTCACCGCCGTCACCGAGTGCATTGCCGATCCGGCTCCACTGCCCCGATGGCGCGACGTGACCTCCAGCTACATCAAGGGGATGGCCCAGCTCACCCCGATCCTCCCGCCCGGCCCGCCGGCTCCCACTCCGCTCGACGTGCAGCGAGCCGTCTCCACCCGCCGTCCGGCTGCGCTGCCCGCGGCCAGCGTCCCGCGCTGGAGCACCACCAGCCGACCGGCGCTGCCCGGCCCGCGCCGGTAGCACGCTCCTGACCCGACCGGAGATCCTCCTTGTCCCTGCAAGCCCCTGAGTTCTACGCCGAACTCCGCCTCCCCTTTCACGACAGCACCGTCGTTGGCAACACCTACCTCGCCGCGCCGACTCCAGGCACGCACCTTCGGCTCCGAATCGACTTCACCCGCACCATCTACGCGGACACTTATGGCGGTCTACGCCTTGCGGTCGTCCACCCGGACCGCGGCGAGATCGATGCGGTCACCCTCAGCTTCCTGGACCACGGCACCTTCCACCGCCGCGACGTGGCCAGCAACAGGCCCCTGAACAATTCCACTCACGGCACCTTCAACAAGTACCACCGCGCCGGTCAACCACCCTGGGAGAGAGCTGAGTTCACCGGACTTCGCGACGCCATCGAGCAATACACCGCTGTCTGGTTCCCGGGGGCATGGGCGGCGTCCGCGCCGAACCGCGCCGCCGGCAGGAGCGCGCACACGGCTTCCACCCCGCCAACCGCGCGCGGCGGCGCTCGCACTCGCTGAGCCGCACCCTTCCAACCCGGCAGCCCGTTCTTTCTCCGCAGGAGCCCTGCCCGTGCTCACCCACCCCTTTGAGAACCTCGACCCGGCCCAGAAAGTGCAGGTCCTGCCTCGTCACCTCGCAGGCCCCGGAGCCGTCGACCCCCGCGCTGTGTGGGCCTTCCCCTTCGAGGAGGGCTGGCCGTTCGCCCAGACCGAAGCAGGCACGGCCGCCGCGTTCAGCCCGTGCCTACGCCTGCAGACCACCTTCGACCCCCAGCCCGACAAGCCTGGCAAGGGCAGGTGGACCATCAACGCGCACCGGGCCCCGTTCACCCCGCCGGCCTGGCAGATCACCTTCGACGCCACCACCCCCGCCGAAATGCTGCACGACGTCCACAGCGAGCTGCTCGACCTCTATCTCGAAGACAGGCACAGCGACCAGGACCGGCTGTTCCAAGACGCGACGGCACCGTACGAGGCGTACGCGCCGCTGCTCAGCCGCGGCTGGAGCCACGCCGCCAAGACCGACGGCACCCAGACCTTCCTCACCCCGGAGGGACTCGGCGGTGTACGCCACCGCTACGCCACCGGCGGTTCCAGCGAGCTGGCCTGGCGGGCTTGGGGTGGGTATCCCAGTGAGCCGCACTGGACGGCGCGCTTCTCGTTCGGTACGCCCACCACACTTGTCGCGGCCTTCACCGCCTCGCTCATCTCCACCGAACCACTGCGGCGCACCGTCCAGGACGTCCCCACCCAGACCCGCCGCGCCCTCTACCTCGCCACCCCGACAGGCAAGCAACTGAACGGCAACACACCCGTCGCCCCGCCACCTCCCGCCCGGCCTCTGGCCACACCCGATGACCTTCCTCGTCCCCTGTCCTAAGGAGTCCTCTTCCTCGTGCACGCACGATTCGTTCGATCCGCTGCTGCCGTCGCCGTCGCGGCGGCCGGCACCCTGACCTGGGCGCCGGTCGCCAGCGCCGAGCCCTCCGAACCGACCACCTCGGCCTCCGCCGCTCCCGCCGAGACCCCGGCTCCGGACGCGGGCAGCGTCGAGATCACCACGAAGGACACGACCGGAGACTCCCTGCCCGGCGCCGCGTTCCTGCTGCTCGACTCCACCGGCCAGGAAGCCGGACGCGGTCAGAGCGACGCCCAGGGGAAGCTGACCTTTCCCGACCTCGCACCGGGCGTCTACCGGCTCAAGCAGACGGCGTCCGGCAGCCCGTTCCACGAGGTCGTCGCCGACCAGGACGTCATCGTCACCCCGGGCGCGACCACCCGGCTGACGATCAACGACCCGTTCAAGGCCGCCAAGGTCCTCCTGCAGGCCAAGGACGACAAGACCGGAAAGCTCCTGCCCGGGGCTACCGTGAACATCGGCACCGGTGCCTCCAAGCTGCTCACCTTGACTACCGGCGCCAAGGGCACGGCCTTCGGTGAACTGCCCGTGTCGAGCCGCAGTACGCAGTTCTGGGTCAAGGAGATCAAGGCCCCCGCCGGCTACGACCTCTACAAGCCGACGAAGACGTTCACCGCGGGTCCCGGCGCCCCGGTGACGGTGACCGTCACGAACGCCAAGACGGCCACCGACCCGAAGCCCGACCCCTCAGCCAAGCCGACGCACAAGCCCACCCACTCCCCGTCAAGTCCCGGCAAGCCGAGTAGCGGAACCGGAGGCACCACGCCCTTCGCCTCGGACAGCGACACGCCGGAGCCCGACTCCTCACCTGTGGCTGCGACCCCGATCGGAGACTCCACGCCGAAGGCGCCGACGGGCTCCCTCGCCCACACCGGAGCCGACGCCACACCGTGGCTGATCGGCGGCGCCGCCGTGCTGATCGCAGCAGGCGGAGGCGCTCTCCTCCTGGCACGCCGCAACCGCACGGACAGCCCCACCGACGACTCCACCGAGAGCTAGCTAGGTAACCCGCACTCCACTCTCTTCACGACTCCGAGCCCCCGGATTCCACAGCCTGGAATCCGGGGGCTCTGTCGTCCACGCACGCGCGCGGCCCTCGTTACGCTGCCGCAGTGATCGACCCCTCTTCGCTCCCCGGCGATCCCTCCGAGCTGCACCTGCGCATCTCCTACGACGACGAACTCTGGGACACCCCGCAGGCCGACACGCTGGAGCGCTGGAACGTGGCCGTCCTACACCGCCGACGCACCCGCGCCGCGGGGCACGAGCCAGCCGGCCCCAGCGGGTACGCGGCCCCCGATGCCCAGCTCCGCACGGTCGAGGACGCCCCCGTCGGGTCCATGACGTTTTTCCGGGTGCACCTCGACCGAGGCCGCAACGCCTTCTGGGCCATGGAGGAGGAGTCCGAGGAACTGTACGAGACCGCCCAGGTCCTCCTCGATCCCGAGACGGGCTCCTTCACCGACGAAGTCAGCGAACGGCTGGAGTACGTCGGCTCAGCGTTGCTCGTCATGGATCGAGTGACGCTGGATCCCCCGTGGCGCGGGCACGGCCTGGCGGCCGTACTCGCGTGTGAGGCGATCACCCGGCTCATGTCCGGCTGCCGGGCCGTCGCCTGCTCGCCCGGCATCACCGACCTCAACAGCCGCCGGCTGACGGACAAGGCCGAATGGGACCGCGTGAACGCCAGGATCGCCCAGGGGTGGGAGCGCCTGGGCTTCCGCCCCTACCGGGACAACGTCTATCTACTGTCGCCCGCCTCGCAGGACCTGGAGGAGCAGCGCGGCGCACTCCGCAGGCACCTTGCCGATCTTGGCGCGTCCTGGCGGACCGGTGCCTCATGACCGGCCTTGCCGACGCGTGAGGCGAGCGCACCAGGGAGGCCGCCACCCCCGAGGGCGAGCCGGTGCCTCCTCCTGGTCCAGCGGTGTCTTCGGAGGCGGCGCGATCCTGCCGGGCTCCAGGTTGATCTTGTCCGGGTGCACGCAGGCGGGAACTCCCTCGTCGAGGGTGTAGCGGTGCCCGTCCGCCGGGTTGAAGGGGCACGCCCAGGAGGGCCTGCTGTAGACGACGAACTGCTCTCGTGGGTAACGGGTGGCCGGGCAGATTCCGCAGACCGGCCGCTGCGGATCCCCTCGGTCGGGATCGAGGTATGGCGGGCCGGCAGGCTCCGGGATCTCCATAGCAGGCAGAGGGTAGCGACCGTCGCTGCGCTATCCGTGCCCTTGGCCGAGTTCGAGCGCCGGGACCAGTACCGCCGCCGCGTCACAGTCGGTGCAAGCTCGAACGCCGTCTCGCATCAGGGCGTCCACGGCTTCCTGCGTGCCCAGCTCTGTCCCGCCGCCCGAGGCGTGGCGGCATGCGGCGTCGTGCACGACCGTCCGCCCCCGGCGCTCGGGCGCGGGACGTACTACCCAGCCGGGGGCCGGCTGTGGTGGAGGGCCGGGCAGACGCCGGGTCGGCACGCCGGACAGATCCACTCCTTCGATGGGCGTCAGCTGCCGGTCGGTCACCCAGACGGTGTACTCAGCCGCCTCGACCCCGTTCGGACGCGCGATCCAGGAGGGGACGCCTACGAGGTAACGCCATGGATGGGGGCCGGCGACCTTCTGGCGTGCGTGGAGCCGGACCCGCACGGTTTGTCCGTCCGGCAGCGTGAGCGATATGTCGGCCGGAGGGGATCCGGCCGGTCGCCGGTCACCGCGCGGGCTGGTGACCTAGCGGGCCCCTGGTTCCAGCTCCCGCGCCGAGGAGCGCAGCGCTGCCTGCTGCCCGGTGCCGGCCTGCTGCCAGTAGGGATGCCACCACACCTGGACCGATAGCCGCAGCAGGCGGCGGCGGAGGGCCGTCGTCCGCTGCCGGTTGGCCGGATCGGCAAGGCTCCGATAGGTCCGTTCCCAGGCGCACTGCGCGGCGACCAGGTCCTCGGGGATAGCAGAGCAACGCATACCAGCTATTGCATCATGTGTTCGATTTATGCCGCATCCTTGCAGGTGAGCTGCTAGACGAGGTAACCCATCGCTACGGTCGTCGTGCGGGGAAAGCTAGACGCGTGCGGGGGGCAGGTCGTACCGACTGACGGCTACGTAGGTTTCCGGCGTCGCTGCTTCGAGGAGGCTCTCGTCGCCCCCCAGGTCGAGTTCCGGCTCCTGGGCACGACGGAGAAGGTCGCTCCAGTCGGTCGCTGCACCTCGCTCGTAGGCGTCGCGGAGCAGAGGACGCAGCCGTGGGCGGGCTTCCTCCTGTTGTTCGCGGAAGATGCGCCGCTGGGTGAGTCGCTGTTCTTCCTGGGCTTCGTCGCTGAGTTCCAGGTCGGCGGGCGGCTGGTCCTCGGCGCGCAGTCCTGGGGTGCGCCGGGCGATGGCGAGGTCTTCCTCGTGGAGGCGCTCGCAGGCGGCGAACAGCTTCCGGGACATGCCGAGGTGGACCTCCGTGCCGGGCATGCGGCAGCTCAGGAAGTCGTCGAGGCCCATGGAACGGATTCCGGCGCGCAAGGCGTGCTGTTCTGTGCCGGTCGCTGCTCCGCGGGCGTCGGCTCGCATGGCGAGAGTGAGGCTGTCGTCTTCCAGGGGAGTGGTCAGCCCGGAGCGCCGGCGGCGGGAGGCGCGGTCGGCGGCAACGGGTACGGTGCGCAGCTGCGAGGCGGGAGCCGAGCGCAGTGCCAGGTAGGCGAGCATCTGGGCGCGGGCAGCGCCGATGAGCGCGTCGTCGCTGTCGCCGAGGCGGTCTTCCAGGTTTCCCGGGCCCGCTGCTTCGTCGTCGGCATCGGATCCGGCAGGGGCGAGTGGCGGCTGGCCGGGGTGCAGGTCGTGGTCGATCGTGAGGAAGAGGTCGTCGTCGGGCCGTACGGATGCTCCGACCAGGACGGTGCGGTGCCCGTACGCGCCGAGGGCCTTGCTGCCGGCCGCCAGCTGTTCCCACCCCTCGCGGAGTTTCTTGAGCCCCACGTCGCCGCCCTTGGCCTCAATCAGCCAGTACAACTGCTCCACCTCGTGACGCCCCCACAGGTCGGGCAGCTTCTTCTTCGGGTCCTTGAACGTCTTGAGCAGGGCGGGGATGGGGCCGCCGAGTTCGAGGTGCTCGGTCTGGCCGAGGCCCAGCAGTGAGCGGCAGGCCCACTCGGTCATCGTCATGCCCAGCCGGTAGCCGGCGGCGATCTTGGCGCTGCGCTCGGTGCCGTGCGCGTATACCGGGTTCCAGGTCAGGCGCCGGCCTTTGGCCCCCGGCACGGGATGCCGGGGCGTCACGGGGTGCGCGCCGAGGTAGGCGTACAGCGGGGAGACCCGGGCGACGAGTTCCCCGTGGGCGTACCGCGGTTGGTTCTGCAGGTGCGGGGTGACGTCGCGGCCGACTTCGGTGGCGGCCTTGATGATCTCCCGCCACGTGGTGGTCGGCGCGTACCAGCCGTCGGCGGCCGGGAATCCGTCCGATCCGGTCCACGCCTTGTGCTTGGCCGTCCGCCACTGCCGCCGGGGTTTCTTCGCGGGCCCGCTACGGAACAGGACCGGTATGTCGAAGCTGTCGGCGTAGGCCAACGGCGGCTCGTCGGGAACGTGTGCGGGGATCATGCGGATCACTCTGGCACGGCCCCGGACCGCTCCCGGCGCTGGGTACCGAGCCGTCTGCGGGGCTGTGACGGGGGTGATCCGGCCGTCGTTAAGACGCTCGTCCGAGGTGTAGAGTCTCGCCGCTCGTGACATGTCGATCTTGCGTGACCTGGGCGTTCTTGGCTGTCTCACGGCCTTGTCACCCATGATCAGTCTCAAATCCGTGGCATTCCCTCGCGAGGGCGAGGGCGAGGGCGAGGGCGAGGGCGAGGTCGAGATCAGGCGGCTTGTCCGAGTCGGCCGAGTACACCACGCTGAGCCCCGAGCACGAGGGCTACCGGCGAGCCCAGATCGCGCACCGATGAGTTTCCCGTGCCGCGCTGGTCTATACGCCGGACGCCCACGGACGGGGGGCTGAGACATGCGGAAACTGGTCTACGGCATGAACCTGACCCTGGACGGCTACATCGCCGCGGCCGGCGACGACATCGGCTGGAGCGGACCGCCGAGCGACGAGCTGTTCCAGTGGTGGCTCGACCACGAGCGGGCGAGTGGCCTGTCGCTGTATGGGCGCAAGCTGTGGGAGACGATGAGTTCCTACTGGCCGACCGGCGACCAGCAGCCGGGCGCCACCCCGGCGGAGATCGAGTTCGCGCGGAACTGGCGGGACACGCCGAAGGTGGTGTTCTCCTCGACGATCGACAAGGTCGACTGGAACACCCGCCTGGTCACCGGCGACGCGATCGCCGAGATCACCCGGCTCAAGGCCGAGGACGGCGGCCCAATGAACATCGGCGGCGCAACGCTCGCCGGGGCGGCCATGCGCGCCGGGCTGATCGACGAGTACGCGATCGCCGCCTATCCGGTCCTGGTGGGCGGCGGCACGCCGTTCTTCACCGCGCTGGACAGCTGGGTGAACCTGAACCTGGTGGAGACGCGGACGTTTCCCGGCGGCGTGGTCCTGACCAGGTACGAGACGAGGTGTCCCGTCTCATTGCAGTTGGCAGCGGGTGGGGCTGTGACCTGCGGGGCTGCCAGGTGGTGTGGGAACTGGCTCGGACGATGTTCTCAGCCGAGTTGGCTCTCGCGGAACCGGGGCTCACGTGGCGGGGAGGGGCCAGAGCTCCGGAGCTGTCCCGTCTCATCGAGGTCTGCGCAGTCTCGCCGGAGTCTGAGCGTGGGCGATCGCATCGCTTGGGAAGAGGAGCTCACGTCCCCAGGGCGAGGAACTGGCGGGCGCCGCGGAGCCTGGTCCGGAGCCGGTCCTGGGTGGCACGGCTGTCGAGCCGGACGTCGAGTGCTCCGGGAAGTGCGCTGTCGGCCCGCAGGCCGGTAGGGAGCTGGGAGGCGTCGAGCCCGTCACGCCGGGCGATGAGGGTGCCGAGTTCGTGGCGGCTCACGGCGTCGGTTCCTGCCAGGTGGTGGACGCCGGACCGGTCGCTGGACGCGAGTTCCAGGAGGGCGGCGGCCAGGTCGGCGACGTGTACGGGGCAGCGGATGTCGTCGGTGAACAGGACGCCGGTACGGGTGCCGGCCGCGAGGTCGTGCACCGCGCGTACGTGTTCCGATCGCTGGTCGCCGATGATCAGGGAGGTTCGTGCGACGACGGCGCCCGGGTTCACGAGGCGGACGCCGGTCTCCGCCGCGGCCTTCGCGGCGCCGTGGGGGGTGAGCGGGTCGGGGAGGCAGGATTCGTCGTAGTGAACGCGGACGCCGGAGAACACGGCGTCGCTGGATACATGGACCAAGCGGCTGCCGTGCTTCGCCGCGGTCATCGCCAGGCGGACCGGTCCCTCGGCCGTGACCGTCCAATCGGGTCCGCCGCTCGTGGCGTTGACGACCACGCGAGGTTCCACCTTGGCCATGACTGCCTCGATGCGGTCAAAGTCGCGTAGGTCGAGGGCGTGCCAGGAGACCTCCGGGAGTGCTGCCGGCCGGGTGGCGAAGGTCGCAGCCGTCGCATGGCCCGCTACTGCTGCCTGGCGGACCAGCTCGGTGCCCAGGAATCCACTGCCGCCGATGATCAGGATGGTCATGGTGCGACACGGTAGAGGAGGTGCCACTCACGCGCTGGTGAGATTGATCAGACCCCGCTGAGACAGGCCAGGTGTCCCGTCTCATTAGATCTTGCAGAGATGGGGCCGTTGACCTGTGGGGTGACAGGTTGAGCTGCGACTTACGACGGGCGAGACAATGCGTCCTGGACGAGGTGCGGCCAGTGTCGAGCACGCATCTCATCGATCATGGCGAGGGCGGTGCTTATTGAGCTGGGCCTCGTCAGGACGCTGAGACGCCAGCTTCCAGAATTCGCAGTGAAGGTGGCAGTTTCCGGGCCAGGCCCAGCACGGTGCCCCTTCCGAACCGCTTGCGGCGCTCAAGCGCGAGTTTCGCCCCGAGGTGGTCGATGATGCGTTCAGCGGCTGACTTCGATACCAGTCGCACCATGATCATCCCACTGCGATCGATCCGTCCGGACGGGTCCCGGACGCGAAGGCGAGGATGTCGGGGATTGCTTCGCGCAGGCTCCCGAAGTGACGGTGCACTCCGGCCACCGCAGCCGCGGTGTTGACTCCCCACACCGTCATGCCGGCCCGCAGCCCAGCTTCGACTCCGGACGGGGCGTCCTCAATGACCAGGCAGTCCTCAGGCCGGGCACCGAGCTGCTCGGCGGCCAACAGGTAGGGCACGGGCGAGGGTTTGCCTTCTTCCACTGCGGCGGCGTCCACGATGACACGCGGGACCGGCAGGCCCGTCCGAGCAAATCGCCCGCGCACCCGGTGCTCGTAGTTGGAGGTCACGAGCGCCCACGCCCCCGACGGCAGGGTGCCCAGCAGCTGCGACGCGCCGTCGAAGGCCGCATAGACGCCGGACCGGACATCCTCGTCCTCCAGTTCGTGCAGCGCAGCCAGGCACTCCCTTGGATCCTGGTCCGGAGCCACCTTCGCGAAGGTCTCCATCGGCCGCGTCCGCAGGGCCACCCGATAGACCTCAGCCGCATCCAGCCCGTATCGCCCCGCCCACGTTGCCCAGACCCGGCGCTGGTTGTCCACGGCGTCGATCAATGTGCCGTCGACATCGAAGAGGACGCACTTCCTGGGGCCGGGCTGCACAAGCTCACTGGTCACGCCGTGATCATGCCAGGAACTCCTGGAGATCATTCACGGGGCGGCCCTTCTTCCTGTTGGTCCTGTTCAGGGGCAAGGCCCGGTGGAAGTTGCCGGGAAGCGATGCCGAAGCGTTGCGCCGCCTCGGTCGGCCACTGGGGGTGGTTTCGCCAGTGCGGTGAGGCGAGCAGGCCGGTGAGAACGACGGCTTCGGGATAGGTGACCAGCTCGATCCGGGCCTCGGAGGGGCGGTGGGGATCACCGAACGGGTCCTCGCCCAGCACGTCGAGGCGGTGGTTCCAACGCTGTCGAAGCGGCGGGCTGCTGATCTCGTTGGTGAACCACTTGACCAGGCGGTCGCGGGCATCAACGTAGGCCAGCGCGGTGGAGGGGTGGGTGCCGCGGCGGACGATCCGCTGGTGCCGGCGGTTGGCCCGCAGGACCTCGGGCAGTCGCATGAGGTTGTGTTGTTCCTCCCCGAGGAGCCAGCGAAGCCGCCCCGCTCAGATCAGTGAGACTCCTCCAAGCTCAGCCAGACGGGACACCAGGAACACCAGCGCGGCGGGTGAAGCAGTGAGAATCCGACAACACGGTTGAGACCGAGTGAGAATCCGCCGGCTTCAGTGCGACAGGACACGAGGCGCTGAGCAGCAGCACCCACGCGCTAGTCGGTACAACACGGCTCGTGAGATTACGACATCAGCCGCGAGACCCTACACGAGGTGATGTTCGGGCAGTTCGTGTCCGTTGCCAACGAATCCAGCCCGCTTGTCACCAAACCCTGTCGTTGGGGCGGGGCCGGGGACAGCGAGCCGTTTCCAACTTCATGCTGACGCGTGGTGAAGGACGAGGACAGCCTTCACGATGTTGGCCCTTCAGAGGGGCTATAGCCTGCTCGCCGACACTGCGGATCCGTGTCGTCGCTGCCACTGCTTGAGCCGACGATTCCGGAACGGAACACGGACATGGCGGCCGGCGCCTTGGTATGCCTTGTATGCCCAGGACTTGAGTCCGGCTTTCGCAAGAGGCATCGCCCCCACGAACTTCAGCTCGGGTACAGGACATTTACGGTTCTCCGGTAGCCTCACGACGTGATAGCCGACGCACTCTCAAGCTCCCACCAGAACGGAGACGTTCGCGTAGGAGCGTCGGAGAAGGACACTTCGGGCGCGCGCCCCCGTCTCCAGGACGCCATGCCGGCCAATCGGCGCCAAAGCCTGGGACAGGGCGACCTGGACTTTCCGCCCATCCCCAACGGTGTGGACTACCTGCGCAGCGTCGTTGACCACTTGGACGAGGCGACCGGGGTCGAGCCCCGCGACATCAAGTACGCCGTCCTGCACCTGCAGGCCGCGGCCGAGGTCCTACTCAAGGCCCGCCTCTTCCGGGAGCACTGGAGCCTGGTGTTCAAGGATCCCGGCAAGGCCACGACCAAGACTCTCGCCGACCATTCCTTCGAAAGCTGCACCACCATCGCCGCAGTGGAACGGCTGCGCAACATCGCTCGAATATCTGTCAGCGATCAGGACGTCAAAGCGCTCAAGGCCCTCGCCGATGACCGCAATGCACTCCAGCACTTCGGCCTTACCCACAACGCGCGCGCGGTTGAAGCTCGCGCCGTCGTCGTCCTCGACTTCCTGGTCCGCTTCCTCGACGAGGAACTTCTCCCGCACCTTGCCGACGAGGAAATCCGGGAGATCGCACAGGACATGGACAGAACCCGTGGGGGCCTGACTACCATCCGGTCCTTCGTAGCGAAGCGGATGCACCGGCTACGCAGTAACGCACTGAAGGGCCAGGAGCGTTCGACTACCTCCTGCCCCTCCTGCGGGCAACTCGCCCTCATCCTCGCCGCGGGCGGGGGCCGTTGTCACTTCTGCAGCACGGACTGGTCCTCGGGCGCCTTGGCCGAGCATTTTCAGTCCGCTTTGGATACCGAGCAGTGCGAGTGCCCCGCCTGCGGAGCATGGACGCTTGCTGATCTGGTGGACTTCGTGTCCCCTGAGATCGCCGAATTGCACTACTGCCTGGAGTGTGCGGCCCGCTTCCCAGCCGGCACCCTGGGCACCTGCAATGGCTGCGGTGTTCCCTGGCCTTACCCCGAGCACGAGGCCGCGCAGCTCCTGTGTGACCACTGCCAACGGGACATTCGCGCGCAGGAACTGCATTGAGCCCTCCCGACCAGGCTTTTGTGACCGCGGCTGGGCTGTCTGCGCAGCGATGAAGCTCCTGCTGGACGGGTTCTGGACCAAGATCACCCGTGTCACGCCGGGCCTCGGCCAGCTGCGGGCCCAACTTTGCGGCGGGCGGCTGGATTCGATGACAGATGGGCTGGATTCATGTAGGATCTCGCGGCTCACGTCCTACGAAGGGACTCCGAACTGCGGCTTTTGTGGAGTCTCATGCTCGTGTCCAGCCGTTCAGTCTCACGACCGTGCCCAAATCCTCGACATGGGACTTCGGACTGGATGGACCGACCAAGCGACAACTGGCTGGCCCCCTGCCCACATGAGGCTGGCGCACGCCACAACGCCGGACCATGCAGTTGTCATTTGACAGCCGGGTTGGTCGCGATCAGTGACGTTTTCTCAGCGAAATGATCTACGCGAAGCGTCATGAACCACTCGATACGTGAGCAGGCCGGACGAGCTGGGCCCGGCCGTGGACAGACGTAAAGCCCCTGGTAGGACAGGTCTCACCACAAGATCATGTCCGTAACCACCAGAGGCTTCACGTTGGTCACCTATGTTGCCACGCTCGATGTCCCGCGCCACGTCGTGGACCACCTCTCGCGTCTGCTCGCTGCCCACCGCCGCCGAATCGGCACCCCGCGCGGCAGCCGCGCGCTCGGCTCGTTCCGCCAGGCCGTGCTGGTCCTGCGCTGGTTCCGCGAACGCGGCTGCGTCCACTGCCTGGCCCGCGACGCTGGCATCTCCCAGGCCACCGGCTACCGCTACCTGCACGAAGGCATCGACGTCCTCGCCGCCCAGGCCCCCGACCTGCACGAGGTCCTGGACCGCTGCCAACAAGAGGGCATGACCCACGTGATCCTCGACGGCACGCTCATCGAAACGGACCGCCTCGCCGGCGTCCGCGACAACGGCAACGACCTGTGGTTCAGCCAGAAGCACAGGGCATTCGGCGGGAACGTACAGTTCCTGTCCGCCCCGGACGGCGCCCCGTTGTGGGTCTCCGAGGTGGAGCCCGGCTCCACCCCCGATATCACCGCCGCCCGCATCCACGCGCTCCCCGCGCTGTACAAGGCGGCGGCCGACGGCCTGCCCACCCTGGCCGACAAGGGCTACATCGGCGCCGGCATCGGCATCCTCGTCCCCGTCCGCCGCCCGAAGGGCCGGTCCGAACGGGCCCTGGACGCCGATACGCGCACCACGAACAGCCTGATCAGAGGCGTCCGAGCTCTCGGTGAACGTGCCGCAGCCGAACTCAAGCAGCGCTGGCGCACCCTGCAGTACATCACCCTCAGCCCCAGCCGGATCGGCGACATCGCCCGCGCCGCCCTCACCCTCAACAGAATCTGGAAATGACCACCGCTGAGAAAACGTCA
>NZ_JBQRUW010000037.1:0-204217 GCF_052663305.1 Streptomyces cyslabdanicus
GAAGCTGTAAAGAATCAAGGTGTTGCTTCTCGTCTGTGGGCTCGTTGCCTTGGTATGGCGGTTCCAGAGGATGTCTGCTCCCAACTCCGTTGCAGATTCGCCGTGTTGTTGCCGCATCTGAACGAGAGACAGCGGCGACTGGCCCTGGCGACGGAGGCCCGGCTGCTCGGGCACGGCGGCATACGCACGGTGGCGCGGATCGCCGAGGTCAGCGAGACCACCGTGCGCCGGGGAGTGTCGGAACTCGATGCGGGTGCCGGGTTGCCCAGCGGTCGTATCCGTGCGCCGGGTGGTGGCCGCAAGCGGGCCGAAGAGATCGATCCTGCACTGTTGAAGGCGTTGCTGGGGCTGGTCGAGCCGGACGAGCGGGGTGATCCGGAATCTCCGTTGCGGTGGACGACGAAGTCCCTGCGCAATCTGGCCGAAGAGCTGAGCAGGCAGGGGCACCCGGTGTCCGCGCCGACGGTGGGCCGGCTGCTGCGGCAGGAGGGCTTCAGTCTGCAGGCGAACGTCAAGACCCTCGAAGGCGCCCAGCACCCGGACCGGGATGCTCAGTTCCGCTACATCAACGAGCAGGTCAAGCAGCACCAGGCCGACGGCGAGCCGATGATCAGCGTGGACACGAAGAAGCGGGAGCAGATCGGGCGGCTGCCGATGGCTGGGCGGGAGTGGCGCCCGAAGGGCGAGCCGGTTCAGGTCGAGGACCACCACTTCTTCTTCAGCGGCCCGGATGTGCAGCAGGCGATCCCGTACGGGATCTACGACATCACCCGCAACACAGGCTGGGTCAACGTCGGCGTCGACCACGACACCTCCGTCTTCGCCGTGGAGTCGATCCGCCGCTGGTGGCAATCACGAGGCAGCCTCGACTACCCCCACGCCACCCGGCTGCTGATCACCTCGGACGCAGGAGGCTCCAACGGCTACCGCTACCGGGTCTGGAAGAGTGAACTGGCCGCCCTGGCCGCAGAGACGGGCCTGAGCATCACGGTGTGTCACTTTCCTCCGGGTACCTCGAAGTGGAACAAGATTGAGCACCGGCTGTTCTCGCACATCACCCACAACTGGCGTGGGCGCCCGCTGACCAGCCACGAAGTGGTCGTCAAGACGATCGCAGCGACCCGCACCCGCGGCGGTCTGCGCGTCGAAGCCGTCCTCGATACCGATGACTACCCCACCGGCATCGCCATTAGCAAAGAGCGTTTCCAGGCCCTACCGCTGGAACGGCATGCCGTCCATAGCACCTGGAACTACACCCTCCACCCTCAAGACGCCTCCGACGCTGCCGCCCCGGCTCCCGTCGGCGAGGCGGGCGGCCCCGCCCGGCGCCGCCAGGCCATGTTGCACCGCCTGGCCGATGAGCGGCTGACCGGCCTGAGCAGCGCACGGCTTGAGGAACTCGCCACCGCCCTGGCTCCGGCGCAGGCCGCCCGCGCCCACCAGCGATACAGCGAACAACGCGGCGGCCGGGCCCGCCGCGCGACTGGCAAGCTGCGAGGCAGCAAGCCCCTGTTCGATGATGCCGCCCGCCTGCTGCTGACACTCCTCTACCAGCGCCAGGTGTGCTCCTTGAACGTGCTCGCCGACCTGCTGGAGGTCACCGCCACCTGCATCGCCGACCACGTCAAGGAGACCCGCGAAGTCCTCGAAGACCACGATCACGATCCCGGCGTGGCCGCCGTCCGCTTCCCCACCACCGATGCCCTGCTCACCTTCCTGGACAGCGATCAACGACCGGCCCGATACGGGATCATCGAGCGGCTGTCGCATCCCGTGCTGACTGGTCTCACCCGAGACGAACTGCACCAGCTCACCCAGCGGCTCGCTCCACGGCAGACCGCCCTGGCCGAGCGCCTCGGCCATCAACGACGCGGCGGCCCGCGCCAGCCCGGTACCCGCAGCGGCGTCTTCCCCCAGAAGATCAGCAACAGTGAACGCGTCCTGCTGACCATCCTCTACATGCGGAAGCTGTGCACACTCGACGTCCTCACCGAGGCACTCGGCGACGTCTGCCGATCCTCGACCGGCAATGCCGTCCGCGAAACTCGCCCCCTCCTCCAGCAGGAAGGACACACCCCTGTCCCCGCACCTACCCGCTACCGCACCGCGGACGAACTCTTCGCCGCAGTCCCACCGGATAGCGACACGCCAACAGGTTGATTCTTTACAGCTTCACTACGCCCGCAATCTGCTGAGCCAGGTCCCAAAATCGGCCCAGCCCTGGGTCGCCACCCTGCTGCGGACCGTCTTCGAACAGCCCGACACCGACGCGGTGAAGGCCCAGATGACACACGTCCTGGACGCACTGGAGGCCAAGTTCCCCAAAGCCGCCGCCCACTTGGACGCCGCCCAGCACGACCTGCTGGCCTTCACCGCCTTTCCCCGCGAGATCTGGCGGCAGATCTGGTCGAACAACCCGCAGGAGCGGCTGAACAAGGAGATCCGCCGTCGCACCGACGTGGTCGGCATCTTCCCCGACCGCACCGCCGTGATCCGGCTCGTCGGCGCGGTCCTGGCCGAGCAGAACGACGAGTGGACCGAAGCCCGCCGCTACATGGGCCGCGAACTCCTCGCCAAAGCCCGCCTCCACCCGATCGAGTCAGAAACCGACGAGACCGCCCTGCCCACCGAACTCACCGCATAGCCTCAAAACGAGATCACCGAGTGGCCGTCGATACACCACGCCAGCGGACGTGACCTCCACCAGGACCCCGTCTACGTCGAAGAGCACAGCAGAAATCGTCATACCGGCATGATCCCAGGCAAGGACAGGCACCAGGGGGCGACGTCATTTCTCGTGAAGATCCCCGCTTCTGAACGTGAATACCTGCCGTCCGAACCCATTGTCCCTTCTCATTCGATCTTGCCGGTGGTCGGTGCTGTGACGTGGGCGGATGCAACGATGCGTGAGACGGACTCGGGGCCGCGTCTCAGTTGATGTTGTCTCTCAGACGTACCTTGGCGACGTTGTCTCACTTGACGTTGTCGGTGAATGAGGCGGTGGGCTACGCCGTGCGTTCGCGCCAGGCCGGTTTCCTGCATCGAGGTGAGCACTAACGGTCACGGCACCTGTCGGTCGCTGTGGCGCTCTCAGCTGTTCAGCAGGAAGCTCAGCGACTCGCGGAGATCAGCAGGTCCGCGGTAGTGAACGCTGGTCATCCCGAGCGCGACTGCCGCTTCGATGTTCTCCAGCCGGTCATCCACGAAAAGGCACCGGTCCATGGTGACACCCGCCCGCTCGGCCGCGATCTCGTAGATCTTCCGGTCCGGTTTGACCGCCTGCACCCGCGCACTGCTGACGACGTGGTCCGCGAGATCCGCCAGCCCCATCGACGCCAGGTCGTTCTCCAACTCCAAGGTTGCGTTCGTCACCAGGACCAGGGGCATGTGTGCCCGCACCCGGCGAAGCAGGGCCACCACGACGTCGTCCGCCCGGAACGGTGCCCTGGCGAGTGCCGTACCCAGCTCACGCGCCTGCACCTCCGGCACCTGGCCCGCAAGGCCGACCACGATGGACTCCACCCACTGCTGCTGAGTGATCTTGCCTAGGAGCAGTGGCAGATCTATCTCAGGTGCATAGGCCACCTTCGCGGTCGTGCCCTCCGCCAACCCCGCAGCACGCTCCAGTTCTGCCAGCTGGCTCGAGTCGTAGAAACGGATCACGTTGTCGAGGTCGCACAGCACCGCGTCGAAGGGGCGGCTGGGGATCTTGAAAGTCGTCACTGCCCTTGGATAGCACAGCGATCAGCGAGCGGTCGGTGTCTCGTGTGACCTTGTCCCTCACGCGCGAATCGGACAACGTCAGATGAGACAGAGGCAAGGTCGCATGAGACAGGACACCCATCAAGAAACGCTGTCACTCGAGGTCAACGAAGCCACCCGTTTCATTGCGTGTCCAACAACCGATCGGTTGATGGACAAGGGACTCGCTCGCCCCTGCGGGCTGCGGCGTGTGTGCAACAAGGGTGTTCAGCGGCACGGTGAGCCGGTTACGGACGCCGCAGCCAGCTCGCCTTGGCACGAGGGCGGGCCCGACTTGCTGTGTCCCCCTCCCGCCAGCGAGCCAGCTCGTGCTGGGCGGCGAGGGTGTTGTGGTGCTCAGGACCGAGCACCCGCTCCCAGAGGGGCAGCAGCTCGGCGAACGCAGCGGCGGCCCCGGACACGTCCCCCGCCTTCCCCCGCCAGCGAGCCAGCTGGTGCCGGGTGGTGAGGGTGCCGGGGTGCTCAGGACCGAGCACCCGCTCCCAGAGGGGCAGCAGCTCGGCAAGCGCGGCGACGGCCCCGGACGCATCCCCCGCCTTCCCCCGCCAGCGAGCCAGCTGGTGCCGGGTGGTGAGGGTGCCGGGGTGCTCAGGACCGAACACCCGCTCCCGGAGGGGCAGCAGCTCGGCAAGCGCGGCTACGGCCCCGGACGCATCCCCCGCCTCCCCCCGCCAGCGAGCCAGCTCGTGCCGGGTGGCGAGGGAGTTGGGGTGCTCAGGACCGAGCACCCGCTCCCAGAGGGGCAGCAGCTCGGCAAGCGCGGCTACGGCCTCGGACGCATTCCCCGCCTCTCCCCGCCAGGCGGCCAGGTTGTGTCGGGTAGTGAGGGTGTTGTGGTGTTCAGGACCGAGCACCCGCTCCTGGAGGGGCAGCAGCTCGGCAAGCGCGGCGGCGGCCTCGGACGCATCCCCCGCCTGCCCCCGCCAGCGAGCCAGCTCGTGCCGGGTGGCGAGGGTGTTGTGGTGTTCAGGACCGAGCACCCGCTCCCGGAGGGGCAGCAGCTCGGCAAGCGCGGCTACGGCCTCGGACGCATTCCCCGCCTCTCCCCGCCAGGCGGCCAGGTTGTGTCGGGCGGTGAGGGTGTTGTGGTGTTCAGGACCGAGCACCCGCTCTAGGAGGGGCAGCAGCTCGGCAAGCGCGGCGGCGGCCTCGGACGCATCCCCCGCCTCCACCCGCCAGGCGGCCAGGTGGTGCCGGGCGGCGAGGGTGTTGGGATGCTCGGGACCGCGGAGGCGCGTGGTGGCGTCGACAAGGGCGGTGTACAGCGAGATGGCCTTGCGGTGGTCGGCTGCGGCTGCGGCTGCGGCCTGCAGGATGGGCAGGTTGTCCGCGGTGATGGGGCCGGACACGGGGTTGTCCGGCAGGTTGTCCCGGACAACCGCGTCCGCAGGGGGGTCTGGGATGAGGTCGTAGGTGATGCGCTCCAGCACCTGGTCGTCCTGGTCGTTGACCGCAGCGGCCCGGGCCAGAGCCTGGTCGATGTCGTCACCGACCGGATCGCCGGACATGGCGGACTGTGCGTGCCGGCGGACCAGGAGGTCGTCTCCGGTGTCGGTCGTGTCGTGGGTCGTGCCGGTGCGGAGCCGGTCGAGTTCGTCGGTGAGCTGGTCGACCTGGGCCTGGACCCGCGCGGCGAGTTCTTCGGCCTGGCGTTGTTTCTCCTGCGCGCGCTGGAGTTCCTGCTCGGCGCGCTTTTCTTGTTCCTGCGCGCGGGTGAGCTGCTGTTGGGTCTGGCGCAGGGTGTCGGGGTCGGCATGTGCTGCGCGGAGCTGGTCGCGTTCGCCGGTCAGGTCGGTGATCCGCCGCTCCAGCTTGTTGATCATCGCGAGGAGGACCATGACGAGTTTGGCGGAGTTCCCGGCGGCCTCGCGAAGTTGGTTCTGCTGTTCCAGGGAGCGGGTGAGCCGGTCGTAGATCTCAACCTGCTGGGCCCGGGCCTCGGCAAGTTCCAGGGGCGAGGCGACAGGGGGCGGTGGTTTCATCGGCGAGGGGTGGGCGGCCGCCCGCAGCAGTTTGGCGGCTTCGGCCAGGCGCCGCTCGCGCAGCCGCGGCTCCGGGATCGTCGCGCGGATCAGGGTGGTCACGAACGTCTGGTCGGGGACCTTCCCGGCGAGCCGCTCGCTGATCTGGGTCTTGGAGAGGTGAATCTCGCCGGCCAGCGTCTTCAGCGTCTTGCCGCTGGCGTCGACTTGCGCCCGCAGGAAGCCGGCGAGCATCTTCGCCTCTTCGCTCTCGGCCCGGATCGGGCCCCAGGGCCTGCCTCCCCGCCCCGCCATAGGTGCTCCCCCTTGCCGTGTCCGGGACGCGGTTGTCCCGCCCGTCCCGGGACAACACCGCCGTTTTCCGGACCCTACCTGCGGCAATGCCCGGGACGAGCCTGAACTACCCAACACAGCTGCAGAGTTTCCTCAGCCCACTTCGAGCCCCACCGATCCCCCGGTCACAGGAGACTCCCATGCTGTTGTCCTGGCTTCCCTCCCCGCGCGCCCTGGGCGCGCTCCATCGCGTCCTGGTCGTCGCCCTCCTTACCCCCGCCGTGCTCCTCGGTCTCGCCGCCGCGGTCCCGGCCCTGGTCGTGCTGCCGTTCCTCCCCGGCGGCACCGACCGCGCCACCAGGCTCCTCACCGCCCACACCCGGTACTTGAGCACTCTGCTGACCAAGAGTCGTCCCGCCCCGTAAAACGGTCCCGCGAGCGTGAGGCGCGCACATCGGCTCGTGGGTGGGTCAGCTCCCGGTAGCGTGCGGCCCGAAACGGGACCGTGGTTGGCGGCAGTGGCGGTTCCATTGATCCCCGAGGCCGTCTTACAGGCCGATGCCGTACAGCGGGTTCGTCTCGTCCCACATCCCGGCCTGCTCGAAGTACCCGGCCAGGGACTTGGAGCCGTCGACCCAGCCGCCGTGGCGTCCGGTCTCGATGAGGTCGGCGCCGGCCTGTTTGGCGGCGGTGGCGAAGCCGCGGCGCAGGCTGTGTCCGCTCCAGCGGGGTGGGAGGTCGGGCAGCAGCTGGGTGGGGGCGGTCAGGGCGGCGCGGGCGGCGGCACGGGTCACCGCGTCTCCGATGCCTTCGCCGGTGATCCGGCCGGTGGGGTCTCCGATCTGTTGGCCGTGCCGGTGCATCGGGTGGGCGATGCGGCCGTGCCGGTCGATGCGCACGAAAAGGGGGCCGACCGGCTGGCGGCCGTGCTCGATCAGGCACTGGCGCCAGGAGCGGACCGCGCGGACGGGGCAGGTGGCCGGGTTGGAGCCGTAGGGCATGCCGAGCGGGCCTTCGTGGTTGACCTTCGGTCGCCAGACCTCGACGGCCAGGCCCTCCTCGACCTCCTCGAGGTCGGTCCAGTCCAGCAGCCGCAGTTCGGAACGGCGGGCGGCGAGGGCGAAGCCCAGCAGCAGGACCGCGAGGTCCCGGCGGCCGATGGCGGTGGTGGTGTTGGTGGCGGCGACCATCTTCCGGAGCACGGGCGGGGTGGCAGCGGCCGCCCGACGGGGCCGGCGGCGTGGGTCCTTGCTCTTCTTGCGCTCGGCCTCGTGGCCTTTGAGCACGCGGCGGGCGCCGACGGTGGAGGGCTTGGGCAGATCGGCGGCACGGTGCGCGACGGCGATGGAGGCCAGCGCCCGGCCCATGGTGGACGGACTCTTGTCCTCGCCCTTCAGGTGGGTCATGTACTCGGTGAGGGTGTCGCCGGTCGCGGGCAGGGCCTGACGGCCGGTGTCCGCGCACCAGGCGGTGAAGCGCGCCCAGTCGCCGGCGTAGCCGCGGCGGGTCTCGGCGGGGATGCCCTCCTCGACCGCGGCGCGGGCCTCGGCCGACAGCCCGCCCGTCCGGCTCGCCGGGACGACGGCGGAGACGGCGTTCTCCACGGCGATGGGCGTGGTCTCCATGGGCGGCTCCCTGGGGCGTTTCTGACTCTTGTTAAGACAAGTTACCGGGAGCCAGAGGGTTTCCGCAGAAATCTCCGCTTGCGACTGGCAATCTTCGTAACGAGCCCGAGGGTGGTCCAGTTCCCGATCCGCCCCTGTCCTGCGGCAGGGTGACTCTCTGCCATGGGTGACGGACATTCAGGAGCTAAAAACCGCTGTTCAGTTGGTGCATGCGCCGGTCTGCGCGCGTAGAGAAGGGGGGGCCGCCTGTGTAGTGGATTTGACGGTCGTGGTAGCCGCTACGATGGTGCGAACCTCCTTCCCGTCAGGGGCCGGCCGGCTCCGTACGGGTTGACCGAACCCGGGTAAGGAGGTGATGACCGTGTCGGACGACGACTCGCCCACCGAGGGTGAGAAGAAGCCCGACAAGAAGGCGTTCCTCCGGCGGCTCGCCGAACTGGCGCTGAAGGCGGCTCTCGTAGCCGTTCTTCGCTTCCTGTTCGAGAAGCTCTGGCAGTAACGAAAAACGGTCCCGGCTGAGCCAACAGCCGAGACCGCCTTCGGTCGGACACAAGGTGCCGTGTGCTCGATCCGTGGCAGGGGAGGGCACGCGGCATCTTGCTTTTTTCAAGTCAGCAGAGAGCGTGATCTCCAAGAGGAAGACCCCGCTCCGGCTGTGCAATCCCGTACGTGCAGGATTGCACGTGGCCCCCAGCATGGGTACTCAAAGGCTCTCTGCCAACCATCTTTTGGCTCTCAACAGTACCTAGAACCGGGTCCAGCGTACACTTCCACCGCAATATCACGCCCTACGGGGAACCTGAAGTGAACTTGAACAGTTCCATCGATCGATCAGGGTGAGCATGACACGGGGTGTCACCGGCTTCAACGGCGCGGCCCTGCGAGTCGCCCGCTTGAGTGCGAAATGTGAGGAACATGCGCATCCTCTGACCGCTGCGTGCCTGGCACGCAAGGTCGGCACGTCGAAAGCGCTCATCCTCAGCTACGAGCACGGCCGCAGCAGCCCGTCCCCCCAGCGCCTCGCGCAGCTGGCCGCAGCGGTCGGAGTGCCGGCAGCTTCCTTGATGACCAGGGACACCCAGCTTTCCGACTTGCGGGTAGCGAGCGGGCTGACCGTGAACGACCTCGCAGCTCGACTGGGGATCGCGGTAAACACCTACCGGCGCATCGAGCGCGACGGTGTGATGCCCAAGCGTCGTCCGGGAGTGATCTGGGACCTCGCCAACGTGCTCCGCGTCGACTACACCAGGCTGCGCGTTGCTCTGCAGCGGATACCCGCAGTACAGAGGCGCTGGTTGGCGGCTGCCGCAGTTCTGAAGGACGTAAGCAAGCGCGCGGTGACCCCCGGTCCCTTCGCCCCTGTAGAGGACACCTCCTTCGAGGCGGAAGCGCTGGCCGTCCTGTTCAGGGCACGGTCAGCCGCGGTCAGCCAACTCATGAACATCTATCTAGCGGAGCTGCGGCAGCTTGCCTCACAGCTGGCTCAGGCCCAGGCACGGCTCGACTTCACGACGTCCACCAGGTGGAACCACCACTACGAGTCCGACGTAGGCAGTTTCGGGCGCGAGATCGAGCAGGCACGGGACCACGGAGCGGAACTGTTGGAGCAGTACCTGGTCAACCCCATGGCACAGCAGTGCTGGCACACCCTGACCGTGCTCTACCTGGCTGGACCTGGTGGCCTGGAGCCTTCGCTGCTGGACGGCGCAACGATCTCTGTGCTGGAGAAAATCTTTGACTCCTACCTCATCGAGAGATCCCTCACCAGCATCAGCCTCTCGACGCCCGGTGTGCTCTTCTTCGTGGACACCCTGCCCTACTACCGAGCTATTTACCCAGTTCAGGGAGCAATCCGGCCGGACATGCAGTACTATGGCTGGCCAACCATTGCCTCGCGGTCCATACCCCCCCGCCGGCGTCTGCGTACAGCGCACATCATGGGACACGACCCCCACGCGCACTGGAACGACATCCCCCGACGCTATCGCTATTGATGCGCTGACCTGCGCCGTCCTAGTCAGCGGAGGGCAGTGCGACACCGGAGTGGCCCTATCGGGCCGTCAGCGGCAGATGGTTGAGGGCAGGTCAGGAGGAGGGGCGGGGCGGTTCCTGATCGGCGCGGCCGCCGGCTCCAAGAGTCCGTCGCGGGCTCGCGAACGTCGTCGGGTGCGCCCCGAGCACTCCACGGGCCCGCAGTTCGTCAAGGTCCGGGTGTCATTAACGAACGTGTCACCAGCCCCAAATCGGTAGAGCTTTGATGGATCTGCCGTTCGGACCTGGGGTGCTTCGGCATGATGTGCGGCCATGGGGCGGCAGTCGGCGGGGATGGACGAGCTGGTCGAGTACTGGACGGTGCTCGATGACGAGTTGGAACTCGTGGCGGGGAAGCGCGGCGCGACGCGGCTGGGCTTCGCGTTGCTGCTGAAGCACTACACGCAGCACGGACGGTTCCCCAAGGGACGGGCGGAGTTCCCGGACGAGGTGGTCGCCTTCGTCGCCAGGCAGATGAAGGTGTCGGCTGCGGAGTTCGACTCCTATCAGTGGACCGGCAGCACGATCGAGTACCACCGGGCCCAGATACGCGAGCACCTGGGGTTCCGGGTGTGCTCGGTGCAGGACGCGGAGAAGCTGACGGCCTGGCTGGCTGCCAACGTCGCGCATGCGGAGCGGAACGCCGACCGGGTGCGGGAGGAGTTGCTGAAGCACTGCCGCGAGGAGTCCATCGAGCCGCCGACGCCGGACCGGATCACCCGGATGGTCCGCTCGGCCCTGCACACTGCGGAGGAGACCTGGTTCGCGCGCATCGCGGCTCGGCTGACGGAGGAGGTGCGGGCCCGGGTCCTCGCCCTGGTCGCCGCCGCTGACGATGCCGAGGAAGACCGGGACGGCGCCGAGGCAGGGGGCAGCGAATCGGTGCTGTCCCTGGTCAAGGCGATGCCGGGCAACGTCAGCCTGGAGTCGATGCTGCGGGAGATCCGCAAGCTGACCGCGATCCGGGCGATCGGCCTGCCCGAGTCGCTGTTCGCCGACGTGGCGCCGAAGGTACTGGCCTCCTGGCGGCAACGGGCGGCCGTCGAATCGCCGTCTCACCTGCGGCGCCGGTCGGACGAGGCGGCCGTGACCCTGCTGTCCGCGCTGCTGGTGGAGCGGGAGCGCGAGGTCACCGACTCGTTGGTGGACCTGCTGATCGCCACGGTGCACCGGATCGGCGCCCGCGCCGAGCGGAAGGTGACGAACGAGCTGATCAACGCCTTCAAGCGGGTGTCGGGCAAGGAGAACATCCTGTTCGCCGTCGCCGAGGCGTCGCTGGCCGAGCCGGACGGCGAGGTGCGCGAGGTGGTCTTCCCGGCCGTGCGGGGCGGCGAGCAGACGCTGAGGGAACTGGTGCACGAGTACAAGACGAAGAGGCCGGTGTATCGGCGGACGGTGCAGACCACGCTGAAGGCGTCGTACACCAACCACTACCGCAAGGGTTTGATCGAGTTGCTGGGCGTGCTGGAGTTCCGCTCCAACAACTTTGCGTACCGCCCGGTCATCGACGCACTGGAGCTCGTGCAGCGGTACGCGAAGGCGGGGAACACCACCTACTACCCGCTGGGCGAGGTGGCGCCGGCCCATCGCGGGACCACTGGGCAGTGGGCGGAGCTGGTGCACCGGGCGGACCGGCGCGGCCGGCAGCGGATCGTGCGCATGGTGTACGAGGTAGCCACCTTCCAGGCCCTGCGTGAGCAGCTGCGGTGCAAGGAGGTGTGGGTGGTCGGTGCCGGGCGGTGGCGCAACCCGGACGAGGACCTGCCCAAGGACTTCGAGGCCCGGCGCACCGAGCACTACGGCGAGCTGCGCAAGCCGCTGGAGGCGGCGGTGTTCACCACCTCTCTGCGCCAGGAGATGGAGCAGGCCCTGGCTGATCTCGATGAAGCACTGCCGGAGCTGGACTGGGTGCAGGTCACCGAGCGCAAGGCCGGGGCGATCAAGTTCACCGCGCCGGAAGCACAGGAGGAGCCGCGCAACCTGCGCCGGGTCAAGAGCGAGGTGAGCCGCCGTTGGAACGCGGTGCCGCTGATCGACATGCTCAAGGAGGCGGTGCTGCGCACCGGCTGCGTGAAGGCGGTCGCCGCGGTGGCCGGCAGCGGGCACCTGGCGCCCGAGGTGCTCGCCGAGCGGCTGATGCTCGCGATCTACGCCTATGGGACCAACGCGGGGATTCGGTCGGTGGCTGGCGGCGCCCACGGCCATACCGAGGAGGAGATCCGTTACGTCCGCCGCCGCTACCTGACCCCGGAGGCGGCCCGGCAGATCGCCGTGGAGATCGCCAATGCCACCTTCGCCGCCCGTGATGCGGGGCTGTGGGGTTCCGGGTCGACGGCGGTGGCCTCGGACTCCACGCACTTCCGCTCGTGGGACCAGAACCTGTTCACCGAGTGGCACTCCCGCTATGGCGGCCGGGGCATCCTGGTGTACTGGCACGTCGAGCGGGGCTCGGTGGTGGTGCACTCCCAGACCCTGCGGGCCTCCGCCTCGGAGGTGGCGGCGATGGTCGAGGGCGCCATCCGGCACGGCACCACGATGAGCGTCGAAGGCAACTATGTGGACAGCCATGGCCAGTCCGAAATCGGCTTCGGGGTGACGCGGCTGTTGAACGTGGACCTGCTGCCGCGGATCAAGCAGATCAACCGGGTGCGGCTGTACCGGCCGAACGTCGGCGAGCCCGGCGCCTACCCGAACCTGCAGGCGGCGTTGACCCGGCCGATCCGCTGGGACGTCATCAACGCCAACTACGACCAGGTCATCAAGTACGCCACCGCGATCCGCACCGGCACCGCCTCCACCGAGGCGATCCTGTCCCGCTTCACCCGGGCCGCCGCCCACCCGGCCTACCAGGCGATGCTGGAGATCGGCCGCGCCCAGCGCACCTGCTTTGTCGCCCGTTACCTGCTCGACCGGGATCTTCAGCGGGAGATCGAGGAGGGGCTGAACGTGGTGGAGTCGTGGAACGCGGCGAACGCGGTGATCTATTACGGCAAGGGCGGAGAGATCTCCACCAACCGGCGTGAAGAGGTGGAGATGTGCCGCGCTGTGCCTGCGGATCCTCCAGGCGTCGCTGGTGTACGTCAACACCCTCATGCTCCAAGACGTCCTGGCCGAACCCCGGTGGGCCGGGCTGCTCGGCCCGGCCGACCGGCGCGGCCTGACCCCGCTCTTCTGGCAACACGTCCGCCCCTACGGCGAGGTCCGCCTCGACCTCGGTACCCGGCTGGCCATCGGCACCCGCGCCGCGGCCGGGGAAGTCCGGTGACGCGGACCCGGCCGGCGCCGCGGAGGCCGATGGCAGGCCGTCACCTGCGGCCCCGCACGGCACGGATCACCTCGGCGACGGCGCTGAGGACCGTGGCGCGGTCCCGCGAGGCAGTGTCCTTCAGCGCGACGACGACGATCAGCACGGCCGCGGTGGCCGCGACCAGCATGCCAGCCACGGGCACCAGGGCCCAGGCGATGACGTCCATAACAGTCCCTCCGTCCGTGCCGCCGTCCGGCGAACGGCACGAGGGCCATCCCACAAGAGCGGCCCGGGGCGGCGAAGACGTGCCGGACTGAGCGGACGGCATCGACAAAAGGCCAGGTCATGCACGTATCCGGTCCCGCTCTGAGCGGATCCGCCGGATCCGGGGCGAGCAGGAGGGAGCGCGGTGAGCAAGAAAACGGACCTCAGCGCGGGACGGCAGGCGCTGCGCGCGGCACTGCGGGAACTGGAGCAGACGGCACTTCAGAGCAGAACCCGCACAGAGGCGATCGACGCGGCAAACCGCCGTCTGGAGCAGGCCGGGCTGGCGAAGCTCGGGCCCACCACGGTGGGCGGCTGGTTCGAAGCGGGCAGCCCGGCCAAGGACTTCCGCTCCCTGTGGGCCCTGGTCCGGGTGCTGCTGGAGTGGTCCGGACAGCCGTCACCGGACACCCTCACCGGCCCCTCCCGCGGCCAGGCAACAGCACGGTGGATGGCCACCGAGGCACTGTGGAAGACCCGCTGGGAACAGGCCAAAGACACCCAACCCCGCACCCCTGCACCCGTCAACGCCCCGTTGGTGACCGCGTACCTGACGGCGGCGCGCAACGCCGCCAGACAGCATCCCTATCCCGGCGTCCCGGGCGCCCCGAGCCTGCCCGCGCTCGCCGATGTCTACGTGCACCAACAGACTCATGCCCGGGCAGCGGACGACCAGGACAGCCCGAGCCCGGGCAACGCCGCGATGGGCGGGAACCAGACCGGCCCCGTGGTGCCCGCCACCGAGGTCTTCCGGGAAAACGCTGCGACGTGCGTGCTGCTGGGCGGACCCGGCGGCGGCAAATCCACACTGCTCCGCGCTACCCTGGCCGACTCCGCCGACAGCTGGCTGAGCGGCACCACCGGGAAAACGATCCCGGTCATGGTGAGCGCATCCGCCCTGACCGGCACGGACTCCCTACCCACGGCCCTCGCCAGAACCATAACCGGCGACCTGCGCCAGGCCGGGCTGCTCGACGAGCTGGGCGCGGACTTCTTCCGCCACCCGCCACGCGCCGGGGTGTCCTGGCTGGTGCTGGTCGACGGCCTCGACGAGATCCCCGACACCGATACCCGCAGCACTGTTCTGACGATGCTCGCCAACACGGCCGCGGCCGGGACGGGACTGTACCGGTTCGTCGTAGCGACCCGACCCCTGCCCGCGACAGAACTCGGCGCACTGGGCCAGCCCGTGCCGCGCTACGAACTACAGCCCTTCTCCCCCGATGACCTGCTCACCTACGCCACACACTGGTTCCGCACCCTGGACGACCCCGGCCTCCACGCCGACGCTTTTCTGGCCGGGCTTGAGCGCTCCCGTCTGGAGGTCCTGGCCCGTACCCCGCTGATGGCCTCCATGCTGTGCCAGCTCTACGCGGCCGACCCCGCCCGTCCCCTGCCCGACGGACGTACCGGGGCCTACCAGTCATTCATCGAACTGATCTACGAGCAGAACGCCCACAAGAACATCAAGAACACCCATGACCAGGCCATCCGCCGGCTGAAGGACCGCCACCAGATCCCCAGGGACAACCAGGCCGCCGAACAGGCCGCCGAACAGGTACGCGATCACCTGCCAGAGCTGATCGACCACCTCGCCCACGAAAGGGTCCACGGCAGCACCGCGTTCGCCGTCGAAATAGTGGCCTCACACCTGCAGGCCAGCCGCCCGCAGAAGGTGAAACAGCACCTCTGGCACTCATTTCTGAGCGATCTCTTGCGGCCCACCGGCATCCTGGCCCAGCGCGCGAACGACTTCGACTTCCTCCACCAGACCCTCCTCGAATACCACGCCGCCCGCCACGCCACCCGCGACGAGCAGGCCCGTAGCCGACTCCTGCACGACCTGATCGCGTCCCGTCGTCCTGCCGATGGCCGGCTGGCACTGCCCACCCTGGACGACTCCTACCTCGGCTTCCTCCTCGACGGACTCCTCGCCCCCCAAGACCGCATCGCCGCCGAGACCACCCAGTACGTAAAAGAACTCACCGCACACGGAAGAGTGGAAGCCTGCCAATTCCTCATCACACAGGTGAACCTGAGGACCAACCTCCCTCTCCGCTCCACCGCCGCCCAACTGGCCCGCTTCGCCAACGACACCACCCTCGACGGCTACGTCCGTGTGCGGGCGGCCGGGGCTCTGTCCCGGGTGGACCGGGAGGCCGGTACAGCCCTGCTGGCCCGCTTCGCCAACGACACCACCCTCGACGACCGCGTCCGTGTGCAGGCGGCCGGGGATCTGGCCTGGGTGGACCGGGAGGCCGGTACAGCCCTGCTGGCCCGCTTCGCCAACGACACCACCCTCGACGGCTACGTCCGTGTGCAGGCGGCCGGGGCTCTGGCCTGGGTGGACCGGGAGGCCGGTACAGCCCTGCTGGCCCGCTTCGCCAACGACACCACCCTCGACGGCTACGTCCGTGTGCAGGCGGCCGGGGCTCTGTCCCGGGTGGACCAGGAGGCCGGTACAGCCCTGCTGGCCCGCTTCGCCAACGACACCACCCTCGACGGCTACGTCCGTGTGCAGGCGGCCGGGGCTCTGTCCCGGGTGGACCAGGAGGCCGGTGCAGCCCTGCTGGCCCGCTTCGCCAACGACACCACCCTCGACGGCTACGTCCGTGTGCAGGCGGCCGGGGCTCTGTCCCGGGTGGACCGGGAGGCCGGTGCAGCCCTGCTGGCCCGCTTCGCCAACGACACCACCCTCCGCGGCTACGTGCGTGTGCAGGCGGCCGGGGCTCTGGCCTGGGTGGACCGGGAGGCTGGTGCAGCCCTGCTGGCCCGCTTCGCCAACGACACCACCCTCCGCGGCTACATCCGTGTGCAGGCGGCCGGGGATCTGGCCTGGGTGGACCGGGAGGCCGGTGCAGCCCTGCTGGCCCGCCTCGCCAACGACACCACCCTCGACGACCGCGACCGTGTGCATGCGGCCGGGGATCTGGCCCGGGTGGACCGGGAGGCCGGTGCAGCCCTGCTGGCCCGCCTCGCCAACGACACCACCCTCGACGACCGCGACCGTGTGCATGCGGCCGAAGATCTGGCCCGGCTGGACCGGGAGGCCGGTGCAGCCCTGCTGGCCCGCCTCGCCAACGACACCACCCGACGACAACGTCCGCATGCGGGCGGCCGAGATTCGGGGGTTGATAATGGCTCGAATGGATCGGAAGCATGAGGACGTAGAAATGTTCGGTAGGGGATCCCCCAACGAACACCAGCAGTCGTCGGCCCCTGGAGACGGTGACCAGCCCGGACGCCGTCTCATTTAGGGTGTCCGGTGATCTGTACGGTCAGCGGGGGCTATCCGTACACTCCGCGCTGTGACCGGACTCCTCACGGGCTACGTCCGCTGCTCGACCGACGCCCAGGACCTCACCGCCCAGCGGGAGATCCTGATCGGTCTCGGCGTCCCCGAAGACCGGATCTACCTCGATCGTGGACTGACCGGCACCCACCGCAACCGGCCGGGCCTGGACCAGGCGCTCGCCTCCGTGCGCGCCGGTGACACCCTCGTGGTGCCCAAGCTCGACCGCCTCGCCCGCTCAGTGCCCGACGCCCGCGACATCGGCGACTCCCTCGTCGCGCGCGGCGTCCGGCTCTCCCTCGGCGGCAGCCTCTACGACCCGGCCGACCCCATGGGCAAGATGTTCTTCAACATCCCGGCCACCTTCGCCGAGTTCGAGGTGGACCTCCTGCGGCTGCGGACCCGGGAGGGAATGGCGGTCGCCAGGGCGAAGGGCAAGCTGAAGGGCAAGCAGCCCAAGCTGACGGCCCGACAGCGGGCCCACCTGGTCGAGCAGCACGCCACCGGCGAGCACGCCATCGCCGATCTCGCCGAACTGTTCTCCGTCAGCCGGGCGACGGTATACCGCGTGCTGGAACGCGCCGCCGCGGCGACCTCACCGGGAACCCGCGCGTGACCACGCAAGCATGCGACACCGACGACAACACCCTCGACGGCGCCTGGTGGGCCGAGGATCCCGAGCGCTGGGACCTCCTGGGGTTCGAAGCAGCCCACGACGAGGCCGGCCTGCCCCTGGACCGGTGGTGGAAGGACCGCCGGGACGTCCTGGACACGCTCATCCTCGCCCCAGGCCTGGTGGACCACGACTTCGCCCGCTTCCTGCTGGACCAGGAGGCACAGTTCCATCGCCATTGCTGGGGCTTCAGCCACAGCATCGAAATCGCCGCGCTCCTGCTCGCCGAGCACCGCCAGCCCGACGACGTCTGGCACCTGTGGCGGGTGATCACAACCAACTTCGACACCTGGTGCGGCCTCCCACACCGGCTGCTGCTCGCCGGAGGAGGAACGGCCCGCACTGTCGCCCACGTCGCCAACTCCGGCCACGAACAGCGCGACAACCTGCTGCAGCACCTGCACGAGATCCCGGAGGCAACTGACGACGACGTCACTGCGCTCATTGCCGAACGCCGCCGGTACTACTCCGACGCCCTCCGCGAGCCGGACGCGACCGCCCGCACCACCGCCTGAATCCACAGGTCAACGGAGTCGGCAGGCGCCATTTGGGGCTGGTGCCAGATCCGTTAACGGCACCTCAAGAAGTTCCGATTCGGCGACAGCCCGCCGCGGCGCTCGTAGGATGCCTGGATGCCCAAGCCGCTACGGATGAGCCGCCGCTCGTGGGTTGCCGCGTGGGCGGTGCTGTGCGCGGCTGGCCTCGCCGCCACCGCCGAACTGAACGCCTCCTTGGCACCGGCCCCGCAGCACGAGAAGTCCGTCAGTACCTAGTGCGCCGAGCGCATCGCGGACATCGAGACGCAGCTGGCCAAGGCCAAGCAGGAAGGCAAGGGAGACGGAGTGCTGGTCTTCTCGCGAGTCCAGGTCGGCACCGAGGACGACTGCCGTGACGATCTCCGTAACCACTTCCGTGGCGATCAGTGAGCCGCGCTACCTGGCTCGCCGCGATGGCAGGGCTGACCTTCGTCTGTGCTTGGGCAAGCCGGCACGCGGGGAGGAGTTCGGCGGCGAGCTGGGCGCGTGGCGCGGGCGGCAGCTCGGTGTCTCGCGTGCGGGAGACGTCGGCGCGGTCGGGTCCGGTGCCCAGCGGGCGGCGGTCGGTCATCGCCCGATTCTCGCGGTGCGGCAGGAACACGCGAAGGCGCGTTGCCGCCGGCGCCCTTCCCACCCGGCAGCCACCCTGCCGCGGTGATGGCTCTCCACTCGAGTGGATCATGGCCTGATAGCCTGCCGAGGCCTTGGCGAGCGGGCCTCATCAGCATTGGCTCGCGACCCGGCCACCGCACGGTCAGCGGTCCTGACCGGGCGGTGTCTCATCTCGTGAACGAAATGTGCTCCCGATGCCGTGGTGAGCCGGCAGCTGCGATCCGGCATGGTGCGTACCTGTGAGTTCGGTTCTGACGGCTATGTGGGGGCGTTCGGCGTGTGGTTGGCGGGTCGGTACCAGCTCGAGGAGCTCCTCGGCCGAGGTGGAATGGGAGAGGTCTGGCGCGCACGCGACCAGCTTCTCGGCCGCCCGGTCGCGGTCAAGTTGCTCCTGGCCGGTGGCGTTGACCCGACGGCCGCGGCCCGCTTCCACCAGGAGGCGCAGACGACCGCTCGCTTGAGCCACCCCAACGTCGTCGCCGTATACGACTTCGGCCAGGCCGACGGCCGCCTGTACCTGGTCATGGAGATGGTCCAGGGGCACAGTCTCGCCGAGCGGCTGGCCTCGGGGAGACCTCTCACGCCCCACGAGGTGGCTGCCATCGGCAGCCAGACCGCCTCGGGCCTGGCCACCGCGCACCGGCAGGGCATCATCCACCGCGACATCAAGCCTGCCAACCTCCTTCTGGTTCCGGACGGCACGGTCAAGGTGGTGGACTTCGGTATCGCCCGTCTCGCCGATGACACGGCGGCCGCGCTCACCAGCGCGGGCATGATCGTGGGAACGGTTTCCTACCTTGCCCCCGAACGCGCCCTCGGAAAGGACGCCGGCCCTGCCTCCGACATGTACGCCCTCGGCTGCGTACTGTACGAGCTCCTCGCCGGGCACCCCCCGTTCCGCGCGGACACTCCGACGGCGCTGCTCTACCAGCATGTCCAGGAGTCGCCGTTGCCCCCGCACAGCGTGGGGGCGGAGCTTCCGGCGGAACTCGAACAACTCGTCTTGTCGCTGCTCGCCAAGGAGCCGGAAAACCGCCCGGACGCCGAGGCGGTTGCCGACTGTCTGTCCGCCCCCGAGAGGTGGAGCGCGACGCCGTCGGCGGGGCTCACACCACCGCCTGCCCCGGGGCGGGGCTCCGTGGTGGACCGTACAGCCGTGCTGCCGGCCCCCACGACACGACGATCTCGCAGCCGTAGCCGCCGGCCACGCACGGTCGCGATCTCCGGGATCGCAGCGGCTGTCCTGGCGGCCGTGGGTTTCTTCCTGTTCCAGCCCGACCCCGCGGACCTCGCCTCCGATTCGCCCGCCCTGCCGCCCGTCACCGATGCTTCAGTGTCAGCCGCCCCGCCCCAGGGGACTGCGCCGTCCGCCGCCGATGATTCAGCGTCGCCTCTGCCGGAGCGTGGGTCAGCCACCGCCACTGCCGTGGCCGTCGACGCACCCGCCGCATTGTCGGACGATCCCGGGGTGCTGCTGAGCCAGTTGTCCCAGGCGCTGAGCGACGCCGCGAACCAAGGCCGCCTCGACCCGAACCTCGCCGACGATCTGGAGCACAAGCTCTCCGGGGCCGGGGACAAGCTGGCCGAGGGCAGGGAGAAAGGAAAGGACAAGACCAAGGACGTACGGAAACGGGTCCGCGACGTCCGGCACAAACTCGCTGACGCCGAAAAGCATCACGAGTTCACCAGTACCGCAGAGCTCGACCAGCTCCTCAACCACCTCGCTTCCCTGGTAGGGGATGACTCCTAGCTAGCAGCCCTAGAGAGTTGAGGGGGAAACAGCGTCCTATGCGACATCCCGCGGGTTCGTCCTGGCTTTCATCTCCCGTTGCCGCAGGTCAGCCCGGCAGACGGGAGCAGTGGATCCGCATAGATCATGATGGACCTTCGGGATTCCTGAAGAACCATCATGATCCCTACACAGACGCACAGGCAGAGGGCAACAAGGTGCCTGGTCAGGCCCCATGCCGAGGAACCGAGGGGCACGGCAAACTCGCGGGATGTTGCACATGCCGGACCGCGCTGTTCCTGGCGTTCCCGCTGTGCGGTCTTCGCGGCAATGGACTGCTGGATCCATGCGTCCAGCAACGCTCCGCCTACACCTACGACTGCGCCCCCGAAGCCGATCAGTCCCGCCAACGTCTCTGCCTGCATGGGGATCATCCTGCCGGGATAGGGGATTGATGGGGTTGATTCCGGCAGGTCCTTCGAGGGTCTACCTACACTCAAGGGTCGCGATCTCTTCACAGCTCGTCCACATGTACGATCACACGTCACGGACGAGGGGGACTCCTACCTGCGGTGACGCCTGTCGGTGACCCCTCCAGCACTGGTGATGGAGATCGTGTACGTGAGCAACAACGAATCGGCCCTGGGGTGTGGCGCCCTCGTGATCATCGCGCTCATCTGGTCGATGGCGTCTCAGTGTGGCGGCAGCGACGACAAGTCGGACGCTGCGTCAACGGCCAAGCCCAGTGCTACCGCGAGCGTCGAAAGCCCGTCGGTCAGCCCCACCCCCGAGCACACACGCCCGTCGGTCAGCCCCACCCCCGAGCACACACGCCCGTCGGTCAGCCCCACCCCCAACCGCACCAGCCCGCCGGCCAGCCTCACCCCGGAGCGACCGAAGAAGGTCACGATGACCCTCGCGGAGATCGCCGACACCCCTGGCACCTTTGAACAGTTCAGGAAGTTCGTGGCCAAGCACGGGACCGCTCGCCAGAAGAAGGCTGTCAAGCACCTCAAGGGATGGCGGGGCTACGAGCGCAAGTTGTTCCGCCCGGCCCTGGAGGTCAGCTCCGATTACCCGACCATCGACTACGAGGCCATAGACGACGGCGACGTGGTGGAGCTGGACAAGATGATGGACCTGGAGAAGCAGTCCCAGTACATCGCCGAGGCCTTCGCGGCCTGGTGGGAGATCGATGAGACGGCGACCCTCCAGGTCCTCGACCGGGGCGGCGAGTACGCCGCTGGCACCGCCTGCATCCGGCCCGACAGTGCCGAGAAGGAGGGCTCCTGCCTCTGACCCTTCACGCGCAGCGGAGCCCGGGACCAGGAGGCGATCCTCCAACGGTCCCAGGGCTCCTGTCATGACGGCCTTCAGACAGGCGGCAGCTTCTTCAGCTCCCGCTCCTTCGCCTCGACGCGCTTCCGGGCGGCTCGACACGTTCCGTCAGAGCCGCGGCGGAGTCCGACGTCACGAAGGGCGTGATGCGCCTGGTCTGTTCCTGGCTGGCAGAGCTCACCAGCGGCCTCGTGGCATGTCGTCTATGGCGCTACGGATCGCCGTGGCGGCGTTCTCCATTCGCTGCGCGGCCTTCATCAGCAGTGCGGCCCTGCCGTCCAGGTTCCCGAGGCTGTCGGCAGCCGACGCCAGGAGGCCGACGTTGTCCTCGAAGCTGCCCAACGACCGAGCAGCGTCACTGAACAACTCGATGGAGTCGGGGTCGATGCCGAAACCGTGGATGCGAGGATCGGCCAGCTCATCCAGCAGGGTGTTGAGGAGGCCGGCCAGCTCCGGGGCGGTCTTGGAGAACTCGGCCAGTGCCGGACGGACCTGGTCCAGGAACTGCCCCTGCGCCTCGGCGAGCATCTCGCCCAGACGGGCTTCGGTCAGTCCGGTGAGGCCCTCCAGCGCCTCGACGCTCTCGCCCTCGCGGCTGGCCTTCCACTTTTCGAGGATCTCCACCGGGTAGTCGGCGCTGCTGGCGCCGTCGATGGTGGTGTGGTGGGGAACGCACAGCAACAGCAGGTTCTTGAAGCTGTTGCGCTCCGGCACGGACCACGTGGCGTCGAACCGTTTCCCGCCACGGTTGATGGCCCTGATGTGGGCGATCTCCGCGTTCAGCTTGGGCACACCGTTGACCACCGTGATGACGCGGCTTGTGCACCTGGGCCAGTAGCAGTAGCCCCTGCACAGGGTCATCAGCCCGGCGAGTGTGGCGTTGTCGTACTTCCTCTGTGCCATGCGCCCCCCTCTGTGACAGTTCCTCCGGAATGTAGGTCCGCAGACGGCACCACGCCATGGCGCCTCTCAGTGGTCGTGCACCTCACGGTCGTCAGGCGGGCGGCATGGCCTTCAGTTCCGGCTCCCGCGCCTCGACGCGCTTCCGGGCTTCCCGGCAGAGCAGGCGAGTTCGTGTCGTTTCAAGGCGTCAGCGATGTGGCGGGTCCCCGGACGCCTGCCGCCGGGTTCGTCGTAGAGCGCTCGGACCGCGCCGAGTCCGGCGGCAATGGCCAGCCATTCCCCGCGATCGTCCCTGGGGGCGACGGCGGCAGTACGGGCCGCCCCACCAGCGCCTGCCACGAGCGCCAAGAGGAGTGATCGGCCGGTCTCCTTCCATCTGCCCCACAGCAGCTTGTTGGCCCCGGCCATGGCGCGTACCTCGGAGACCGCGACGATCAGGGGGTCGGCTTGCGCCCTCACCATGGCCCGATCCGCCTTTGTGTCCGTGCGCCTCTTGGTGGCCGTCGTCAGACACCAGGTCAGGACCGCGCTGAAGAGCGCCGTGCCGGCGCCACTGAGGAACTGGATCATGGCGCGATCCTGCCGCCGACCGCCTCCTCGGGTGGCCCGTTTCGAAAATCTTCCGTCCCGGAAGCCGTGTCTGAGAGAAGAGCGGAACGCCGACATCGGCCACCTCGACGGCCCGCCCGGTCGGGGAGGGCCGCCATGGAGCTGCCGGGCTGGCGCGCTGAAGCGTGGGCCATGCCTTGGCCTTCAAGTACTCGCCGCAAGTGCCTTCGGGTCCCCGGGGATTTCGCAGGGCCGCGTAGCCCAGGTAGTCGGTCGGTGTTACGGCCGCAGCCGGTCTACGTCCCGCTCTCGTTGTGCAGGGTCGCCGCCCTGGCTGCCCAGGCCAACATGCTCTGACCCCGCATGGACAGACCGAGCCGGTTCCAGTGGAAGAGCACGTGGTAGCTGAGTATCTGCCTCAATCCGCGGTCGAGCGTCCCGGATTGGACGGCATGGCTGAGCGCCTGGCCGGTGTGGTGGAAGGCGGCGCCCCATTCGGCGACGGGCTCCAGCGGCCCGCCGGTACGCAGGAGGGCTTCGCTGTCGGCGAGGAGTAGGGGCCGGATCTCCTGGGCGCGAGCCTTGAGTCGGTCCGCCGGGACATCGCCGATGGCCGAGCGGTGCTCGTTCGTGATGACTCGGTGCCAGACATCCCCCTGCTCGTACCACTCCAGCCCGGCGGCGCGCATCATGATCGTGCACAGGAAGACGGACAGTTCCCTTGGCCCCACAGCCAGGTCGCCGCGTTGCCGCAACTGCTGTGCCTCCCGGCTGTCGATGACGAACAGGGCGTGGGCGGCCGTCATACCGGCCTCACCCCCGAACGCTGCCGTCTCCGGCTCGTAGATGCCGGGCCACCAGCGTTGCAGGTGCCCGTCGGCGACGAGACGGTGGAAGCCGTCGCCGACGGTCGGCTTGGTCCCGCTCCCGATCGCGGTCCCGGTCCTGGGCCGCAGGTGAAGGCGCAGGCGCCAGCAGGGGTGCTTTCTGGTGTACCACCAGCCGTCGATGGTGCCTGCGGCCTCCGCCTCCCGCAGGAGGGGCAGGACGTACGTGGTGAAGGTGGTGTCGGCGTCCGCCCAGTCGGCGAAGTGGAGGTAGACCTGCCACCAGCCGGTAGTGGAGGCGTGGCGGGCCAGGGCCTCGCGGCCGGCCTGGTCGTAGACCGCCACGGCGTCGGACAGGTTTACGGGATCCATCCGGTACTGGTGTGCGGCGTCGGCGATCGGCAGACCGGTGAGGACGGCAAGGACCGCGCGCTGGGTCGGGCTCGGATCGGTCTGGATCAGTTGATCAAGAGACATGCGTCCCATCCGGTGGTCGGTGCCTGCTCCGAGGCGAAGGTGGTGAGAGCGAGCGCGGTGCCGGCGTCGCCGTTGATCAGCCCAGTCGCCGGGAGGTTGCCGGGCCGGGCCTGCGCGGCGAGGGTGTCGCCGAGGCGCTCCGGAAGTGCCTGGAGACGGAGGTCAAGGGCGTCGGAGGCGGCACGGGTCGCGGTTTGGTAGATGCCCGCCCACCCGTGGCACAGGCCGGTGTCGGTGACGTGGGCGAGCTGCGCGGGGTCGGTCAGGGCCCGGTACAGGGCGTCTTCGTAGAACGCCTGGAGGTCGGGTGCGCGCAAGGCGATCCCGGCGAGTTGCCCGGCCCGCGCAATGCCTGTCGTGCCGTAGCACCAGCTCGGGCGTGCGGGGGCCTCGTGGTGAGGGCGTCCGCGTTCGAGGTCGCGGCGGGAGACGTGCTCGGGCCACCACGGGCCGGATGGTGCGTGCTGGCACCAGGTGTCGAGGTATTCGCAGATGCTCAGCATGGCCTCTCGGTGGCCGCTGACGGTGATGTCGCGGCGCAGCGCCTGGGCCAGGAGGAGAAGGGGACCGGTGATGCCGTGCGCAGCCCCGAAGTTTCCGTGGCCGCCCGGGAAGAGGGGCGATTCGCCGCGGGCCGGGTCATGACGAACCCACCAGCCGGGCAGTCCGCGGCCCCCGGGAGCGAGCGGGCGGGTCAGGGCGACCAGGTACTGCAGGACTCTTTCGAGCGCGGCGCCTTCGGGCTCGGTGCGCAGAAGGTAGGCGCCGATGCCGGTGAGGCCGTAGAAGAGGTCGTACTCCGCGAAGGTAGGCAGATCGCGGCTGCTGATCCGAGCGAGCGCCGCATCCACGCGGCGGTGGGCAAGCGCGGTGATGTGCTGGTGGAGGGTCCTGCGCGCCGGGCCGTACAGGTGCTGAAAGGTTGGGGGGACGGCGGTGAGGAGGAAGCCGACGGCTGGGGCGCCCAAGAAGAGACCGGTGGTGTCGGCTGCGCTGATGTGCCCGGAGGCGGCGGCGGTGATCCACCGGTGGGCGGGGCGCCAGGGGCCGCCGAACCGGTCGGCCATCTCGATGTGCAGCAGGCTGATCCCGGCCGCTCCGTCGGCGAGGGAATGCACCGGCCAGGGGTCGTCCGGTGGCGGGAGAGGGGGTTCTGCCAGATGGCCGGCGTACTGCTCGAGGAGCGACACGGCGGTGGCGGTCGGTGCGGTCATCGGCTCGTCATCCGGTGCTGAAGGGCCGCGTTGCGTACAAGCCGCAGCGTGGCCGCCTCGGTGTTCGGGCTGACGCCCAGAGCCCGGACGTGGTGCTGGTGCAGCAGGGATCGGGCGACGGCGAGCGGGTCACGGTCCTGGGGCAGGGTGTTCCGGTAGACGTCCAGGGCGGCGGCGCGGGTCCGCCATGCTTCGGCAACCTGCGAGCCTTCGGGAAGGGCTGCGAGAGCGGATGCCCCTGCGGGCGCCGCGAGTTCGAGCACCTGGGTCCGCAGAGCCCGGTCCAGCCGCCCCGTGCCCTGGGGAAGGTTGTGCACCAGCCACTTCTCGGCCTCGGCGGCGCTCGGTGCGAGGTGGGTGACGAGGTCGAGGGCACTGGCCGCGGCGAGGGCCTGCGGGGCGAAGGCATCCGTGCGCTCGGTGAGCTGGATCTGTGCGAGGGCGGCGGCGGAGTCCGCTGCGAACACCTGGTGCGCGGCGTCCATGGCCGCCGCGTGGCCGAAGCGCCCGGTCTGCGGTTGGTAGGTGGCCAGGACGAGACCGGACGCCAGGCCGAGGGCGTGAAGAGTGTTCGCCCAGGCGTGGGCGCGTTCGGCCGCGGTGCCGTACGTGCCCTGCGGCAGGTGCAGTGTGAGGTCGAGGTGCTGATCGGTGTCCGGGCGGGCCATCTCCCGGTACCGGGTGAACCACCAGATCGGCGGCGTGTCGCCGAATGCGGTGAGAAGGCGGGGCAGGTGCCTGCTCAGGATCTCGTCGTACCGGCTTGGGTGGGCGTGGAGTTGGGCGTGGAGGATGTCGCCGCCGCCGGGCAGGTGCCGCCTGGGAGCGGAGGGGATGGCCGAGCGCGGTCGGGGCACGCCGGCGTGCTCGGACTGAGGAAGACCGAGGGGGAGCCATATCTCGTGCGCCCGTCCGATCCAGCCGTGGGCGTCGCCGTCGGGGACCTCCCGCAGATCCAGACGCCGCAAGTTGTCGAGGGCGGAGCGCAGCACACGGCGGTGGACTGGGTGGGTCAGGTCCAGTGGAAGGCGCTGGTCGTACTCGATCATGGCGAGGTGGTTCGGGACGCGGAGGCGGTCTCGCCAGGCGTCGAAGGCTTGATCCCACTGCGCCGCCGAGGCTGTCCGGCCGGGCAGGTCTTCGGCCGTCAGCAGCCATCGGGCCTGGGTGAGGATGGTGCGGCGGTAGCGCACCCGAGGCAGGAAGGGCAGCCGGGCGGCTGCGCCGAAGTCGAACGGCTTGTAGGCGGCATACCGCGCGGTGGCCACCTCGGCGAGGAAGCGAGCCAGCGGCGGGGTCTGGGTGCCGGCTTCGAGGGCGTGCAGGACTCGCACGTCGATGTGGCTTCCGGTGGAGAGCTGCACGAGGTGGAAGGTGCGGGCGTCGGCGGTGACGGCGATGTCCGCGAGCTGGATCGTCGTCCCGTCGGCCGCCTGATGGCCGGACAGTTCGATGACGTGGGGCAGCAACCGGGGTGTGCGGGTGACGTTCTCGTTGCGGCGGCGGCGCGGAGGGAAGACGAGCTGAGCAGGGAGTGTGCCCGGGGCACTGCGATACGTGGCGGCGAGCGCGTCCTGCTGCGACGGCGGCAGGACGTGGGCGAACCGGCCGGCCATGCTGCTGCCGGGGCGCGGGACCGACGTCAGCAGTACGTCGAAGGCTCCGCGGGCGAGCGCCGTGCTGCTGGACGCGTGGACCTCGAAGGCGACTTCCACCCGGGGCACGAACAGCCGCTCGTCACTTCCGGCGGCCTTCTCCAGGGCGTCGATCGTCGCGTCGGTGAGCCGGAGTTCGTCGCGGCCGTCCATGAGAACTTGCTGCACCAGGGCGAGCAGCACCTCGTCGCGGTCGGTGAGCGGCTTCGGCGCGGGGCCGCGCTCGGAACCGACGTACCCCGCGGGCAGTCCAAGGCCGCTGTCGGCCACCAGGTCCATCACCGGTACCAGGGCACCGACGCCGTACTGGGCTCGGAAGCGGCGGTGGTAGTCGCGCCAGTACTGGTAGCCGTAGGGCTGCGGCGTGGTCCGGTACAGGCCCGCTACGGCCGCTTGCACCTCCGCGACCACGGCCTGCGGAAGCTGCACCTCGCCGTCGAGGGCGACGTCGATGAGCAGAGGCGTCGGGGTCACCGGGGAGAGGTCGCGCATCCGCGCTGCCACGGCGCTCACGCCGGGGCCGGAAAGGACAGGCTGGAGCGTGGAAACGTCCTCGCACACCGTGTTCAGCGCATGAACCAGGTCCCGGACATCCGGCACGGTCTCCGTCTGGTGCCTCTCCAGCTCACGACACAGGTACTGGAAGGCGTCCACGGTGGTCATGGAGGCCCACAGGCTGGTGATGAGGAGTTGCTGTTCGATCAGGCTGCCGAGGAGGGCGTCGACCTGCTCTGCCTTGGCCTGCGGGAAGTGGTCGCGCAGATGGGTGTGAAGGTCGAGGTAGGTGATGGGGGTACGGGCCGCGTCCATGGCGGCGGCCACCGGCCGCGCGTGGCGGACGGATATCTCGACGGGGGCCAGGAGCCGGGCGTAGCCGTCGGCGGGCGGGCCCGGCGCCACAAGCCGGTCGCCGCGGGTGCGGGCGGCGTTGTTGGCGATCAGCGGTAGCCGCTTCAGCAGCTCGGGGCTGCGCTGGAGGCGCAGGATGATGTCGGTCACCCACTCGGCATCGGGTCGGATCGCCACACGGTGCTTGTTTCGCCATCGCACGCTTGCCCGGGGCCCGACCGACAGGGGAGCGGTGCCGGCGAACAGGCCGAGCGGCGTGGGACGGTGCTGCCACCGCAGGAGGTAGGAGGCGGCGGACATCGCGGTACGGCGGACGTGGCGGGGGTCGCTCCGCTTGCCCTGGCCCACGGACTCGATCGCGGCAGACAGGACGGGGGTGGCCAGCTCCAGCGCAATGCGGACCTCTTCGCGCTGCCAGATGCGGTTCAGCCAGCCGCGGGTGACGGCCACGTCGTCCAGGTTGAGGGTGCGGGGTACGTCCGCCGGTCCGGGGCTGGTGGTGGCGCGCAGCATCGCGGCGCCCTGCCACTGGTAGTTGGCGACTGCTCGGGGAGCCATGGTCCCTTCCTTCAGGCGACGCGCGGGAGGGGAGGGCCGGGGGCCGGGCGCGTCTCTGCGCCCGCCCCCGGCGAGGGAGTGGCCTGGATCAGGCCGGGTCCTCCACGAAGGAGTTGCAGGCGGAGGAGTTGGTCGCGCAGGTGGTGCCGCAGCCGTCGCCGGTGGAGCACATGAGCTTGCCGTACGCGTGCTCGGCAATGACGACCTTCACGTCCAGGGGCGCGAAGTCGTCGTCGAGGTCCGCCGGCGGGGCGGGCGGGGCCAGAGTGGCGCTCGTCATGATGGTGCCCTTCCTTCCATTCGGTGGTGCGGGACGGCCTGGCTCCGGGTGTTACGCCGAGGGCCAGGAGAGCGAGATCCGGCTGTGCACCTTGTCGATGAGCCGGTCGGCCGGGATCTGGTCGTCGGGGGTGTTCGCCGGATAGACCCGGATGACCGGGCTGGGGCCGCCGCGCCGGTTGGCTTCCCAGTCGTGCAGCACGTCGGCGATCTTGTCGGCGAGCTGCTTCGCGTTCGGGCCGAGAGCGTGCACGCCGTACTCGACGTGCTTGTTGTCCTCGGTGCGGCGGGTGACGAGGTAGGCGAAGGTGTCGTCCTCGACGGCAGCGAGGGCGAACCGCTTGTTCGACGGGGCAACCAGGCCCGTGTCCAGGTCTTCGTCGACGGCCATCGTGCAGAAGCCCGGCAGGCTGATCGCCATCGTCATCTGGAGGGTGTCGAGGAGTTCCTGGAGGCCGATGGTGACGCCGGTCCACAGCTCGTGGCGCGGTGTCTTGACGGCGTTGTCCAGCCGGTGTGGGTCGGCCGGCAGACCGTCATCGAACCGCAGCCCGATCTCCGGGGTGCCGTTGACCAGCAGGAGTTCTTCCCGGTGGGCGGTCGATCCCTGCATCGGGACGAAGCCGCAGATCTGCGCCGACTCGCTCTCCAGGTAGTCGCCGTGCTCACCCGTGACCTGGGTGAAGGCGACCGAGCGGGTCAGGCCTCGCATCCGCAGCGGTACCACGAGCCGGCCGCCCTGCTTGAGCTGCGAGGTCCAAGCCGGGGAGATGTCCCACGCTCCGGCGGTCACCATGACGACGTCGACCTCACCGAGGTCCGGGATCGGCTCGGCCGCGTCGGCGGTGACGACGCGCACCCTGTCGTAGCCGTGCTCGTCCAGGAGCCGAAGAGCGCGTTCGGTGACGACGTGGTCGATGTCCACGGTGACGACCTCACCGTCCTCGCCGACGAGTTCGGCGAGGTAGGCCGCGTTCAGCCCGCCTGAGCCGATCTCCAGCACCCTCATCCCGGGCCGCACCCAGGCCTGTTCCAGCATCATGGCCTGGATCTGCGGGGCGGAGACGGAGCTGAGCTGCATGCCGTGCTCGTCCGTCTTGGTGATCACGGCGGCGTACGTGTCGTACGCCTTGTCCAGCGGTGTGTCGGGGGTGAACGCGTGGCGGGGCACCTTGCGCATCGCCGCTTCGATCTGTGGCGAAGAGATCGTGCCGTCCGCGCACAGCTCGTCCACCACCTTGTTGCGCAGGCTGGTCGCCTCGTCGGGCTCGAGGGTCGTGTTGGTCATGAAGTTCCTTCGGTCGTACGTGTTCGAGGGGGAGGCCGGCACGAACGTGCCGGTGGGCCGGGAGGCTGTGGCGGCTGTTCTCCGTTCTCGTCGGCACATCCAGGGCCGGCGGTGTCGTGGTGGACGGCGCGCGAGGGTTCGGGCGCTGGTGAAGCACCGCCCGACGGCCCGATCCGCGCTCAGGACCGCCGGGCGGCCGTCTGGGCGGCGGGCAGGTTGGGGAAGCCGGGCTGCTCCAGGAGGACGTCACGGGCCTTGAGCCCGAAGCAGAAGGGACGGCACAGGGAAGTACCCACCTCGTCGCGTGCCTCCAACGGGAGCAGCGAAGAACGGCATGCGCGGGGTTCGCACAGCGACGCTCTTGTCCAGGAGCCAGGTGCCGGCGACTCGCTGCTCGTTGTAGTCGAAGTCGTACGCGTGTTGCGGGGCGGCCACCACCGTGGCGGTCACCGTCGGGTGCTTGACGGCGTTGGGGGCGTGCATCAGTCGGCCCCCTTGATGTAGCGGGCCTCGATCAGCTCTTCGACCAGATCGGAGGTCACGAAAGCCAGGCGGCGGGCGAGGCCGACGGCTTGCTGGTGGTCCGCCGGCGTGCGCTCACTCCGGATGGGCAGCCCTCGCTCAACGAACCCGACGATCTCCGCGGTGGGCGGGTACCTCTCGTCAGCGACAGCGATGTCGCTGAGCTGCTTCAGGTGGCCGCGAAGGCGTTCAACCAGCGCCTCGGTCGTGGCCACGGGTGGGGGCTGGTTACCGATCGCCATGTCGAGGTCGTCGAAGATCGCTTCGACGTCCAGCGGCTGCCAGGCGGCGATCCGCGCCAGGACGAACCTCAAGCCGTCCTCGTCGAGCGGGGGCTCCCACGCCGGGACGTCGCGCTCTGCCTTCGGGGCGGTCATGGTGGCGTTCACTGATCTCCCTGGGGGAGAACCGGGATCGTGCACCAAGTGTTCGTACCGTCAGGACGGGTGCCCCACTCGCCACCGTGCTGCTCAGTGATGGCCTGGACAAGAATCAGGCCGCGTCCGTTCTCCGCATCGTCGGCCGGCTGCCTGATCTCGGGATGGCGACCGGTCTCGTCCTTCACTTCGAGGGTGAGAAGTCCGTGGTCGAGCCCGAGCATCATGGTGATCGAACTGCCGCGGCTGTGCGCGATGGCGTTCGTCACCAGTTCGGAGACGATCAGCTCAATGTCGTCGGCGAGCGGGGAGAGGCGGCAGTACTCCAGGCGCGCCCTGGCGAGGCGGCGCATCGCGGAGACGCGTTGGGCGTCACGATCGGGGATGTCCTGGCCTTCGCTCCGCGCGCTGATGGCGAAGCACGCTGCCATCGCGTCGTGGGTACGGGGGAGCACGTGTCGAGAGGGCAGCACGGGGGCTGCCATCGTCGCCGTCACGACAGTTCCCGTGCTCTGGCGCTCTGCTCGTGGAACGACGAACTGAGGCCACCGCCCCGGCGACGCTGGGCAGGCAGGGCGGTGGGCAGCGAGGCAAGGGACGGAGGAAACGGCGTGACCGAAGCATCGGCCAAGGCTCGTCGCCGGGCGAGATCGCCAGCGGTGCGGCGGGGGCGGCCGTTCACACTGCATCACCGCCCGGCTCGCCGACGAGGAAGGCGCCGAGCTGGGTGCGGATGTCGGCCGCTTCCTCGGCTGTGAGGATGAGACGGAGCGGCGTGCACTCCGCGGACCCCTCGCACAGGTCGAGGGGAACCGTGAAACGTCCGGCCTCGGTGTGACTCACCTCGGCTCCGGCCGAGAGACGCAGGTGGCGCTTCTCGGCCGGTAAGGGTGTTGCGACGCCTTCCGCTGGAACGTGACTCGTCGTCATAGCCCGTAACTTAGGGCTATTTGGAGCGTTCACCCCTGAGAAAAACTCAGGGCTGAGTAACGCTCAGGGGTCACATGATCACTAAGCGGCGAACCCGACGTGCTGTGCGACTTCGCGCAGGTCGTCCCGCCACAGCGGCTTCTCCCGCTTCAGCAGCTCGGCGACAGCCTCCCTGACCAGCGGAGAGAACACGATCTCCTCGGGGGACTGCTTCTTGAGCTTCCCGAGGATGTGCACCGTGGCATAGTCGTCACGCTGGACCCGGTTGAGGTTCATGACCTCGATCAGGTAGCGCGTTCGGCGTTCCAGGGGCAGATCCCCGTTGACCTCTACCGAGTCGGCGACGCGAAGAGCCTCGCTGATGTCTCCTTCCTCGGCCATCAGGTGAACCTCGTGCATCGCCACGTTGGTGGGGCCGAAGCAGGTGTGCCAGTGGTTGAGGTCTCCGCCGACCCTTGTCACGGCCTGCTGGGCTCCTCGGTACAGGTCCCAGGCCACGGGACTGGTCGCCCGGACCGCGGCGACGGCGCCCTGCAAATGCAGCGCTCCGTACGCCGACCAGTGCTCGGGCGAGGCGTCGTCGGCCGGCTTGCACTGCGCGATGGTCTGCCTGGCCAGTTCGAGGCTGTCAGCCACATCGCCGGTGGAGGTCAGCACGCAGGAGAGGTTCCAGGCCGCCGCGGCGAGGAGCGCAGGGTCGCCCGTGTTGTCCGCGAGGGCCAGACCACGGTCTGCGGCGACCCTCGCGAGGGTGGGTTCGCCGACGCGCCGAAGCCAAATCTGGTGGAGGCCGTACAGGCTGATGAGCTGTCGGAGGATGGTGGACTCGTCCTCGGCACTCGCGTCTCGGAGCGCCGCGTGCCCCTGCCGCAGTAGCTTCGGCAGACGCCCGCCGACGTCCCGGTAGCGCGCTTCCGCCTGTGTCTCGTACACCTTCCAGGCGTCGTTGACCGACTCCACGAAGTCCTCTGCGGTGACGCCCTCAACCCGCAGCGGGAGCAGCGACGAGGGCAGAGAGAGGGCCTGGCGGATCGCCGGGACGTGCTCGTGCTCAGCTTCGCCGGTGGCGATACCGGACACGTAGCCACCGGTCAGATCCTCCATGCTGCACCGAAGCGCCTGACACAGAGCGACGAGGACCGTCACACGGTCAACCGGCATCCGGTCGGCTTCGATCTTGTAGACCCAGTTCTCTGACCTGCCGATGAAGTCGCCCAGGGCCTTCTGCGACATGCCGCGTCGCTCTCGGTGCCACTTGATCCTTTGGCCGATGCTGAACAACTCTCCGTTAATAGGCATCCGTTGACCGTTCCTCGTCTCAGACAGGGCACTCGTAAAGAGCGTATGCCCGGCCGCATCGGACAGGGGTGATACTGGTCTTCTCTCCCCTTGGGAGGGCACTCACGGTCCCCCGGCGGCACGCGCGGCCGGGGGACCGCTTCCGGTACCCACGCACATCCGCAGGGAGCCCGCATTGACCACCTCCTACCGTGGCCTGATCCTCGACTTCGGCGGCGTCCTGACCACCCGCATGAGGCTCAACGGCGAGGCGTTCGAGAAGTCCGAGGGGCTGGAGCCCGGCGCCTACTTCCACGCCCTCAACGAGAACTCCGAGGGTGTCGCGGTCTACTCGGCTCTCGAGGTCGGCGAGGCCACCCAGGAGGATTGGAACCGTGTGATCGGCGGAATCCTCGGCATCGACCCGACGGATCTGATGCGGCGCGCTCTGGCAAACTTGCGCCCCGAGCCGCAGATCGTCGCCGCGGCCCAGCGGGCTCGCGCGGCGGGCATCAAGGTCGCGATGCTGAGCAACAGCTTCGGTATCGAGCCGTACAACCCGTACGAGGACAAGGGCATGTGGAACGACTTCTTCGACGCGGTCGTCCTGTCGGAACTGGAAGGTGTCCGCAAGCCCTCCCCGCTCATCTACCAGCGTGCGCTCGACAGCCTTGACCTGACCGGGCCGGAGTGCGTGTTCGTGGACGACCACGCCGAGAACCTTCCGCCGGCCGAGGCCCTGGGCATCCGGACGGTTCACCACACCACGGACCCCGAGGCCACGGCCAAGCTGCTTGATTCCCTATTGTTGGACTGGACTTCCGCCGCCTGACGGCGTCGTCGCTCGGGCCTTCGCAACTGCTGCTCGGGCGGGTCCGCCGGTACTGCGGGACGACGGCGAGCGGGTCACGGGTGCCGACACCGTGACGGCGGTCGTACGCCGTGTCGGCGGTGTGGAAGCCGTCCGCCCACCGGCCGGCCCGGTTTCGTTGTCGAAGAGAACACGATCCATGAGCACGTGCTGAAGGCCGGGCAGTGGCGGGACTCCGTCGTGCACGCGATTCTCGACCGTGAGTGGCAGTTCGCCCCCTGAGGGGCTCGCTTTGGGGGCGGACTGCCCGCTCAGCCTGTGGTGTTGAAGCCCCCGAGGGGCACCTTGGACAGCGGGTCGTCCTGTGTCCGGTGGTGGGGCCGGTCGTACACCGTGTCCGCGGTCTTCGACTCGGGGGACCAGCGGCCCCGGCGGTTGCGCTCCGCCAGGGGCACGCCCGCCGCGATCATGTCGGTGTTGGGGCCGGCCCGCAGGGAGTGCGCCGTGACCTTCTTTCCGGCGATGTAGGGGATGCCCGCCAAGTCGGCGAGGCGCTGGAGGCGTTCGTTGATCGCGCCGCCCTTCATCCGCTCCCCCCGCTTGGTCGCAAGAGTGCGGTTGGCCAGGTTCCCCTTGACCGTCAGGGCCCGGAAGACAGGTTGATCCGCCCCGTCCGCGCCGAGCCGTCTGAGCACGGCGAACCAGGCGCGGGCCCGGGCGACGAGCTGAAGGTCCGGGCGGTCGGCGATGAACTCCGTCGAGCCCTTCGCCTGCTTGTCCGTCTTACTGGTCGCCGTGGTGACGATCAGGCCCATCGGCACGATCTTCACATGCTTGACCAGGAGATCGGTCAGCTCCCGGCGGCGGTGCAGGTTGCAGTAAGCCAGGACCAGGGCGAAAGCGTCACGGATGCCGATGTGCGTGGTCTCATCGCACTGCTCCAGGCACACGAGCAGGTACGGGATGGTGAGCGCGGCCGACCGCTCGATCTCACCGCCGGCCCCCTTCCACTCCTGCCGCCACAGCCGGATCTTCCCGCGCACGCGCGACGGGTCCGGCCGCATGTCTTCGGACTGCCAGTTGTAGATCCGGCTCATGTACTGGCGGACCGTGTCCGGCTTGAACTCCCCCGCCTTGCCACGGCGGATCAGGTGCAGCCCGTACGCGGTGTACGTCGCGGTGGTGCACGGCCGCGCGATCCGTGGCGGGTCCTGCCGTGCGCACCAGTGCTGGAAGGCGCGCACCGTGGAGTCCCGGTTGAGCAGCGTGTTCTCGGCGAGGTCCGGCTGGTCGAGTTCCTCCTTGTCCGCCGCGGAGACGCGGAAGTCGGCCTCGGTCCACGGTGGCCGCGCCTCGGCGCGCGGCGGCATCTCGCCGGGCCCGAGCACAGTGTGCCGGTTGACGAGGTAGCGGACCGGCTCCACCGCCTGGCCATCCACCAGCTCGGCGTCGTAGACCTCCAACTCGGCGGCGGCTGCAGTGTCGGCGGTCAGTCGGTCCAGTCGCTCTACGCTCACCGCCGGGTGCTCGCAGTGGCCCTCCGGGCGGTATCCGTCGCCTCTGTTCATGAGCGTTTCCCCTCCCCTAGGTACCGGCTATTCCAGGCAGAATAGCCGGTAAGGGCGGCTTAACGGGGGAGCGGCATGCCGGAGCTGGATCGCCTGTGAGTGGTAACCCTGATTAAACCCTGGACTCGCAAGCGGAGTTGTGGCAGCGTGTGTGTATCCCGGGTATTTCCCGGGTCAGTTCTGTGAGAGGGATCCTCCGTGGAAATCACCATCCGCCTCCCCGACCCGCCATCGCCGGAGATCGTCACCGCGCTAGCCGACCTCATCGCCCGTATCGGACCCGACGCCACGGTGTCCACCGACATCCAATGGACCGTGGACCGGGCTGTGAAGCTGCTGCGGGACACCAACGCCCGCACTCTCCTGTTCGTTGAGGCAGCGATCGAAGGCAACGGCTGGGTGGATGGACCGGCCTACCGCGAGAAGTGGGGCGAGACCGCGCTGCGCGGACCATCGCAGACGATCACCAAGGCCATCAAGCGCGGCGCCGAACAAGGACATTGGTCACCCGACATCACCCCGCCGTTCCGGCCAACCACCCCCGACAAGAGCGGGTGGTCCAAGACTGGCGGTTACTACCTCGCCGACGGGCTCCTGCCCATCTTCACCGAGGCCATGAACATCCTGGGAGAGCCATCATGACGCGGATTCCGTTATCCGGGCTTCGGCACACGCCCGAACTCCTCCTCGCCTCGTTGCGCCCTGGCCGTCGGCAATGACATGGCGGCCCACCTGGGCAACGGCCGCTATATAGGGCTCCGTCGCAGTAAATCCTGTATTTACTGCGATACCACCATGACGAGTCATTAGACGCGAGAAGTCCGATAAGCGGCCCTCGAAGCGGAACCTCTGTTACCGCCTATCGCTGTCACACGCTGGCCCTCGCCCCCGGTCCAGCCCCGAGCATCACCCTGCGCTACATGTCCGTTCGCCGTAGCTATACAAGAACAGGGCCCAGGGGTGCAGGGCGCTGCAGGCCGGGGAGCCGACACGGCTGTCACACCGCGGCGGCGGACTGCGCCTGGTACTCGACATCCAGCCGAACGAGGGGCCCGCCGGCGTCCGGCTGGAACGGGAGGACACCCCGGCGCGGCCGCCACGGGCTCCGCGGCTGACCAGCGGTTCTCCTGGCCCTACGAGAGAACGATCCAGTCCGGAGCAGTGGAACCCGGCGTCCACCCGAGACGACACTCGGGACCTCGGCCTGCCCAGCATCAGCCATCGACAACGAAACGGACCACCGACTCCGTCGGCGGCCCGTCAAGAAAGATCGAGGCTAGGGCACCTACTGGTGGACGTCTTGGCAGGTCAGAGGCAATTTGAGGCAGCACAAAATAGCCGGATCCTGCGGTCCTAAGCAGCCTAGAAAACGCGGAAGTTGAGCGTTTTCTGAGCCGCTGGCATCATGCCGACGGCCTGGAAAGAGCCTGCATCCCGCGTCAGACCAAGCGGTCTCCAACGGTCAGAAGGGGTTCGGGGATGGCCGTTCTAGGGGTTGCCTGGCTTCGAGCCGAAGGCATCCCCCTAGGACAGGTCGCTGCTCGTTCCCGGCGTCCATCTCCCGACCCATCCCCCCTCTGAACAGCTCGTATACGCCCCACTACAGGTGCGGCGGGGCGGACCAAGACGCCTGGGGTGGCATCGGCATGGCGAGACGAACCGTGGTGGGGATCCCGGAGCCGAATACCGCGTGACAAACCAAGACTGGCGACCGCCGAAAAACTTCACGGCCATTCCCGGGAGGTGTTGCGCTGCTGGACCAAATCTCAACGCGCAAAGTTTTCGCCAGTTGAATTAGGCGTACCACAAGGATAGTTTGCGGGCATGCGGCAAAAAAATAATCCGGGAAAAAATCGGAGGGATGTTCGTTATTGCGTAATTGGATTTATGCTACCGTGGGGGTCGCAGTCCATGAGGGAGGGCTCCGCACCCGCCGGCCAGCGAACGTACGGAGCCCTCGGAGCGGAGTGCATCGGAGGGCCCGCCGTTGGCGGGCCCTTCGTGTCGTTCCAGGTCAGGTCTCTACAACTCCCGCCACACGCAAAGCGCGTAGTAGACGAGCTGCGCGACCACGACCGCGGGCTTCAGTGCACGGCGTACCCGTGCCCAGAGACCCTGACGCTGCCTCTCCGCCGCCCTCGGGCCCTCCTCGGGCTCCAGCACGGCAGTCATCCGCTCTTCACCCCCCTTCATGAAATAGGGAGCGAGGATCACGGTACACCATGAGGAAGGGCGCGCGGCTGCGTCCCGAGTCCGGCCCAAAACCAGTACCGTTTTCCGGGTTGGAAGGCGGTAGAAATGACAGCGTAGATAAACTCTCGCGGTCCTGAGAAAAAGCCTGGTCAGATGTAATATCACGTCCTTCTCTGGCGAGCCAAGAGGTAACAACGCGGTAACAACACCTATGCGCAGAGATTTCCCACTGTGTGGCGCGCGTCACATTCCAGGTCGCCAACGGCTCGCCGGCGCTCGTTCGACATCGTGGCCGACTACTTCGACGACCCGGTGCGCACCCCTTCAAAAACCGAGGCCATTCAACAACCTCGGACTACCGTTTTAAGGGCGGCGGCCGGAAAAAGAAGCCGATCCCACCGGTGGCGTGGGGTGCGCTGCAGGACTACCTCGACGGCCGCACCGAGGGGTGGCTGTTCCGCACTGCCAGCGGCGGCCAGCTTGACGAACCAGCGTGTGGCGACTGCTCCAGTCTCTGTCCAAGCGCGCCTAGCTACCCCTGCGCGGCCCCCACGGCACCAAGAGCGACGCCATCACCCACGCCCTGGCGAAGAACGACGCCCGCCCGGACAAGGTGCAGCGCTGGGCCGACCACAAGGACAGCCGGACCACCCAGCGCTACAACCGGCGCAAGAAACTGCTTGACGACAGTCCCGGCTACGGCCTCGGCAGCGACGTAGCTGGCGCCCTTGCGCACAGCACGTCCTGAGCCAGCGGAGACATACCTAATAGCCCGATCTGTGTTGAGTCCAGGCCATGCCTTCTATCGGCTAACGCTGGTCCGTGCCCGGGGAGTCCAACGCAACCTTCGCCTGCTCTCGGAATTCCCCGCACAGCCTCCTGTAGTGATCGACCTCCGCGCGCAACAGTTCGCTCGCGGCGACATCGCCGCCCGCGGCGGCCTCTTGCGCCGCCTCTGTCTCGAAGAGCTCGGGCCCCGCCGCCAGGCGGCACGCCGCCTCGACGATCTCCCGCGCGGTGTTCACGACCTTGGCGGGCCCCTCCATATCGACGGGATCGAATGCGGCAATCAGACCGTGAAGCAGCTCCGGCGCCCGTTCACGCCATTCATCGCTCGGCTCCGCAAAGAAAGTCTGGACTCCGAGGAAGTGCGCCCATGTGTCCACCTCCACCAGGTCATCGTCAGCGGCAGTTACGGGGGTAGTCAGGCGGGCGACGGTGACACGTTCCTGGTCGAGGAATACCGGCTCGGTGAGCGGCAGGAAGGCCCGCGCGGCAGCGAGGAAGGGAAGGTAGGCCTCTTTGCGGCGGTCGTATCTCCGCTCGGCCCGCTGTTCCCGGCGTGCTTGGCGCTGGTTGCTGGCGGTAACCCATAACACGCTGCACAGGCCTATGAGCGCCGCGGTCAGCGTGGCGGCCCCAGTGATGATTGCAGAGTTGGTCGGCATGCCCGCATTGTGTCCGTCGGCGCGGCCACGGGGGTGCGCTTCGCGGCATGACGTCAATTTCGCAGGTCAGAGCCACCTCTGTCGCCTCGGATGGTTGTACGCGCGGTTCACCGCCGGGCACGGCGAACAGGCCATCGCCGGATGAGGGCCGCGGCCCTGGTGCTCGTCGAGCCCGGCGCCCACCGGCCGGGCGGGCACCGTGAACACGCCCTGACCGCGCTCGCGGCCGCCCACGGCAACGCGGTGGTCATCGCCCCGTACGGCATCGCCGGACAGGCCCGGGCCGCCCTGGCGGGTGCCGGAGCCCACGTCGCCGCCCCCACCGGGGCGGTGGCCGCGGTGCTCGCGGCGGCCGGGACATACACGGCGGCACTCGCGGTGGCCGGGCGGCGCACGTTCGCCTCCCGCCGCTGGCCCGATGCCGTGCGACGTCTCCCGCACCAGGTCATGCTGCTGTCCCGCTGCCTGACCGAGGCCGCCTGCGTCCGTACCGGCCACCACCTCACCGGCGGCACGGACACGGTGGTGGTGCTCAGCGCCAGCGAGGCCCTGCACGGCGCCACCGGGCTGCTGGGCGGCCCGCACCTGCGGTTCGTGCACGAGCTGGTCACCACCGAGGACGCCCCGCTCCGCATCCTCGGGCGCCTGACCCGCCGCGGTGAGCGGCGGGTCGTGGCGCTCGCCCCCACCGGTGCCATACACGGCGACCTGGCCCGCCGTTTCCCCCGCCTGCCACTGAAGGTGCGGCCGTTCGCCGTCGCCGACCGCGGCGACCGGCTCACCGACACCGCCTTCGCCGGCCCCAGGACCCCCGCTCCCGCGGCACCGACCGGCGCGGCAAGGTAGCGGGGAGTGCGGCCCGGTGCGCGCCGGACGGCACCGCGGCCCGTGCACCGTCGCCGGGAACGGTGGGGTGGACGGGCCGCGAGGGGTACCGTCAGCCGTCTGTGGCCGGGGCCGACTTGGCGGGCAGCGGGACGTCGGGATGGAACTCGGCGTACCGTCGCGATGCTCGGCGAGATGGTCCCGCCCGGCCTGGGTGACGTGCAGCAGCGGCCAGTAACGCTGGCCACAGTCCATGTTCAGCCCTTCTTGATCTGCTTGTAGAAGTAGAACGCGGGCTGCTGTTGCATCGGAGGTATCCACGATCGGCCCATGAGGTCTGGCAGCGGTTGGCCATCGGGTTGGACGGTGAAGCCGTGTCGAGCGTAGAAGGTACGCAGTTTTGCGGTCTCCAGATCGGATGTGGCGTTGCCGAACCAGATCCGGACACCCCGCTCCCGCAACCGGTCCTCCATAGCGCGTACCAGCTCACCGCCGATGCCGCGACCACGGAACTCCGGGGCAACGGCCATGAGATCCAGCTCGCTGTGCCGGTCCATCACCGGCTCGTAGTGCCCCTGCTTGAGCATCGCCATGCTGATGGCGACCTGGGCGCGACAGGACAGTGCGGCACCGGCAAGTCGGCCGGTGGCAGGATCGTGGTAGCGCAGGACTACTGGCGCGTAGAGGTTGTCGTGCTCCACGGCCGGTACCGTCGTCGGTGCGATGTCGTGGAATGTCTGCTCGAACAGAGTTTGTACATCTGCCCGCTGGGTGTCCGTCTTGGCCTCAGATATCGCTTCTGCAGTACTCATGCGGCTTACCGTAGGACACCTTTGTCCTGTTGCGACGTCGCATGGGATCAGCGCTCGCCCCATGGCGAGCGGCCGACAAGACATTGCCGACGATCCGCCATGAATGCCCCGCTCACTACAGGCCGATGCCCTCGGTCGGGGCGTCCTCGAAGGCCTCGCCTTCGTCCACGTACTCCCAGAACACCGGGCTGTTGGGGGACCAACCGCCCTGTTGGCGGAGCATTTCGACGCGCTTGCCCTTCTTGCGGCCGGTGGTGACCAGCCCACGGCGGGAGGAGTGACCGGTGATCCGGCGACCGGTCAAGCCTGCATAGTCCGCGTAGCGCGCGAGGGCGCGTCCGACGCCGTCCGGCGACAGCCGTGTGGTGCCCTGGTTCCCCCACTGATCGACCGACAGGAACGCCGGGCCGTCGGAATCAGCGCCGGCGGCCAGGCTGGCCTCCTTGTACGCGAGCCAGCACCGCACCGGGCAGGTGGCACGGTGCTCGCCGTAGGTGACCGGCACGTGCCGGGCCGGGCGGCCCTTGACCGAGGGGACGTGCACCATCAGCCCCTCCTCCACCTCTTTGATGTCCGGGTCGTCCAGCCCGGACATCTCCTCATTGCGCCCGGCGACGGCGAACTTAAGGGCCTGGAGTGCCTGATCCCGCAGCCGGGCCAGCTCCGGAATTCGGTAGACGCGGCGCCGCCGGGCGGTCGGCCGCGGCTGCCGCTCCAGCGGGGCGGTCGCCATCTTCCGCAGGTCGTCCGGGCTGATCGCGGCCGCCTTGCCGCGGCCCCGCTTCTGCCGCTCCTTATCCAGCTTGAGCGGCTTCAGCGCCCGCCGGGCCGCCTCGGTGGCTTCCTTGGGCACGGTGTAGCCGCGGCTGCGGGCCTCGGAAGTGGCTCCGGTGATACGGCGCTCGATCGTGTTCGGTGGCGCCTCGACCACCTGATCCAGGTAGGTCACGAACGACACGAAGGTGCCGACGGTGATGGAACTGAGCGGCAAGGGCGTGCCGGTCTGCTTGGCGAGCCAGCCGTGGAACTCCTGCCACACCTCCCAATCCCGGGCGTAGCCGTCCCGGGTCTTCTTCGGCCGGATGCGGTTCAGGTGGTCCTTGGCGTCCATGTCCAGAGCCGCCAGGACGGCGGCCACCGGATCGGGCACGGCGACCTCGCCGGCGCCGGGGACGTCGTCGTCCACCAGTTCGGCGTCGACCACCTCCACAGGCTCCAGCGCGGTCCCGTACTCCTCTTCGACGGCGGTCACTTGGGCGGCTCCTCGCCTGCGCGCTCCAGCGCCAGGCGCAGGGTCTGGCGGGCCTGGGCTACTTCCTGGGCTGCTTCCTCCAGCCGATCAAGCGCGTGGTCCAGGGCGGCGGTCGCCTCGGCGACTCCAGGGGCGGCCGTCCGCTCAGCCCGTGAAGTCCGCTCCGCCCGTGCCTGGTCGGCGAGAGCGTAGACCGTGTCGACGTCCAGGATGCCGGGAACGCCGTCGATCAGGCTGGGGACCTGCTGCTCCCCGCCCATGATCCCGTAGGCCACCGACCGGGTCTTGCCGGATCCCGTAGAGAGGAAGAAGCTCTCGCCGTCGAGCAGGCGAGAGGTCACGTCATGCTTCGCTCTCCACTCGGCGAGCAGCCTCCGGTGCCCCGCGGGCGGCAGGGTCTTGTACTTGGCGATCGAGTCGATGATCCCGTCCACGGTCTGACGGGTCGGCATGCGCTGCCCGCTGAGCGCGTGCATCAGGGTGGAACGGCCCAGCGGGCCGTACTCGGCGAGGACACTCACCGACTCGTCCTGCAGGGTTTCGTCGACCAGCTCGCGGAGTTCGATGACGAACTGAGCGACCATCGGGTCGGCGTCGTCGGGGATCGGCTTCCTCGGTCGTCCGGGTCCGGCCATCACGCCTCCCCCTCCTCTACCAGCAGACTTAATAGTCTCGGTTTTTCCATGCTATTTTCCACGACACGAGAAAACTCGTCCAGTACTACGGTCCGACCTCGAGGGGTCCCCGTGTTCCTGCTCGCCGCTTCTGCCAACTCGTCCAGCGCTGCATGGATCACGGTCGCCACCCTGGCCGCCCTGGTGGTCTTCCTCGTGGGCTTCTACGGCTCCCAGAAGCCCAAGCCGGTCGGCTTCGAATTCGGCTTCTACCCGGCGCTGTTCCTCGGCGCGGGCGGCGCCGGGGTCACCTTCTTCGGCCTGTTCGAGGTGTTCAGCACGCTGCACCTGATCTGACCGCAACTCCTCGCCGACCACGGCCGGTTGGATCCTGCGCCGTAGCGCCCGCACCTGGGGCGCGGCGGCGCACTTCTGCGCGGTGCGTACGGTCGGGCTCATCGGGTCGGCTCCGATCCGTGGCCCGGAACGGGGGCGCGCTGCTGGCCGAGCAGGTCCGTCTGCGTCTGCGGCGTTCCCGCGCGGGCCGCCGTCCCGTCAAGCGCGGTGGCCCGGGACTTCAGGCGGCGGGCGAAGCGCTGGTGGGCGGCCTGCTTGGTGGTGCCCACGGCCTTGCCGATGTCAGTCCAGGAGGAGCCGCGCTGCTGGGCGGCGGCCGCCGCGGTGATGCCAGCGGCCGCCGTGACGGCCTCCAGCCGGGCGACCGCGGCCAGCGCGGCGAGCGGGCGTTCCTCGGCGAGCACGGCCAGGCGCTCACGCACCTCGGCCAGCAGCTCGGTGACGTCGTCGGGCACTGCGGCGCGCTCGGCGGGGGCGACGTGGACGTTCTCCCACTCGGCGTACGGACTGCCCTCCTTGCCGGGCCCCTCGGTCGCCTCCCAGTCGCCGAAGACGACCGGGTAGACAGTGCTGCCACGCCAGGTCGTCACGACGCGGGAGTCGTTGACGGCGTAGCAGTCGCATCCGGCCCGCACCCCGACGGCGAGGGGCCTGCCGTCCTTGCCGTCGAAGCACCACCATGCCGAGTTGCCTGAGGCGGGGTTGTCCTCAGCGGTGGCGTCCCGCCCGTCGGCGAGCACCGCCACGGCATACCCCTCATGGCGTCCATCCTTGGTCACCCAGCCCATGAGCACTCCCCTCGCACCGGACCGTCAAGGACCCTTGACGTCGAGGACAATCCCACGGCCACCACCCCCTCGCCAAGAAGCCTTGACGGCGATACGCGCGTGCCCGGTTTGTCGCCTCGGATATGGCACATTATCCGAGGCGAGACGCCCCGGTCCACGGAACTCGGCAACTCACGTCATGCCCGCCTTGCGCCTGCTGTCCGCGTCAAGCCGTGCTTGTCATTTGCTGCCTGGCAAGTCCGCCTTGACGTGTCCGGTCGCCGGGTCTGACGTGTGAGCCTGCCCGAAGCCGGAACGGGGTGGTGATCCCTGTACGGCGGTGCTGGCAGCCCATCAATCTCCTTGCATTGAACGTGGATAGATGCTGGGCGAACGAGGCACCCTCCGCTACGGTGGTCTCGTTAGATCTACATTCATTCACGTTCATTGCAGCGGGAGACCTGTTGAAGATCGTCGTGACCATCGACCAGCCCACAGGCGACTTCCAAAAGCGCCTCCTCGCCCTCCTCGCCGAACACGCCTCCCAGGTGGAGGTGGACGCCACCTGGACCATGCAGCGGGCCGAGCAGTACTACCGGTCCCTGCCCAAGCGCGCTCGCCGCATCATCAAGCTCTGTGTCGCCGGTGACGGCTACGTCGCCTCCGAGGACCTTCGCGACGACGAGAACGCCAGCCTCCGCGGGCACAGTGCCTCCCTGAAGCGCCTTCTCCAGCGAGGCGCCATGCGCGGTCTGTGGCCCGAGAGCATCCACCCGCCGATCACCCCCGTCGGGCCCGGCTTCGGCAAGGTGGTCGGGTACGCCATGGACGAGGACCTCGTGCCGGTGTTCTTCACCGCGATCCGGAACGTCGAGACCGAGCCCGAAGAGTGGGCAGAGCAGCGCCTCACACAGGCCGCCGCCCTGGAAAAGGCCATCCGGACGCAGGGTGGCACCTGGGACACCCGGCGCGCCGTCACCGCACTCAGCGACGCCGGCCACGAGGCGAGTGACAAGCGGGCCCGTCAGATCCTCAGGGACCTGGCCGCATCCGGTCTCCTCGTCAAGACCGATCCCGACCGCGCCGTCTACGACACCAGCGCTTGATTCCTGCCGGCGTCCGCGCCCTGCAGACGCACACGGCCCGAAGTCCGAGACCGTACACCAGACCGCACGGAGGGCGCACAGCCCGCAGCATCCAGCCGACGAGGAGAAGTTGCCCCGCTAACCCCCTGGCGGGGCAGCGGCCGCGATTCAAGCCGTACGGAGATAAAAATCCGCAGGCCGCAAGGCCTTGAATCCAGATTTCCCGGTGGCAACGCGGGGACTTGCCACCGGGGCTTGCGCGGCTAACCCCCCGCTCCCCCACGCTTCGGCACTGCCAGCTCCGCTGCCCGCCGCACAAGGGCGGGGACTGCTGCACACTCCGCCCCTCACGCGCACCCGGCGCGTCTGCTCTCCGAGCTCGAAGGACCCCGACATGACCACCCGCCAGGCCCACCGTCTCCTCATCTGGGCCGCCCCGCTCGTCGGCCTGGGAGCCGCGGTCCTAGCCGCCAGGACCTACCCCGGGATGGGATGGGGCGTTGCCCTCACTGCCGTGGCCGGCGCCGTCATCGGCGCCCTGGCGGCCCTCCTGCCGCAGGAGTCCGAGCATCGGCGTGACCTGTGGCGGGACTGGCTCCGCCACAGGGAGCGGATGGCGCGTCTGCGGATCGCTACCGAAGCGCGCCCCGGCGCCCAAGACCCGCACATGATCACGAACCGCCCGGCCGATCAGTAATTTCCTATTTTACGCCCAACGACACATAGTCATAGCGGCCATAATAGGAGTCGGCAGTGTATGCGTTGGTCAATCGGGGGCCGCGCCACATCATGATCTTCTCATAAGTGATGGGCATGTATGCTGCATTCTGGGAGACTTTGCGGTTGATTTGTTGGTAGATTCTTCCCGCCTTGACCGGATCCTGTTCGGCAATTGCATCGTCGAACAGGGCGTTGATCTCCGGATCGTTGAGCTCGCTGTAGTTGACGTTACCCGTCTCCAGGATGAATCGCCCGTCAACCAGGGATCGCAAGAAACCCTGACCGGTTGGAAAATCTGCAGCGAAACCCTCAAGGATGATGCCGTACCCTCTATCCTTCACCGCCTTGGGTGACTTAAATACTCCAAAGGTCGCTGCGCCGTCGATCCGGTCGATCGTGGTGGTGATATTAACTTTCTTCAGTTCCTTCTGCAGGGCCGCAGCAGTGTCCAGCTCGGCTGGTATGTTTTTACGCACGGCAATGGTCGTGGAGAAACCGTTCGGCTTGCCGCATGCCTGGAGTTCCCTCCTGGCTCTTTCAAGGTTCTGCTTGCCGTTGTTGTCGAGCACGCCGTAAAGATCGTAGGTCCGGTCGGATCCTGCAATGGATGGAGGGAGCATATTCGGAGCGATATCGCCACCGACGACTGGCCCACCTCGGGCCGTTTGGAGCTCCTTATGGTCGGCGGCGAAGATGATGGCCTTGCGGCAGTGAATATTATCCAGCGGCTTGACTGATTTCGGAAAGGCTGCGTATCTGATGTATCCGGTCCTCGGATTATCCAGATACTCTTTGAGGTCAGCGTTCCCCAGCACCTTGGAGATGGCGGCCTGACTGAGTCCTGTCCCGTTCAAGTCGAGATCAAATTCACCGCTGAGGAGACGGCTGTCCATATCGTTCGCATCGGTGACGAAAGTGACCTCAATGCGGTCGGGTAGCGCCGGACGGATCGGATCGGATTCCTTGCTCCACTGTTCGTTGCGGACCAGGACCAGCTTGCGGTGCGGGTCATATGCGGCGAACTTGTATGGACCTGACGAAAATGGTTTCAGTTCGTATAGGCGGCCAGTGTCACGCTCGCGTTTGACCGGGGACGCCGTCGGCAGAGCAAGCATCTGCTCGAAGTCGCCGTTTGGCTCGGGCAGATGGAAGACGATCGTCTTCTCGTCAGGGGTCTCGATGGCCTGCAGGCCCAGCTTCCGTGGATCCTTGTCGTTATATGGCCCCTTGTAGGTTTTGTTCGGGTCGAGGGCCTTCTGGAGGTGGGCGGGGCCGCCGGAGATGACATCGTCTGCCCAGCCCCGCTCAATGCCGTACTTGATGTCCTGGGAAGTGATTGGCGAACCGTCTTCCCAGGTGATGCCGTCACGTAGTGCGTAGGTGTACGTCGTGCCACTGTCCGAGACCTTGGCCAGGCCGGAGGCAAGGTCAGGCACCAGAGCGGTGCTCTTGCGCCCTGGCTGCGGGGCGAAGGTGACCAAATTGCGGGTGTAGTAGCGGGCGAAGTCCCACACGAACCCGTAGTAGGTGCGCTGAGGGTCCCAGGAGTCGGCCTCCTGGGCGGAGACAAACCGCAGCGTACCGCCCTTGGTCTCCGATGCGTTGGCGATGCCCTTGGTGGCGGCGTTGTACCCGGCGCCGGAGTCGGTTGTCCGCTGGGCTGACTCATGTCGCCAGTTCAGCGCGACTGGAATCCCCACGGCCAGCAGACTGATGGCTGCGAGCCCAGACGTGAGGGCACGTGTGAAACCGTGCTTGCTGCGACGCCTGTACCGCACGCTCGCCGCATCCTGGCCCGTCGGGTCCTGCGCAGTAATGGTGGCGCGGCGAGAGTGCACCACGGTAAGCAACTCATCCGGGGTGGGCCGACGGGTCGGGTTCTTCTCCAGGCACTTTTCGACGATGGGCCGCAGCGAATCGGGTAGGGCGCTCAGGTCGGGGTCGTGATGGACGATCTGGTAGGCGGTCACATATGGATGATCCGAGTCGAAGGGTCCGCGGCCGGTGGCCGCGTAGACCAGGAGCGAGCCGAGCGCAAAGACATCGGCGGCCGGGCTGATTGCCGGCGGTACCTGCCACTGCTCGGGGGCCATGAACGGCGGAGTTCCGATTACTTGGCCGGTTTTGGTGTGCACTTCGCTGGCGCTGCAGTCGATGGCTTTGGCGATACCGAAATCGATGACCCGTGGCCCGTCATCGGTAATGAGTACGTTGCTAGGTTTCAGGTCCCGGTGGATCACTTGGGCCCGGTGGATGTCGCGCAGAGCCTCGGCTAATCCGGCAAAGAGTTGCCACAGTTCGTCCACAGGTATGGGGCCATTGTCCTGGATATGCCTCGAGAGCGTCGGGGCAGGCACATAAACCGTGGCCATCCAGGGTTGCTGGGCGTCCGGGTCAGCGTCCACCACTGGGGCGGTAAAGGCCCCACTGACTCGCCGGGCGGCCGCCACCTCTTGACGAAACCGAGCCCGGAACAGGGAGTCCTCCACCAGTTGTGAGTGCACCACCTTGACGGCCACACGGCGACCCGACGGGGAGTGGGCCAGGTAGACCTCACCCATGCCACCCGCACCGAGTCGGGAAATCAGTCGATAGATGCCGATTGATCGATTTTCAATGCCTTCGGCGTCATTGCCTGGAATTGGCATATCCTCCCCCTGCCCCACGCTTGCCGTCGGACAGAGTACGGTGCCCGCGTACACCCAGGAGCCCGATCACCCAGGCGTGGGCAGTACCGTTACAGAAAAGCGGGATCGTGCCGCACGTAGTTGTCGCTGAACCCGAATCCACCGGTTTGATTCCGGAGTGATCGTTTCGGGGTTGCCTGTGGCGGTGGTCGAGATGATCCGGCCGTTCGGGCAGGGAGTATCCGCTGGTCTGTCCAGCTCTTCCAATGTTCGGCGGTCTCGGGCCCTTGTGGGCGGGGTGGTCAGGGCTTCTCAGGCGGTGGGAAGCAGTCCGTGCACCAGGTCGAAGAGCTGTGTGAAGTCGTCGGTCCAGGGCCAGTGTTCGGGCAGGTGGAGGGTGAGGCGCCCTGCCGAACGGGCCAGGCGGGCCGGCACGTTGATCAGGTGGTCACGGATCGTTGCGGTGGTGGCCTTGGCGTGGAAGGCGGACGCCAGGGCGCGCGCCGACGGCGCGGGTCAGATGGTACGCAAGGGCGGCCGGCGCGAGCCAGGCGGCATTTGCCTGGAAGTGCCCGGAAGGAGCATGGGCGAACGGACCGTTCTCCAAGTCCGCGATCACCTGCTCCACGACAGCGTGCTGCCTGTGATCGCCTTCGGCATCCGTCAGCGGGAGCGGAGAGTCGGTGAACGCGGCGTGGTAGCGCCAGATGTCGAAGAGCGTGCCCTGTCCCTCGGGCAGCGCCGCCGGAAGGAACGCCTGGCTTTGTTCACGAGAACGGGTTCTGGCTCACTTTCCGTGGAGCACACACAATGAGTGACGTTAGGCGTGGCAGTGGAGCCGGACGAGGATTGTGTCGCCGGGAAGGTCCGCGAGGTACGCCTCGCTGCCCGGCCACACGGTGGGCGTCGGAGGGTCGTGAGGGCAAAGGTCAGGCTCGCAGAAGGCGTGGACGGCAGTGGTGGCGCCCTCCAACCACCAGCCGTCCAGGGTGAGCACGTCCGTATCCAGCGGGTTTGACGAAGTGAGGTCACGGATGTACGCGGCACGGGTTCCGTCATAACTGATGACGGGGTGCTCCAGGGGATCGTCAGGGCCCAGGAAGCCCAGATACCCCATGCCAAGGCTGAATGGGTGGTCGAGGTATGCCCCGATCAACGGCTGGGCCTGGTAGGCGGAGAACATCTCGTCTCCCCACCGGTCACCGGGGAATGCGTCCGGATCGTTCCGCCAACGGTCCACGAAGACCGCAAGGGGAACGGCCGGAGGGTGTACGGCGGACAGGCTGTGCCACAGGTCCCAGGACGCAGCGACCGCACGCTCGGAGACAAGGTGCGGCTGCGAGAAATCGAGCAGGGCACGCGGTCCTCCGGCGCAGACACCCGGGGCACTGGGGCGTGGCGCGCCGTCGTATCTTGGGTCGTCGTGGATGAGCCTCGGATCGTCCATGTATCCGGGGGCGATCGCAAAACCCATTCCGTTGCTGCCGCCACGGATGCGGCGTTCGTCCCACATGCCACGGTCGGCGGGGTTGTCATCCGTGTCTAGGTAGAAAGGCGCGAGGGCCTCTGCAAGCGCCCCTTCGATATCGCCTGCGGCCTCGGCCGGCAGACAGACCGTCACCCATACGCTGGCCATCCACCCCTCCTTTGCCGTGTCGGCGAACAGCATGATTGCACGCGTGCCAGCGGCACGTGGACGCCCAGTGGGAGGTGCAGCCCGAACCCCTGCCGCCGGAGGACATCAGGGCACTCACAGTGCCCGCGTCACGGAATGTGTGCCAGAACCCATTCTCATGAACATAACCAGAACGCCCATGCTCCCCACCGCTACACGCTGCTGCGCACCACCAACCCGGACGGCACCCCCGTGCAGTACGAGACCACCCGAGTGCCGGGCACCGTCATCACCCACCCCGTGGAAGGCCACCCACAGCGGTTCGAGCTGACCAACGTGCACCCCGGCGGACGCCTCGGGACCCGCGTTGCCGGGCCGCTCGGACTCGGGCCGCGGGGCCGCCCTGGTGAGAGATCGATACCTTGCCGAACTGCAGCAGCAGGAGGAACACGGCGATGACCACGGACAGCGCGGTGGCGATCCCCAACGGCTGGCTAACGCCGGTGGAGTCGAGGTTGATCACCGACGCCTTGTTGAAGTCGTCCGCGAACTCTTCCAGCAGCCAGACGACGGCGTTGCCGATGTACTGGGCGGCCTCCTCCAGCGCGTCGCGCGCCAGCTTGCTGATCTGCTTGCCGATCCAGTGGCCGAGGGTCTGTCCGCCCATCGGTCCGTACTTCCTGTACGCCTGGTCCTTGCAGAAGCTGAGCGAATTCCCCTTGTCGACGCACTTCTCCATGAAGCCGTACCACTTGTCGTAGTCGGCCTTGTCGAGTTCGCCCTTCCTCACCAGCTCGAGGTTGGTCTGGCGCCACTTCTCCAGCTTCTTCTTCTCGAGCGCCTTCCAGGCTTCGTCGCTGCACTCGGGCGACTTTTCACCGGCGGCGGTTTCGCACTCTCCGATCGTGCCTGGTATCTGGCCGGACTCTGGAAAGGGGCAGATGTCGTTGTCATCGATCTCGCGGTACTCGCAGTACTTCCCCTGCTTGTCGACGCCACACTCGCCCTGCCAGTCCGTCGGACAATCCTTGCCGTCATCCGGGCCGTAGTCGACGTGCCACCGAGGATCGTCCTTCGCCTGGGCCTGTGGAGCTGTACTCAAACTGGTGCCGAAGCAGAGCAGCACGGCGATGAGTACCACGAGAAGACGGGCGAACGGACGAGCCCCGCCTTCAGTCCGCATGCCTCACCTGCTGCCAGCCGTCCGTCCAGGAGACGTGCGCATCGGGGAAGTAAGCCCGAGGGAAGGAGCGCTTCTCCCAGTACTGGGCTTCGTTCGTGATCTTCCAAGCGCCGTCCTGCCACTTCAGCAGCAGGTCCGTGTCCTCGTCCTTGAGCGGGTCGTCATCCGGGCTGCCGTCGGCCTTGGTGGCGTACCGGTCGTAGTTCATCCAGACCTGCACGACCTTCCCTCCGGTTCCCGCCAGGGAGGTCGCCCGGACGGCGTTGACCGACGTGCTGAAGGTGATCCCGGCCGGGGTGCCACCGGACGGCGGAAGCCCAACCTGCTCCCGCAGCTTGCGCACCTCCGAAACCTGCTCGTCGACGTACCCCTCGGCGTCCGGCGATACGATCGCATCCAGCTGCTGGCGAGCCTTCTGGTCATCCAGGAAGGCGTACTCCTCCCAGAAGTACACCGCGGTGGAGACCGCACCGACGGGCCCCTTGGAGAAGCCCACGGACAGTCCGGCCTTCTGCCCGGTGGGCTTTTGGAGAACGAACCTGCGCGCCTTTTCCGGCGTCATTCCGGCCTGTCCGCTGTCAGGCGAGGCCGACGGCTCGGCAGTGGGGGGCTCAGACGACTCCGCACTGGATGTGGGCCCATCGTCTCCGAGCAGCGCGACGGCTGTCACGCCGCCGCCGACCAGTGCACCGACCACCAGAACGCCGAGCGTGGCGAGCGTGAGCCGGGCCTTGCGGGTCTTGCTTTCGCTCACCACGCCCACCTCACTTGGTCATGTTGTAGAAGGTGGTCACCAGGGCGGCGGTGACACCGATGCCTCCGGCGCCGAACAGGCTCCAGAGGATGGCCTGCTTGCCGCGGGCGGCAAGGGCGGCACGTTCGCTGTTGTGACCGACGGCGACCGCGGCCCAGCCGAGGAGACCGCCGAGGACGGCTCCGGCCAGACCGAGCCCGGCCGTCCAGTTCAGGATCGACTGCACGGGCTTGTCGACGTCCTTGGGCATCTGGGGGGGGTGACCCCGGGAACCGCACCATCAGCGAGGGTGTGCCAATGAGGTTCGGCGGCAACCGCATGCAGGGTGGTCAGAAGCTGGCTCATATCCGATTCCTCGTCAAGAAACAGGTAGTGCGTGGGAGAGCGGGGCGGGCTGCGGCGCGTCCGGGAGCGGCCGGCCCCAGGTGGTGTGCGCCGCGGCGAGGACGGCCCCGGTGAGCTGGGCGGCCGCCTGCCGGGTGCGCGTGCGCAGGCGGGCGGCGCGGAGGCCGTGCGCCCGGATGTTCGGGTCGTACGGCAGGTGCACCACGGCTGCGGTGCGGGCGGTGAGCATGGTGGCCCCGGCGCGGACGGGGGCCGGCGGGCGGCCGTCACCGGTGGCGATCAGGACGACGACGGTGCGGTTGAGAGGCAGGCCTTCGGCTTGCAGGGCCATCACGGCCTGCTGCAGGGCCTGGATGCCGCTGGCGGTCGCGGCTGCGCACAACACGGGTACTGCGTAGGGAAGTTCGAACCAGCCACGGGTCTGTCCCTGCTCTCCGGCACAGCGCGCGGCGAGGAGGTCGTGAGCGAGCGGGTGCACGGTGTCGGCGACGACGACCTGCCAGCCGCCGATCGCAGCCAGCTGGTACCAGGCGGCTGGGGAGTTCGGCAGCGCGAGCGGCGGCGTGTGCCATTCCCTGCCGTCCGACAGGACCTGCCAACGGGTCCCGTCGGCCGCCGTGTTGATGGCGCATGCCTGCTGTACCGCGCTGCGGGTCAGGGGCTGATCGGGCGGCAGCACCGCCAGCCCGCTCGCACCCTGGTCGGCGAGCTGGGCAGGCCAGGGCGACGACAGGCGAGGGGCGAGGTCCAGAACGACGGCGGGGCCGCAGGCGGCGAATCCGGCGGCCAGCAGGCTCGCGACGGTGGTGCGGCCGCTGCCGCCCGTGGCGGCCATCACGGGCACCAGGAGCCGTGCCCCTACAGGCAGTAGCGGAGCCGAAACAGGCTGTTTGCCCACCATTTCCCCCGTACGTTCCTTTGGTGTTTGCGCAGGCTAACCATCCCCTCGAGCGCGGCCACCACATCCCCGGCCGGAACCTTACACGCGCAACTAGTATGCCCAGCAAGGAGATTCACCCGTCTCACTGAGATGTAGAGATGGCGTACTGTCACACTCCATCACGCACACATTCGGACACTGGTTCCCATGCCGCCATCCAATTTTGTGATGTGCGAGAGCAAAGCTGAATGCAGGTCAGGAGGGGGACTGCATGAGGGGCAAGGCGGCGAAGCGCCTGCTGCTGGCCCTGGGCCTCGGGTTCGTCATGACGCCGGTCGCACTGGGGGTGGGCGTGGTGCTGCTCGTCGCCGCCTTCGACGACGACGAGGCCAGTGCGGGCAATCCGGTCGGGGGCCTGCGCATCGGCAAAGGCGGGGTTCCCGCCGAGTACGCCCCGGCTGCGGCCGGAGCCGAACGGCGAAATCGCTGAGTCGGTCTGGACTCCGATTCCCGATGTCGCTCGCCTGCGCCGGTCATCGCTGGTCGATGTCGGCCTCGCCCTGGCTCAGACGCTTCCGGCGACAGGCCACGTCGCTGCCGTCCCGGTCGGCGGCCTGATCCAGCACTGAGGCGCGATCAACATCCGAACCGGCTGCTCCGCTGGCGGTGCCGTTCGCCAGCGGATCGGCAGGCAGGTCCGCGAGTCGAGCCGGGTCGGCAACCCTCCACGCACCCGTCGGGGATGCGCTGACGGAGGTCCACCGAGGCTTCAAAACTACCGTCAACACCCCCTACCCGGGCCAGTGGAACCGCCCGATCGAAGTGGGGCCAAATCACCTTGCTACCGGGACGTTAATCACACCAATACACGCCCCCTTCACCCCGGCCGTGAAGCCAAAACAACTCCGTGCACTGGAGCCAAAACAAGTGCTTAGAGACAGACCGCGTGAGGAGGCACTCGCGGAGCTGGAACGGCGCGCGCGAGGCCACTCACCCGAGCACCCCAGAAGTCCCAAGCGCCGTCGGCTCCTGCGGCAGGACGACGGGTTCCTGCTCGTCATAGACGGGGCGTGGTGATGGCGCTTCCTGAATTTCCCCGCTCTACGCTCAGGGCTTCCCCAGACCCGCTCACCTTGCCTCCTCACCCACGGCCCGCTGACCTGCGGACGGGATGGGACGGATACGGCTCGGGACGCCTGCTGCGGGCGATGGATGCGCCCGCTGACGGGGGGCGCGCCCCGGTGCGGGCTTCCGAGGCCGGGACGTCATGCTCCCTGGCCGTCCGCGTCGCGCGCGGGCGACAATCGTCCGCATGACCGAGTCCTCCGGTGGTGCGTCCACCTTCCGTGACCTGTCCGCCCTCGTCGCCTGCCCCCGCGTCAACACCCTTGCCTTGTCCGTCGATGGCTCTCGTCTCGTCGCCGCCGTGCAGTTGCTGTCCGGGGACGGGACGCGGTTTGTGTCCGGCCTGTGGGAGATCGATCCGACCGGGGAGCGCGACGCGCTGCGGCTGACCCGGTCCGACAAGGGTGAGTCGGGGCCGGTGTTCGGTCCGGACGGGACGCTGTACTTCCTGTCCGGACGCGCCGCTTCGGACAGCGACGAGGACGAGGGCGCCGCGCTGTGGGCGCTGCCGCCGCGCGGGGAGGCCGTCGTCGTGGCCCGGCACCCAGGTGGGATCGCCGCAGTCACCGTCGCCCGGGACTCCGGCGCGCTGTGCCACACCGCGGGGCTGCTGCCGGGTGCCGCCGACGCCGAGGCGCACGGCAAGTTGCTCGCGGCGCGAAAGGACGCGAAGGTCACCGCGATCCTGTACGAGGCCGGGCCGACCCGCGCCTGGGACCACGACCTCGGCCCGGCGGAGCCGTACACGTTCGTCCGTGCCGGTGCTGGCGCGGAACCGGTGGTCGCCGGTGGGCAGGGGATCGGTCTGGAGGACTCGGGGGATGCGGCGTTGTCGCCGGACGGCACACGGGTCGCGTACCGCCGGTTCGTGCCCGGGCGGGTCCCGGACGAGCATCGCTCTGCCGTGGTGGTGGCCGACGCGGTGAGCGGTGAGGAGATCCACGTCGTCGGTGATCTGGAACACCTCTACGAGGCGCCGCGGTTCACACACGATGGCTCGGCCGTCGTGTGCTGCCGGATGCGCTACCCGACATACGACGACCCCTGGGATGCGACTCTCGTCCGGGTCGACCTGGCCGACGGCGCGGTGCGGGACCTCCTGCCCGGGTTCGACAACTGGCCCGGTAACGTGGCCTGTTCGCCAACGGACGACACGCTCTTCTTCACATCCGACGAACAGGGGCACGCCCCCGTCTTCCGGCGCGACCCAGATGGTGGCGTCACGCGTCTCACCGCTTCGGGCGCGTACGGCTCGCTGACCGTCGCCCCCGACGGGCGGACGCTCTACGCCCTGCGCCACGCGGTCGACGCGCCGCCGACGCCCGTCCGGATCGACGCCGACGTCGTCGACCAGACTCCGGCCCGGCTGCCCGCCCCCGGTGGCGTGGGGGAACTGCCCGGCACGCTCACCGAGGTGCACGCGGAGGCGGACGACGGGTTCGTGCTGCGCGCCTGGCTCGTGCTGCCGGAGGGCGCGTCCGCCGAGCGGCCCGCTCCGCTGCTCGTCGCCGTCCACGGCGGACCTCAGTCCAGCTGGAACGGCTGGACCTGGCGGTGGAACCCGTGGCCGTTCGCCGCGCGCGGCTATGCGGTACTGCTGCCGGATCCGGCCCTGTCGACCGGCTACGGGCAGATCAACCACCGGCGCGGCTGGGGGCAGTGGGGCGGGCGCCCCTACACGGATGTGATCGCGCTGACCGACGCGGCCGAGGCCCGCAACGACATCGATGCCTCACGTACGGCGCTCGCGGGCGGCTCGTACGGCGGGTACATGGCAAACCGGGTCGCCACCAGCACAGACCGGTTCAAAGCGATCATCAGCCATGCAGGTCTGTGGGACCTGCGAATGTTTCAGGGCGACACCGATGTGCCCTGGTACTTCCAGCGGATCTTCGGCGACCCACTGACCCGCCCCGAGCGGTACGAGGCCGACTCGCCGCACCTGGACGTCGCGAAGATCCGCACCCCGATGCTGGTCATCCACGGCGCCAAGGACTACCGCGTGCCCGTCGGACAGGGTGCCACTCTCTTCCAGGAACTGCAGCGGCACGAAATCCCCGCGAAGTACCTCTACTTCCCGGACGAGAACCACTGGATCCTGAGGCCGAACCACACGCGCCTGTGGTACGAGACGTTCCTCAACTTCCTCGACCACCACGTCCTCGGCACCGAATGGCAGCAGCCCGGCCTGCTGTGACCGGGCCGAGCCCGCCAGCCATCGGCTCAACCGAATTGCGTCACCATGGGTGACCGGCATGCCGGACTTCCGACGGCCCGGAGGGGACGGCGGAGCCCATCGTGCCATCAAGCGCTCCGCAGCCACGCCCGGGAGGGGCCGCCCGACAAGTCAGCCGGGTCCAGGGGCCACAGACGCCCGTGAACCGGCCAGCACGGCCGGCACGAACGAGCGACCCTCCGCCGACAACTCGCGCCCCACTCATTGAAACTCCCCACTCCGTTGAACTCCGGACCAAGTGGGGCGACGAGTAGACATGGTGATTTTCAAGAATCCCCATCAGTGGCAGTCGTTCGTCACCCGGTTCACGGTGGCGGAGCTGCTCGAGGACTCCGACGCGCCCGCCGCCCCAGAACCTGCGGTGGAGACGCTGGGTGCGCCCGCCGCTCCGGAATCCGTGGTGGAGGCGACGGGTGCCCCCGTCGCCGCAGCGGCTGAGCCTGTGGAGCAGCAGGTCGAGCGGTACTCGGACGGGGTAGCGGTCAAGCCGACGTGGCTGGGTCGCAACGACCTGCCGTGAGGAGGTCCAGGCGCTATCGGCGGCTTCCCGGAGTCGAGGGGAGCCGGAAAACCGAGCCCGGTTCAGAGCGAGAAGGCCATCCGGTCAGCCAACGCGAATGCCACCCCTCGGGTGCTGGTGCGGAAGCCCGCGTTGGGCCTGTTCGCGGGTCTGCCGGGTGCGCAGGGTGCTCTGCCGTCGTTCCTGCTGCAGCGCGGCGTCGCGGGCCGCTTCCTCGGCCGCATGCCACTGCGGGGCCTGGCCGCTGATCTGCCGGCGCAGTTGCTGCTCGGCCTGGAACTGCTCAGCGGCCGCCCGCAGGTCGTGGGCCTTGGCTCGCAGCGCGACGGCCTCGTGGCGGGCGTCTTGGGCGGCCTCGGCGCGGGTGGTGTCGATCCGAGTGGCCAGGGCGGGCAGGTGCGCGCGCATCTCGGCGAGCCGCTGTCGCATGACGGCCGGGTCGTCGGGGGCCTCTTCGAGCGCGCCGTGGGTGCGGAAGGCATCGGCGTACGCGGAGGTGCGCAGCGTCTGCCAGGCTTGGTGCACCTCGGCCGGGATCGGGTCGCCGTAGCGCCTGGCGAGGCCCTTGAGGCACTCCTTGCGCAGCCAGGTCTCCTGGGTCTCCCCCTCCGGCACGTCAGGGTACTGCGGCATCTCGTCGACGTTCTCGAAGACACTGTCTCCATCTTGACCAGCCCCATGTTTTCGCAACTGGGGTAGTCGAAGCCGGTGATCTTGACGCCGTCCTTGGCGCGCATGTGCAGCGGGATGCGCTCGGTCAGCGGGGCGCGCATGCCGCCTCCGTCAAGCTGGAACACGCCGAATGTATCGCCGCGTTTCCTGGAGCTGATGGATCACGGGCTGTCCATCGTCGCGGGCGTACTGGCAGATGTCGGCGACCACGAGGAAGTATGAGGAGAACCCCATGGGGCCGATGACCGACATCTCGGTCTCGAAGCGCTCGACGAGAAGCGCTTCCGCCTCCAGGGCAGCGGCTACTACCTCAAGACCGCGGCCGAGATGCGGGAGCTGTTCTCGGAACTGCCGGCGGTCGCGGGAAGCCGCCACCCTATCCCTCAGACGAAGATCGAATTCACTTCTAACACCCCTTGCTCATCTGCCCCGACGGAGCTGAAGCCAGTGACCTTGCCTCATCACAGAGGGGCATCAGAAGGCTTCATGCCGTGTCGCCTCCCGCGTGTCTCGCCCGCGTCCTGGGCCAGCGCAGCTGGCCGTTGGCGTTCCCCCGCAGTGATCCGGAGGAATGGCGACAACCGCGACACCCCCTCTCGCCCGAGACGGGCCGCTCCCGCTTGCAGGAGAAGCCTGTTCGCCTGGGTTGAGCCCGATCCTCCACGCCGGTCACGCCCCAGCTGCCGGGAGCGAGCCCCAGGGCCGCCTTGGCCCGTCGGGCGCGTTACCGACGTGCGCGGTCACGTACAGGTCGCCGGGCGCGCCCCTCCAACGAAAACAGGGGGGTCGGTCATTGTGCGAAGCATGCGAACTGACTTGCGAAGCAGGCGCATCCCGTGGGGAGGTGGGCTGCTGCACAAGATCGCCGAAAAGCCCGTAGGCGCCCATTCGCTCGTTCGCCTGACTGGTCGCCACGGGTGACCTTCGCTGCCGCAAGGCCGATACTGCCGGTAGGGACGCTCCGGCTTTCCCGTATCCGCCTGCCCAAGTTCACTGATAACCCGTCAGTAAAGTCAGCATGAAGTCAGCACCAGTACCGCCAAAGACCGCTCTCGACCGTCACGGACCGGCAAGATCAACACCGGCCGCCATGCACCCTGACCAGCAAAGACACAGGTCGGACCACACCCGCTAAGATCACTCGGAGGTATCCATGAGGATGCTCATCAACGTCGCCGAAACCGTCGTGGCGGACGCGCTGCGCGGTATGGCGGCGGCCCACCCCGAGCTGACGGTCGACGTGGAGAACCGGGTCGTCGTGCGGCGGGACGCTCCCGTGGCGGGGAAGGTCGCCCTGGTCTCCGGCGGCGGATCGGGGCACGAGCCGCTGCACGGCGGGTTCGTCGGGCCCGGGATGCTCTCGGCGGCCTGCCCGGGGGAGGTCTTCACCTCACCGGTGCCGGACCAGATGCTGCGGGCGGCGGCAGCCGTGGACAGCGGGGCGGGCGTGCTGTTCGTCGTGAAGAACTACACCGGCGACGTGCTCAACTTCGACATGGCGGCCGAACTCGCCGAGGACGAGGGCATCCAGATCGCGAAGGTGCTCGTCAACGATGACGTGGCGGTGACCGACAGCCTCTACACGGCCGGACGGCGCGGCACCGGCGCGACCCTGTTCGTGGAGAAGATCGCGGGCGCCGCCGCCGACGAGGGTCAGCCGTTGGAGCGGGTGGAGTCGATCGGCCGGCAGGTCAACGAGAACTCCCGCAGCTTCGGCGTCGCGCTGAGCGCCTGCACCACCCCGGCCAAGGGCAGCCCCACCTTCGACCTGCCGCCCGGTGAGCTGGAACTCGGCGTCGGCATCCACGGCGAGCCGGGCCGGGAGCGGCGGCCGATGATGACCTCGCACGAGATCGCCGACTTCGCGGTGCACGCCGTCCTGGAGGACATGAGCCCGCGCAACCCGGTGCTGCTGCTGGTCAACGGCATGGGCGCGACCCCGCTGCTGGAGCTGTACGGCTTCGGCGCGGAGGTGCACCGGGTGCTCGCCGAGCGGGGTGTGGCCATCGCCCGCACTCTGGTGGGCAACTACGTCACCTCCCTGGACATGGCGGGCGCCTCGGTCACCCTGTGCCAGATCGACGAGGAACTGCTGCGGCTGTGGGACGCGCCGGTGAGCACACCGGGCCTGCGCTGGGGCAGGTGACGTCGCGAGCGCCTCGACCGTACCTACCACGCAAGGGAGATCCAGTGCTCGACGCCGACTTCTTCCGCCGCTGGATGACGGCGACCGCCGCGTCCGTGGCCCGCGAGGCGGAATGGCTCACCGCCCTCGACTCGCCGATCGGGGACGCCGACCACGGCGCCAATCTTCAGCGCGGGTTCACGGCCGTACGGGCCGCGCTGGAGAAGGAGGCTCCACCGGCACCCGGCGCGATCCTGGTCCTCGCCGGGAAGCAGCTGATCTCGACGGTCGGCGGCGCGTCGGGGCCGCTGTACGGGACGCTGCTGCGGCGGACCGGCAAGGCGCTCGGGGACGCCGCCGAGGTGAGCGAGAAGCAGTTCGCCGAGGCCCTGCGGGCCGGGGTGGAGGGGGTCATGACGCTGGGCGGGGCCGCACCGGGCGACAAGACCATGATCGACGCGCTGGTCCCGGCGGTCGACGCGCTCGGTGACGGTTTCGAGGCGGCCCGCGCCGCCGCCGAGGCGGGCGCCGAGGCGACCACTCCCCTGCTGGCCCGCAAGGGCCGGGCGAGTTATCTGGGCGAGCGCAGCATCGGGCACCAGGACCCGGGGGCCACCTCGTCCGCCCTGCTGATCGCGGCCCTGGCCGAGGCCGCCGCGGCGGAGGTGTGACGTGAGCGGCGCGAAGGCGGTCGGGATCGTGCTGGTCTCGCACAGCGCCGAGGTGGCGTCCTCGGTGGTCGAACTGGCGAAGGGGCTGGCGGGCGGTGCGGCGAGCGTGCCGGTGGCTGCGGCCGGCGGCCGGGAGGACGGCGGGCTGGGCACCAGTGCCGAACTGGTCTCCGCCGCGGCCGCGTCCGTGGACCGGGGCGCCGGGGTCGCCGTGCTCACCGACCTCGGCAGCGCGGTGCTCACCGTGAAGGCGCTGCTCGCCGAGGGCGACGAACTGCCGGGGAACACACGGCTGCTGGACGCCCCGTTCGTCGAGGGCGCGGTCGCCGCGGTGGTCACGGCGGCGGCGGGAGCCGACCTGGACGCCGTGGAGGCCGCGGCCTCGGAGGCGTACGGCTACCGGAAGGTGTGAGCAGCGGCCGGGGGCCTGGATCCATGCCGACCCGGCCCCCGGACCGCCTGCGACGACGCGGGAGGCAGCGACGACAGCTGCCCGCGCCACGGCGTGAACTCCCCTGCTCTGCGGGGTGGTTCAGCCCGGAAGGAGCTTCAGCATACGTAATGCCCCGGCACTCCCACCAACTCCGGCCCTCTTGATGCGCTCCCCTCAACACGCCATATTGGTCCGGACCATTGTTCGTGCGGTGTGCGGGCCGTCCACGCCGCCGTTCCCGGGGAGGCAGACCCGTGCGACGCGATCCCGCCCCCGCTTCCCGCCGTCCCCGCGCGCCCGCTCGTGTCGTGGCACTGTGCGGTGCGCTGGCACTGCTCGCCGCCTGCGGCCGGAGCGTCGCGGACGACGGGGAGGGCGGCCGGCTGCCCGGCGCTCCGACCGGCGTCACCGCCGCCGCGGGGAGCGCGAGCAGCGTGCACGTGATGTGGAACGCGCTGCCCGCGGCCTCGGACATCGGCAGGTACGAGGTGTATCGCGGCACCACGAAGGTGAAGGCTGTACCGGCCCGTGAGCACATGGTGGACATCACCCGGCTCAGCCCGTCGACCACGTACGTCTTCACCGTTCGGGCGCGGAGCACCGACGGCCGGCTCGGCCCGCGCAGCCGGCCGGTGCGGGCGACGACACCGGCCGCCGTCGCGGCCGACCACTCGGCCCCGAGCCGCCCGCTCGACGTGCGCGGCCGGACGGTGGGCAGCCGGGCCGTCCAGCTGTCCTGGTCCCGTTCGACGGACGACCGGGGCGTGGTCTCCTACGAGGTCTACCAGGGCGGAACGAAGATCCACAGCGTCGGCGGCAGTCAGAGCGCCGCCGTGGTCACCGGCCTGCGGCCGGGCACCTCCTACGTGTTCACCGTGCGGGCCCGCGACGCGGCCGACAACCTCTCCCCCGCCGGCGCCGCCGTCCGGCTCACCACCGCGCCGGGATCCGACGACGGCCGCGCCACCGCGCCGTCCTCCTTCCGCGCCACGACCCACCGGACGGACGGGGCCTACTACCTCGACCTGAGCTGGGTCCCGCCGCGCACCGACGGTGTGGTGACGCAGTACCAGGTACAGCTGGACGGACAGCCGGCCACCTCCCTCGTCTGGGGCGGCACGGCACCGCGTGCGAAGGCCTCGTACAGCTTCTACCTGGGGCGCGAGGCCGGGGTGGGCCACCGGGTGCGGATCCGGGCGATGCTCCCGGACGGCACCTGGGGCGGCTTCTCGCCCGAGCGCTCGGTGACGACCGGGAAGCCCTGAGCGCCCGACCACACCGCCGCAACCGGGGGCAGCCCCGAGCACCCGACCGGGCGTCGGCCGCCCGGGCGGCGCCCACCCGTACGGACGCGCCCCGCATGCGGGCGGCCGCGGCGGGACGTTGGCTGGCACCGAGGCAGCACGGGCGATTCCCCTATCTCCGGCGGCACATGGGATGGTCCGCCGACCGTGCCGTCGGAGGACAGTCCCATGCGCCACACTCAGCCCCCCTCACACTCCGCGGCCGTCGCCACGGCGGCCGCCCTCCTCGCCCTCGGTCCCGCGGCCGGCACCGCCGACGCCGCCGGCACCGGGATATCCGTCTCCGCCAACGGCTCGACCGTGACCGTGACGACCAGCGTGTGCAGCCAGGTCAACGGCCGCTGGGGCACCGCCTCGCTGCTCGCCGGCAACCAGACGAACTTCACCCAGGGACGCCAGGTGGCGCTCACCGGGACGGCCGGCGGCCAGGCGGCCGCCTGGCAGAGCGTGAGCCCCGGCACCTACACCGTGGCCGTCGTCTGTGCGAACAACATCACGGCGGGCACCCAGTCCATCAACGTCACCGGCGGCCGCGTCGGGCCGACCGTCGCACCGAACGTCGCACCGAACGTCGTCCCCCCGAACACACCGAACATCGCGCCCACGGCCGCCCCGACCCGGGGTGTGCTGGGCGGCCTGGGCGGGGGCGTCAAGGACTACGGGACCCTCACGCTCACGGTCGGCGGGACCCTGGTCGGGGCGGCGGTGGTCGCCACCGGGTGGGCGCTGCGCCGCCGTTCGAGGCCACAGCGGTTCTGACCGTCCTCACTGCGGGTCCTGCCCGGGCAGCTCGACGAACTCCTCCAGCGCGTGCCGGAGCCATTGCGCCCAGAAGGTCTCCAGGTCGATGCCGGCGCGCAGGACCAGGTGCCGCAGCCGGTCCTCGGGGCTGTCCCTGCCGGGCGGGAAGTCACGCTCCTCGATCTCCCGGTACTTCGCCAACTGCCGCTCGTGCAGCTCCAGATGGTGCTCGAGGTCGGTCTGAAGGCCCGCGGTGCCCACCACGGCCGCCGCGCGCAGCCGCAGCAGCAGGGCGTCGCGGTACGGCTTCGGTTCCTGGGAGGCGGCGGTCCAGCGGGCCAGTTCCGCGCGGCCCGCCGGCAGCACCTCGTAGTCCTTCTTCTGCCCGCGGGCCGGCTCCTTCGCCGGCAGGCCGCGGATCAGGCCGCCGGCCTCCAGCCTTCCCAGCTCGCGATAGATCTGCTGATGCGTCGCCGACCAGAAGTAGCCGATGGACTTGTCGAAGCGGCGCGTCAGCTCGAGCCCCGACGACGGCTTTTCGAGCAGGGCCGTGAGGATCGCGTGCGGAAGTGACATGGCGATCATCCTAGGGACGGACCGCACACCGGCGGCGGTCCCGCGGGGCCGCCGCCGCTCCATTCCTACAGGGCCGCCGCCAGTTCCGTGCCCTGCCTGACGGCGCGCTTGGCGTCGAGTTCGGCGGCCTGGTGCGCGCCGCCGATCAGATGCGCGCGGCGCCCGGCGGCGACCAGCTCCTCGTACAGGTCGCGCCGCGGCTCCTGCCCGGTGCACAGCACGATCGTGTCGACCTCCAGGACCGTGCTCGTGCCGTCGACGGTCAGGTGCAGGCCCCGGTCGTCGATCCGGTCGTAGCGCACCCCGGGCACCATGGTGACCCCGCGGTGCCTCAGCTCGGTGCGGTGGATCCAGCCGGTCGTCCTGCCCAGCCCGGCGCCGACCTTGGTGGTCCTGCGCTGGAGCAGATGCACCGTGCGCGGCGGCGCGGGCCGCCGCGGCGCGGTGAGTCCACCGGGCGCGCGCTGGTCCATGTCGACTCCCCAGAGCCGGAAGTACGCCGCCGGGTCCTCGCTCGCCCTGTCGCCGCCGTCGGTGAGGTACGCGGCCACGTCGAAGCCGATGCCGCCGGCTCCGAGGATCGCCACCCGGTCGCCGACGGGTGCGCCGTCCCGGAGCACGTCGAGGTAGCCGAGGACGCTCGGGTGGCCGACGCCGGGGATGTCGGGGGTGCGCGGGGTGACGCCGGTGGCGACGACCGTCTCGTCGTAGTCCGCGAGATCACCGGCGCTCACCCGGGTGTCCAGTCGTACGTCCACGCCGTGCGCGTCGAGTTGGTGGCGGAAGTAGCGCAGCGTCTCGTCGAACTCCTGCTTGCCGGGGACCTTGCGGGCCACGTTGAGCTGTCCGCCGATCTCGCCCGCCGCGTCGAACAGGGTGACCGGATGGCCGCGTTCGGCGGCCGAGACCGCGCAGGCGAGCCCGGCGGGTCCGGCACCGACCACGGCGACCCGCTTGCGCCGCCGGGTCGGGGTCAGGACCAGCTCGGTCTCGTGGCAGGCGCGCGGGTTGACCAGACAGGAGGTGATCTGCCCGCTGAAGGTGTGGTCGAGGCAGGCCTGGTTGCAGCCGATGCAGGTGTTGATGGCCTCGGGGCGGCCGGCTGCGGCCTTGGCGACGAAGTCGGGGTCGGCGAGCATCGGGCGGGCCACGGAGACCATGTCGGCGTAGCCGTCGGCGAGCAACTGCTCCGCGACTTCCGGGGTGTTGATGCGGTTGGTGGTCACCAGGGGGACGGAGACCCGGCCCATCAGCTTCTTGGTGGCGAACGCGTAGGCACCGCGCGGTACGGAGGTGGCGATGGTGGGGATGCGGGCCTCATGCCAGCCGATGCCGGTGTTGATGAGGGTCGCCCCGGCGGCCTCGACGGCCCCGGCGAGCGCGACGACCTCGTCCAGGGTCGAGCCGTCGGGCACGAGGTCCAGCATGGACAGCCGGTAGATGATGACGAAGTCCTCGCCGACGGCCTCGCGCACCCGGCGCACGATCTCGACCGGGAAACGCGTCCGGTTCTCGTAGGAACCGCCCCACCGGTCGGTGCGGTGGTTGGTCCGCGCGGCGATGAACTCGTTGACGAGGTAGCCCTCGGAGCCCATGATCTCGACGCCGTCGTACCCGGCCCGGCGGGCGAGGCGGGCGGTGCGCGTGTAGTCGTCGATGGTCCGCTCGATGTCGGCTTCGGTGAGCTCGCGGGGCACGAACGGGCTGATGGGAGCCTTGAGGGGGCTGGGCGCGACCAGGTCGCGATGGTAGGCGTAGCGGCCGAAGTGCAGGATCTGCAGGGCGATCCGGCCGCCCTCGCGGTGCACGGCGGCGGTGACGGTCGCGTGCTGCTCGGCCTCCTGCTCGGTGGTGAGCTTCGCGCCGCCCTCGTACGGCCGCCCCTCCTCGTTGGGCGCGATGCCGCCGGTGACGATGAGCCCCACTCCGCCGCGGGCCCGGGCGGCGTAGAACGCCGCCATCCGCTCGAATCCGCGCTCGGCCTCCTCGAGGCCGACGTGCATCGAGCCCATGAGGACACGGTTCGGCAGCGTGGTGAAGCCCAGGTCGAGCGGGCGCAGCAGATGGGGGTAACGGCTCATGTCCGTAGTTGTAGAGGACGCCGAGGGGGTTGTGCAACTAGTTGCATAAACCCCTCGGCGTCTCCTGCGTCTCCTCGGCGGCCCGCGTCAGCGACCTTCCAGGCGGACGTGGAGTTCACGTTCCTGATCGCCGGAGGCCATGCACAGGTCCTGGACGGTGAACAGGGAGTCCAGGGTGGTGCGGAAACGGTCGATCGCCCAGTAGCCGCCCTGCACGTCAACCACGACGGACGACCCGAGCCGGGCGGGCCCGCGCTCCGCCCCGCGCCGTTCGGCCACGTCGAACGTGCCGAGCCATACGGTCGGGCGCACCTCGTGGTAGTCCCTGGGCACGTCGTCCGCACACCGGTCGGAGGAGAAGCAGGCGCACAGCACGTCGAACACGGTCCGGGCGTCTTCCTTGGTGCATCCGCTCAGCTCCACCGAGACGGATTCGGGGTGCTCCGGCTCGTTCGCCATCACGATCACTCCCTCTCGTGGCCGGGGTACCGCACGAAGTTCCCTCCGCGCGGCCCTCCACTCACAAGAACCAGCAAAGCACCGTTTCCCGGCAGAACACCACCGCCGGCCGATTCGGCGCGAAGGAGCCCTTGCGGTGCGGGATGGTGGAAGGAAGCGGTGGACCGCCTCGACGACGGGTGCGGGCGCGGTACGCCAGGGGTGCCCGCACCGGGACGACGGGCCGCGCGGACAGGCGAAGGCGGTGCGTGGATGACTGCTTCCGGGGCCCCCTCTGCCGAGGGTGAGGAGCCGGCGGGCCGGGACGCATGGCCGGGCGGACTGCTCGACGTGCTGGGCGTCGCCTCCGTGGTCCTGGATGCCCGGGGACGCATCGTGCTGTGGAGCCCGCAGGCCGCGGAGCTCTTCGGCTACTCGGCGCGGGAGGCACTGGGGCGGTACGCGGCCCAGCTCATCGTCCACGAGCGGCACCTCGACCTGGTGATCGAGCTGTTCTCGGACGTGCTGCGGACCGGCCGGGGCTGGGCGGGCACCTTTCCCGTCCGGCACAAGGACGGCAGCACCCGCCTGGTGGAGTTCCGCACCATGCGGCTGCTCGACGACCGCGGGGAGGCCCACGCGCTCGGGCTCGCCGCCGACCAGTCGACCGTACGGCGACTGGAGCGGGACGTGGCGCTGTCGGAGCGGGTTGTCTCGCAGTCCCCGATCGGCCTGGCCGTGCTGGACAACGGGCTGCGGTACGTCTCGGTCAACCCGGCCCTGGAACGCATCAACGGCCTGCCCGCCGAGGAGCACGTGGGCCGCACGGCCCGCGCGCTCCTGCCCGGGTTGGACGCGGAGGCCCTGGAGTCCGAGGCTCGCCAGGTACTGGAGACCGGGCAGCCGCTCGTCGGCCTGTCCACGGTCGGCAGGACCCCGGCCGATCCCGGCGAGGACCACGCCTGGTCGTACTCGCTGTACCGGTTGGAGGACGCCGGCGGCACCGTGCTGGGCGTGGCCGTGTCGGTCGTCGACATCACCGAGCAGTACCGGGCGGGCGTAGAGGCGGAGGCCGCGCGCCGCCGCCTGGCCCTCATCGCCGACGCCTCGGCCCGCATCGGCACCACCCTGGAGCTGGAGCGCACGGCCCGGGAGCTGGCCGACGTCGCCGTACCGGAGCTGGCCGACGTGGCCGCGGTGGACCTGCTGGAGGCCGTGGTCGAGGGGCGCCGCAGCGGTCTCGGACCGGCCGAACCGGCGGTGATCCGGGCCCTGGCCGTCCGGGCGGACCACGCCGCGGACGCCCTGGCGGCGGCCGATCCGCCCGGGCAGATCGCCCACTACGGCCCCGAACGGCTGGTCACGCTGTGTGTGCGTACCGGGCGCCCGGTCCTGGTCGCGCGGGTCAGGAACGAGGACCTGCCCAGGATCGCCAGGTCCCCGAAGGCGGCCTGGCTGCTGGGCCGGGCGGGCGTGCACTCGTATCTGGCCGTGCCGCTGATCGCGCGGGGCGAGGTGCTGGGCGCGCTGGACCTCAAGCGCACCCGCAATCCGGAGCCGTTCAGCGCGGACGACGTGCTGCTGGCCGGAGAGCTCGCCGCCCGCGCGGCCGTGCAGATCGACAACGCCCGCTGGTACCAGAACGCCCGGGACGCCGCCCTCACCCTCCAGCGCAGCCTGCTGCCCCGGCACCCGTCGGTCACGGGCGGGTTGGAGGTCGCCTCCCGCTACCAGCCGGCGGGAGCCACCGTCGAGGTGGGCGGCGACTGGTTCGACGTGATCCCGCTGGAACGCGACAGGACCGCCCTCGTCGTCGGCGACGTCATGGGCAGCGGCATCAACGCGGCGGCCACGATGGGCCGGCTGCGCACCGCGACGAAGGCCCTGGCCTCGCTGGACCTGGACCCCGCACGGCTCCTGGAACACCTCGACCGGATCACCGACGGCCTGGACCACTCCATAGCCACCTGCCTCTACGCCGTGCACGACCCGCACCTGCGGCGGTGCCTGATCGCCAACGCCGGGCACCTCCCCCCGGCCCGGATCCCGGTGGGCGGTCCCCCGGAGCTGCTCGACCTGCCCACCGGGGTTCCGCTGGGCGTCGGCGGCATCCCGTTCTCCACCACGACGGTGCGCCTGGAACCGGGCGACCGGCTGGTGTTCTACACCGACGGGCTCGTCGAGACGCGCCGGGAGTCCCTGGACGAGCGCCTGGCGACGCTGCTGACGCTGCTGGGCGGCCCGGCCCGGCCGCTGGAGGACCTCTGCGACCTCCTGCTGCGCACCCTCCACCGGCCGGACAACCACGACGACGTGGCCCTGCTCGTCGCCCACGCCCAGGCACTGCCGTAGTCCCCCGGCCGCGCCGACGCCACGGCCTCACCGCGTCCGTGTCGTCAGTGTCGTGAGTGTCTGGTCCCGGTCACCACGTTCGCGCAGAGGTCTTCCGAGACGGCGAGGTGTGCGGTCAGGCCCGCCCGGGTGAAGGCGGCGAGGGCCTGTGGGGCCTGGTGTTCGCTGGTCTCGACCAGGAGGCAGCCGCCGGGGGCGAGCCAGTCGGCGGCCTCGGCGGTGACACGGCGCAGGACGTCGAGGCCGTCGGCACCGCCGTCCAGGGCGACCAGCGGTTCGTGGTCGCGGGCCTCGGGCGGCAGGAGGCCCACCTCTCCCGTGGGCACGTAGGGCACGTTGGCGGCGAGGATGTCGACGCGGCCCCGCAGACGGCCCGGGAGCGCGTCGAACAGGTCACCCTCGTGCACCGTGCCGCCCCTGGGGACGACGTTGCGCCGGGCGCAGCGCGTCGCGGCCGGGTGGATGTCGGCGGCGTGCAGTTCCACCGGGCCGAGCGCGGCGGCCAGCGCCGCGCCCACCGCGCCCGAGCCGCAGCACAGGTCCACGACGACGGACGCCTTCGGCGACCGGGCCACCGCCTGGTCGACCAGGAACTCGGTACGGCGCCGTGGCACGAAGACACCCGGGTCCACGGCGATCCGCAGACCGTGGAACCCGGCCCAGCCGAGGACCTGCTCGAGGGGGAATCCGGCGACGCGCCGCTCCACCAGGACGGCGAGCTCCCGTGGCGTGCGCGCGCCGGTGAGGATCAGTTCGGCCTCCTCCTCGGCGAACACGCAGCCGGCGGCGCGCAGCGCGGCGACCACCCCGGCACGCGGGGGCGGGGAAGCGGGAGAGGGAGAAGAAGAACCGGAAGAGGGAGTGGAGGACGAGGCGGGAGGGGGAGGAAGTGCGGGCATGGAATGCCGGGGCCTTTCGGGAGCCGAAGGGCGCTCCCGCGGTCACCTACCGACGGTGATCCGCGCCGTTGCGAGGGGAGAGCACCCGAGCTGACACAGCGGTAATGGGTCTCACCTCCTCGGTTTCCTGCGACCGGGACCCTCCGCGGCCGCAGGTCACCCTACCCCAACGCTCGGCCGCAGGCCCCCTCTTCGGCCCCACCGGTGGCCGGCCCCCATCCCCCAGGGCAGTTGTACTATGCAACCGGGAGAGCACGGGAGGCACTCGGTGACCGCAGCGACAGAACCGGACGAGGGCGCCGTCACACGGCGGACGCCCGCCGGGGAGACGGCCGTCGAGACCATCCACCGCGAGATGACGGTCTTCGCCCGCCGGGCCCGGGCCTCGGCGGGGCGCATGCACCCCGAACTGTCGCTGGTGTCGTACACGCTGCTCGGGCATCTGGAGGAGAGCGGCGGCTGCCGGGCCACGGACCTGGCCGCGCACTACGCGCTGGACAAGTCCACCGTCAGCCGGCAGGTGTCCGCCCTGGAGCGGGCCGGGCTCGTCGAGCGCCGTACCGACCCCGGCGACCACCGCGTCCAGGTGCTCCACCTGACGGCCGCCGGCCGGCGGATCCTTGCCCGGGTCACCGAGAGCCGCCGTGCGGCCTTCCACGAGCGCCTGGCCGGCTGGCCGGAGGACGACCTCGAGCGGTTCGCGGGCTACCTCACCCGTTACAACGCCTGGCACCACCGGGTCGACGACGGCGCCTGACACGCCCGGGGCTGCCCGCGCACCTCGTCCGGAACGAACGCCTCGGCCGACGGCGGACCGCACCGGGGCCGTACGGTGTGGCGTCCGCAGTCTCTTCACATGTCTCTACGCATGCCTCTACGCATGTCTCTACGCAAAGGCGGTTGGTGATGGCCCTGTTCGACCTCCCTCTCGACGAGCTCCGCGAGTACCGCAGTTCGTCCGTCGAGCCCGAGGACTTCGACGCCTTCTGGTCCAAGACGCTCCAGGAGGCCCGCGAGCACGACCTGGACGCCCGGTTCGACCTGGTGGACGCGGGGCTGGCGACGGTGAAGGTGTACGACGTGACCTTCGCCGGCTTCGGCGGGCACCCGGTCAAGGGCTGGCTGACGCTGCCCGCGCGGGTCGACGCGCCGCTGCCGCTGGTCGTGGAGTTCGTCGGCTACGGCGGCGGGCGCGGCCTGGCGCACGAACACCTGCTGTGGGCGTCGACGGGCCGCGCGCACTTCGTGATGGACACGCGCGGGCAGGGCAGCGTCTGGGGCGGCGGAGGCGGCACCCCCGATCCGGTCGGCGGCGCGCCGGCGCATCCCGGATTCATGACCCGCGGTCTGGACGCGCCGGAGAACTACTACTACCGCCGGGTGTTCACCGACGCGGTCCGGGCGATCGAGGCGGCGCGCTCGCACCCGCTGACCGATGCCGGGCGGACCGTGGCGACCGGCGTGAGCCAGGGCGGCGGCATCACGATCGCGGTGGGGGCCCTGGTGCCGGACCTGGTCGCGATAGCGCCGGACGTGCCGTTCCTGTGCGACTACCCGCGCGCGGCGACGCTGACCGACCGCCACCCGTACCGGGAGATCGGTCTCTACCTCAGGACCCACCGCGGCCGCACCGAGGACGCCCTGCGCACGCTGTCCTACTTCGACGGCGTCCACTTCGCGGCCCGCGGCCGGGCCCCCGCGCTCTTCTCGGCGGCCCTGGAGGACCAGACCTGCCCGCCCTCCACGGTGTTCGCCGCGTTCAACGCCTGGGCGCACCAGGACAAGCACATCGAGGTGTACGACTTCAACGACCACGAGGGCGGCGGCCCCTACCAGGAGGCGGCCAAGCTCCGCTGGCTGCGGTCGTACGCCTGACGCCCCGGGGCCGCGCACGCCCGCGAGCCCGGCAGTCGCCGGTGGGCGGCTGCCGGGCTCGCGGTGCTGCCCGCTCCCGGGCGCGGGAGGGACGGGCTACTTGATGTAGACGAGGCCGTCCGTGGTGATCGTGGGCCGGCCGGAGGTGCCGACGACGACGATCTTGACGGTGTGCTTGGCGCTGCTGGACCAGGTCTTGGTCCAGACGGCCTGCCGGTACTGGGTGGTGGAGGACTTCAGGTCGACCGTGGCGACCTTGGTGCCGTCGACGTAGACGTAGGCCTGGCCGGAGGTCGAGGCGCGGGAGACCACCCAGGCGGCGGAGCGGCCGGTGAAGGTCCAGGTGAGGGAGGCGCCCTTGGAGCCGCTGGAGTACGACTTGCCGCCGAGGTAGCTGGTCGACGAGCGGGTGGTCCAGCTGCCGGACTTGGTGGCGGAGCTCTCCTGGAGGATCACGGGCGTGTACGACGGGGACGACGTGCGGGAGTTGCCGGCGTAGTCATTGGCGCGCATCGACCAGGTGGAGGCGGCGCCGGACTTGGCGGTGCGGCTGGAGCTGGTGGTGGTCGGGCCGAAGGTGGCCGTGGTCGGGGACAGCAGCTCCACGGAGCGCAGGGCCGTTTCGTCCACCGCCTTCCAGCTGAGGGTGACCGGGACGGCGGCGGTGTTGACGGTGCCGCCGCGCAGGGCGAGCTTCGGCGTGGTGGTGAAGGTCGGGGCGGTCGTCTCCGCCGTGACGTTCAGCGCGGCCGTGGTCGCGGTCTTCCCGGACTGGTGCACGGCCCGCACGGCGACGGTGTGCTTGCCCGCGGCCACGGTGGCAGAGGCGGAGGTGGCGGTGCCGGACGTCGTGGCGACCGTCTTGCCGTCCACCAGCAGCTCGAAGTTCTTGATGAGCAAGCCCGGTGTGGTCGCCGTCCACTTCACGGTGAGGGCGCCCTTGGTGTAGTACGTCGAGCCCGACAGGGTCGCGCCGGTGACCGAGCCGATCTTCAGGCCCTGCACCGGGCCGGCCGCCCAGGAGCGGATGGTGGGCAGCTGGGCGTACAGGGAAGCGCCGGGGCACTCGGTGGCGTAGCCGTCGCGGTGACCGGAGATCCGGTTGAAGGTGTACGTGCTGCCCGCGGTGAAGCTGGCGCCGGAGAGGTTCTTCTGAGTGGCCGCCGTGGTGAGCTGGACGGTACCGGCGGGGTCGGCTCCGTACTGGCCGAGCTTCCACGCCGCCACACGGGCGACGGAGGCCAGCGCGGCGTCGGAGGCGCCGGTGGAGGTGTAGTCGCCGAGCACCGCGATGCCGGTGGACTCCCGGTTCCAGCCGTAGGTGTGGGCGCCGAGGACCGGCAGGCCGACACCGCCCTTGCGGCCCTCGAAGACGGTGCCGCACTTGTCGACCAGGAAGTTGTAGCCGATGTCGTTCCAGCCGTTGCCGCTCGGCTCGGCGTGCGTGTGGAACGCGTAGATACCGCGCACGATCGACGCCGACTGGTCGCAGGTGTAGGCGGCACCGTCCGTGTGGTGGACGAACACGGCCTTCACATCGGCGTTGTACTCCGACGGGTCGGGGCTGAGCGACTCGTCGGCGCCCCAGTCGGCGCGCGAGACGATCGGCGGCTGGGGGACGGTGGACGGCGGCGCCGACGGGGTGGCGGGCGGCGTGTCGGTGCTCGTCGCGTCGGGGCTGGTCCCGGCGACGAAGGCGGCCGGCTCGCTCCCGGTGGGAGCCTTGGTCTCGGCGTCGGTCACCACGCCCGGATCGACCAGGTTGACCTTGAGCCCCTTGGGCATCGGGCCGGTGGTGCCGTTCTTGCGGACGATCTGCACCTGAACGCCGTCGGAGGGCCCCACCCACAGCGGCTCGGACGCGCCGCGCACGCGGCTGCCGGGCTTCTCCAGCGGGTCGGCGTCCAGTTCGAGGTCGCGCCAGGCACTCCACTCGCCGGTCGCCGTGCTCCGGGTGCGCACCTGCGCCGTGCCGTGCAGACGCTGGGTGGCACCCGTCCAGGTGACGCCGAGCAGCGAGAACTGCTGGGTGTCCGTGCGCGGCAGCTCGCGCCTGGCGTCCGTGTCGCCGTTCAGCGCGAGGTCGTAGACCTTCGGCGGACGCTTGGCCCGGCCCGTGGCGCCGTGGTCGGCCGAAGGACTGGCGACGGCATACGTCACGATGCCCCCACCCCCGAGGACCACGGCACCGAGCGTCAACCACGCCCGTCTCTTCAGGCTCAGCGGTCTGTACGCGTGCGACGTACGACGGCTCACGGCGAATCCACCCCCACAGGGCCCGAAACGGACCGAAGAAGAAAATCAGGAGGCACACCCGTCACGCGGATGGCCCGGTTCATTCAGCGCTTCGCTGTCGGCGAACGTCACGGACAGATGGGTGACAGTGGCGCAGATCACTCCGACCGTCGTGCGGCGGCGCGCTCCCGCGCGGGCGGGAACTCCACGGCAGGCGAGCCGGGTGGTATGGTTCTGTCAGCACTTGTGTACGCCCTGTTGCGGGCGCCGGTGCGTTTCTTCATCAGTTCGCCGGTTCGCCGCGCCTGTCGCGGTCGACGCGATCTGCTTCTTCTCACCCTCTCCACGAGCGGCGATCCGCCCTCCCCGGGCAGCACGCCGCGGCCGAGATGGTGTCTCCCGCCGCAGGCCCTGCTCCACGCCTCCCTGCCGCGGCTTCTCCTTCCCCCCGCACGCCCCGTGCCGTCCGTCCGCGAAAGGACCTCCCTCCATGACCATCACCCTCGAACGCCCCGCCGCACCGCGGCAGCCGTCCGCGGCTGCCCGGTCCGTCACCGGTGTCCTGGACATCGACGCGTCCGGCAAGGGGCACCTGCGCGGCGAGGACTGCCTGCCCACGCCCGCCGACCCCCGCCTCTCCCCGGCGCTGATCCGCCGCCACGGCCTGCGCAAGGGCGATGCCCTCACCGGCGTACTCGGGCAGCAGCACACCGTCAGCGAGGTCACGCGCGTGGCCGGCCGCGCGCCGGACGAGGCCCGGGCCCGGCGCCGCTTCCACGACCTCACTCCGCTGCACCCGAGCGAGCGGCTGCGCCTCGAACACCCCGCCGCCGGGCTCACCGGCCGCGTCACCGACCTGATCGCGCCCGTCGGCAAGGGGCAGCGCGGGCTCGTCGTGGCACCACCGAAGACCGGGAAGACCGTGCTGCTCCAGCAGATCGCCGCCGCCGTGACCGGCAACCACCCCGAGTGCCGGCTGATGGTGGTGCTGCTCGACGAACGCCCCGAGGAGGTCACCGACATGCGGCGGCGTGTGCGCGGCGAGGTGTACGCCTCCACCTTCGACCGGTCCCCGAGGCAGCACATCGCGCTCGCCGAACTCGTCGTCGAGCGGGCCAAACGGCTGGTCGAGGCGGGCGAGGACGTGGTCGTCCTGCTCGACTCGCTCACCCGGCTGTGCCGGGCCCACAACAACGCGGCCGCGGCGGGCGGCCGCACCCTCAGCGGCGGGGTGGACGCGGGCGCGCTCCAGGGACCCAAGCGGCTCTTCGGAGCAGCGCGGTCGGTCGAGGAGGGCGGCTCGCTCACCATCCTGGCCACCGCGCTGGTGGAGACCGGCTCCCGCGCCGACGACTTCTTCTTCGAGGAGCTGAAGAGCACCGGCAACATGGAGCTGCGGCTGAGCCGCGAACTCGCCGACCGCCGCGTCTTCCCGGCCGTCGACATCGACCCCTCGGGCACCCGCCGCGAGGAACTCCTGCACAGCCCGGCCGAGTTGACGGCGGTGCGCGGCCTGCGACGCGTACTGCGCGGCCGCGAGGGCAGAACGGGCCTGGAGACCCTCCTGGAACGGCTGCGCGACACGCCCGACAACGCCACGTTCCTGCGCCGCGTCCAGCCGACCCTGCCCCGCGGCTAGCCGGCCGGGCGCTCGACACCCCTCCCCTTCGCGCCCGCTGCGCGTCCGTCAGCACATGCGTCCGTCAGGGCGTGCGCTAGGACATCCGGGTGCTCGCGAACCCCGTTCGGCTCTGGACAGCGCCCCACTTGCGCCCTTTTGTCCCTAGGTTTGCGATATGAAGATCAGATTTCCTATGCGCGCCTCCGTAGCGGCCTGCGCGCTCTGCGCCGCGACCACCCTGGCGCCGGCCTCTCCGGTCGCGGCCCTCGGCCCGACCGGCGGGGGCCCGGGCGCGATAGTGCGGCCCGAGGCGACCGTGCCGCAGCCGGCCGTGCTGTACGGCGAGGGCACGCAGGTCCGGCTCCGCAGCGGCGCGCACGCGGTTCCGGACGTCACCGCGCTGTCCTGGGTGGTGGCCGACGCCGCATCCGGCGAGGTGCTGGCCGCGCACGACGCGCACCGCAGGCTGCCGCCCGCGAGCACGCTCAAGACGCTGTTCGCGCTGACCGCGCTGCCGGCCTTCCCCGGAGGCATCCGGCACACCGTCAGCGCCAAGGAGCTGCTGGGCATCGGCGAGGGCAGCAGCCTGGTGGGGGTCGTCGAGGGCCACACGTACCAGGTGGCCGATCTGTGGCGGGGGGTGTTCCTCAACTCCGGCAACGACGCGGTGCACGTGCTCGCCGCGCTCAACGGGGGCTGGGAGCACACGGCCCGGCAGATGGAGGACAAGGCCCGCTCCCTGGGTGCCCTGGACACCACGGTCGTCTCCCCCGACGGGTATGACGCCGACGGGCAGGACTCCTCGGCGTACGACCTGGCCGTGTTCGGGCGGGCCGGACTGCGCGACCCGGACTTCGCGCGGTACTGCTCCACCGCGCGAGCCGCCTTCCCCGGCACCGAGGGCACGTTCCAGATCGCGAACACCAACCGCCTGCTGACCGGCGCCGACGGCGTGGCGCCGTATCCGGGTCTGATCGGGATCAAGAACGGTTACACCACCAACGCGGGCAACACGCTCGTCGCCGCGGCCCACCGCAGCGGGCGCACCCTCGTGGTGACGGTGATGCACCCCCAGGCGGGCGGCCACGCCGTCTACGAGGAGGCGCGCGCGCTGCTGGACTGGGGGTTCGCCGCCGCCGGGCACGTCGACCCGGTCGGCTCGCTCGACGCCCTGCGGCCCGTCCCGCGCGGGGCGACGACCGGGGCGAAGCCCAAAACGGCGGTCGTGGCCTCCACCGGGGCACCCCGGCCCGCCGAGCCGGACTGGACGCAGACGGGGACCATCGCGGGCGCCGCCGGGCTGGGCGCGGGGGTCCTGCTGCTCGGTCTGCGGTTCCGGTACAAGCGTGCCTCGCGCGCCTGACCGGCCGACGACCGGGCACGGTCCGCACGGCGTCGCCGGGCTGCCCCTCAGAACACCGACAGGCCGGTGAGGGTCGTGAAGCGGTCCAGGGCCGCCACGCCGGCCACGGAGTTGCCGCGCTCGTCCAGGCCGGGGCTCCACACGCACAGCGCGATCCGGCCCGGTACGACGGCGACGATGCCGCCGCCCACGCCGCTCTTGCCGGGCAGGCCGACCCGGTAGGCGAAGTCGCCGGCCGCGTCGTACGTCCCGCAGGTCAGCATGACCGCGTTGACCTGTTTGGCCTGGCTGCCTTCGAGCAGCCGGGTGCCGTCCGCCCGTATGCCGTGCCGGGCGAGGAACGAGGTGGCCAGCGCGAGGTCGGCGCAGGAGGCCGCGATCGAGCACTGGCGGAAGTACTGGTCCAGCAGGACAGGCACCGGATTGTCGACGTTCCCGTAGGACGCCATGAGGTGGGCGAGGGCGGCGTTGCGGTCGCCGTGCGCGGTCTCCGACGCGGCGACCTCCTCGTCGAAGTCCAGATCCGGGTTGCCGCTCTCGGCGCGCAGGAAGTGCAGCAGCTCGCCCGCCGCGTCGCCGGTACGGGTCTGGAGCCGGTCGGTGACCACCAGGGCGCCGGCGTTGATGAACGGGTTGCGCGGGATGCCGTTCTCGTACTCCAGCTGCACCAGGGAGTTGAACGGGTTGCCGGAGGGCTCGCGGCCCACGTGCTCCCAGAGTTCGTCGCCCTCGCGCGCCAGGTCGAGGGCGAGGGTGAACACCTTGGTGAGGGACTGCGTGGAGAACGGCTCCCGCCAGTCCCCCACTCCGTACACCGTGCCGTCCAGCTCCGCGACGGCCATGCCGAAGGCGCGGGCGTCACGGGCGGCGAGCGCCGGGATGTAGTCGGCCGGACGCCCGCGGCCGGGCGTGTGCCCGATCTCCTCGGCGATGCGCTCCAGGACCGGCAGGTAGGTCGGGGACGACGTCATGATCGCCATTCTGCCTCCGGGCCGGTCCCCGTGCGCTGCGACGGCGGCCGGCCGACGGGCACGGCAGTGCCGCGCGACTCGGCCGCCACCCGGTGCTCAGCTGCTGAGGACACCCGTGCCGAGCAGGCCGAACAGCAGCAGGCCGACCAGGATCCGGTAGACGACGAACGCGTTGAAGGAGTGCTTGGCGACGAACTTCAGCAGCCAGGCGATGGAGCCGTAGGCCACCACGAAGGACACCACGGTGCCGACGGCGAGGGGGACGGCGCCCACGTTCTCGCCGAGCGCGTCCTTGAGTTCGTAGATGCCGGCGCCGGTCAGGGCCGGGAGGCCGAGGAAGAAGGACAGGCGGGTGGCGGCGACGCGGTCCAGGTCCAGGATGAGCGCGGTCGACATGGTGGCGCCGGAGCGGGAGAAGCCGGGGAAGAGCAGGGCGAGGATCTGGGAGCTGCCGACCAGCATCGCGTCCTTGAAGGAGGTGTCGTCCTCACCGCGCTTGTGCCGGCCCATCTGGTCCGCGCACCACATCACCACGCTGCCCGCGATCAGCGAGCCGGCGACCACCCACAGGGAGCCGAGCGGCCCCTCGATGAAGGGCTTGGCGGCCAGGCCCACCACCACGATCGGCATCGTCGCGAAGATGACCCACCAGGCGAACTTGTAGTCGTGGTGGTAGCGCTCCTCCCGGTGCGCCAGTCCGCGGAACCAGGCGGACATGATCCGCACGATGTCCTTGAAGAAGTACACCAGCACGGCGGCGATGGCGCCGACCTGGATGACGGCGGAGAACGCGACGACCGACGCGTCGTCGACGGGGATGCCCATGAGCCCCTCGGTGATCTTCAGGTGGCCGGTGGAGGACACGGGGAGGAACTCGGTCACCCCCTCGACGACTCCGAGGACGACGGCCTGACCGACGGAGATGGCGCTCATGGGATCCAGTTCTGGGGACGGTGATCGACAGTGGTGGTCACACACTTACGGTGCCGAGGTGACAGCCCGGTGACGGGCACCGGAATCCCGTGGCAACCGTCGGAGGCTTCCGGCGGTCCGCGCCTCAGAGGACTCCGGCGATCCACACCCCGGCGAAGGCCGCGCCGAGACCCGCCGCGACGCTGGCGACGACGTTGGCGAGGGCGTAGGAGCCGGCACCGGTCTCGGTGAGCCGCAGCGTCTCGTAGGAGAAGGTCGAGTACGTGGTCAGGGCCCCGCACAGACCGGTGCCGAGGAGCAGTTGCAGGTGCGGTCCTGCGACGCCCCCGGCCGCCGCGCCGGTCAGCAGGCCGAGTATCAGACAGCCTGAGACGTTCACCACGAAGGTGCCCCAGGGGAACACCGAGTCGTGCCGGGACTGCACCGCACGGTCGGTGAGGTAGCGCAGGGGCGCGCCGACCGCCGCCCCGGCGACCACCAGCAGCCAGTTCACGACGGCGCCCCGCCCTTCGCGGCCGCGCGGCCGACGTACCGGATGACCTCGCAGTCGTCGAGCATCACCAGCCCCTCGGCGACCAGCTCGTCCAGCTGCGGCAGGAACGCCCGCACCCGCTCCTCGGTGTCCACGATCACCACCGCCACCGGCAGGTCCTCGCTCATCGACAGCAGTCGCGAGGTGTGGATCAGTGAGGTCGCGCCGAACCCCTCCACACCACGGAAGACGCTGGCGCCCGCGAGGCCCGCCGCATGGGCCCGGTGGACGATCTCGGAGTACAGGGGCCGGTGGTGCCAGGTGTCGTTCTCCCCGACGAAGACGGTCACGCGCAGTGCGCTGCCGGTGAGCCTGGTCATCATCCCTGCCTCCACTTCAGAACACGGCGGGCCGCCGTCATGGCGAGCCACACCGCCGCGAGCGCCGCGCACGGCGTCGCGGCGAGGTACGCCAGCCCGGTGCCGGCGTGGCCGGAGTCCACCAGCCGCTGGATGTCGACGGCGTACGTCGAGAAGGTGGTGAAACCACCGAGCACACCGGTACCGAAGAACGGGCGGACCAGCCGGTGGGCGCCCCACACGTCGGTGATGACCACCATGAAGACACCGATCACCGCGCATCCGAGGACGTTGACCCAGAAGATCGCCCAGGGGAAGCCCCCGGTCGGGGCCGGCAGCCACTGCGAGACGGCGTAGCGGGCGGTGGCCCCGAGCGCTCCGCCGAGCGCCACCACCGCGACCACCGGTGTCTGCGTCCGCCAGGCACGCCGCCGCGCGGGACTGGTCCGCGCCCGCAGGCTCTCTTTTTCCGGGACGGTCATGCTGCTGCGTCTCCTGCTCGCCCGCGTCCGGGCACCCCGGAACGCTCCTTGTACGCGAGTAGGGACCGTTGGCGGCACCAGTGCCACGGTTTCGGTACGGCGGGCCCCACCGCCGCGCCGCGAGGTCGTCGCGGCCGGGGTCCAGGCTAACCCCACCCGGATCCGTACCGCACGCGCCGACGGGGGTGTGTACGGCGAGGGGGTGACGCCTGCCGCAACCGGTCAGGATCGGAGAAGCCGCGCGGCACCCGACCGCCCTAGCGTGGAACCGTCGACGCACACGTCGGCCCCCCTCCTCTGTCGAGGGCGGAGACATTGCTCTGCCGAGTGCGAAGCCTCTGCCGAGTGCACGGCCTCCGCCGACCACAGAGCCGAACACCAAGGAGCACCACCATGGCCCTGACCGCCGGCCTCCAGACGATCATCTACCCCGTCAAGGACCTCGACCGGGCCAAAGCCCTGTTCAGCGCGCTGCTGGAGGTCGAGCCGTACGCCGACACGCCCTACTACGTCGGGTACAAGGCTGCCGGGCAGGACGTCGGGCTCGACCCGAACGGACACGGCAAGGGCATGACCGGACCGGTGCCGTACTGGCACGTCGACGACATCAGGGCCCGGCTGGCGGCGCTGGTGGCCGCGGGCGCCGAGGTGCTCCAGGACGTGCAGGAGGTGGGCGGCGGCAGGCTGATCGCCTCGGCGAAGGACGCCGAAGGTAACCTGATCGGTCTCCTCCAGGACGCCTGAGCCGGCCGCCGCGGCGGTGCCGCCCACCGCGGACGGCCGGGCGGGTTCGGCCGGTCCTCGCGGCACCGCTCAGCCCTGCGGCCGGGCCAGCAGGTTGCGCACTCCCTCCGAGGTGAGCGTCAGACCGTGGGGCGAACTGGCGTCTATGGTCAGCGACAGGTCGTCGGCCGGCCACTGGGACGCCAGCGCGCCGAGCGGCACGAGGCGGTAGCGGGAGACGAAGGGCAGCAGGTCGGACATCTCCAGTTCGGAGGTGAACACGGGCACCACCGGCGCCCCGCCCGGCTGTTCGAGCACGGGCAGGGCCACCGCCGTGGGGTTGGTGGCGTCCTCCTCGCTCGCGTCGTCCGGCACGGGGACCAGCACGTCGCTGCTCGCGAGCGTCTCCAGTGCCCTCGTGTCCTCGGCGTTCTCGACGAGCACGTCCAGCGCTTGCTGGGCGGGCGTCGGGGTGTTGTCGTTCGCTGGTGTCTGCATGGCGGTTTTCCCTGGTCGCGGCAGTCGAGCGGCCCACCCGGCAGCTGACCGGCCGGGCACGGGCTCTGCTCGCGTACCCGATCGCACACCGCGCAATCACAGGGTGCCGGGAGATTCCACGAGCCGTACCGGCCGACGGCGGTGACCGGCGGTCCGCGAGGCGGCGCCCGGTGTCACCACGGGGTGCGGCAGATCGCGACGGCCGCCGCGTCGTCGCCCAGGTGGCCGTGGGTGTGGGCGAGGAGGTCGTCGTGGAGCCGGCGCAGGACGAGGTCCGGCGGTTCGCCGGCCCAGGCGCCGGCCCGGTCGGCGAGGGGGTAGAAGTCGCCCCGCGCGTTGCGCGCCTCCAGGACGCCGTCGGTGTGCAGGAGCAGGGTGTTGCCGGGCAGGAAAGGGAACGAGGCGACCATGTAGTCCACGGCGTCGGACAGTTCGCCCAGTCCCAGTGGTGGTGCGACGACCTGCGCGGTCAGGGGCTCGGCACTCGCCCCGCCGATGAGCAGCGGGGCGGGGTGGCCGCAGTTGAGCAGGTGCAGCACGGGCTCGGTGTCGGGGATGTCCACCAGCAGCGCGGTGGCGAAGGACTCGTCGATGTCGAGCATCTGCGCGGTCTGCCACTGCCGGAACTCCCAGCGCATGGCACCGTCCAGATGTACGGCCAGCCGCGGCAGCGAGGGCCGGCGGTGCGCGGCCGCGCGGAAGGCGCCGAGCAGCAGTGCGGCATGGCTGATCGCGGGCAGGCCCTTGCCCCGCACGTCGGCGATCAGCAGCCGGGTGCTGTGTCCGGTGCGGGCGGCGGCGTAGAGGTCCCCGCCCATGGTGGCCTCGTCCTGGGCGGCGAGGTACAGGCAGGCGATCCGCAGGGGGCCGCTGCGCTCGGGCAGGGCCGGGAAGAGCACGTTCTGGACGGCCTGGGCCACGAACCGGCTCTGCGCCAACTGGTGCTCGCGCCGGTCCCGGAACAGGCAGAACACCACGATCAGGCCGGAGACGATGACCAGGGACGCGACCTCCGCCTGGAGGTTCTGGGTGCCCAGCGTGCCCTGGACCCCTCCGATGAAGAGTTCGGTCCCGACGGTGAGCGCGCCGATCAGCGCGGTGAGCCAGGGCCCGGAGAACGCGGCGGTGAAGGCGGGGGCCGCGACCAGCAGCGGGCCGAGGTGCACATCCGGCGGGGTGAGGGCGTCCACGACGCCCACCACAGCGATCAGCACCAGGGGGATGAGGATCAGGAGCCGTCCCGATGGTGAACGCCGTAGGTCCATGAGCGACACACGCCATGTTCTCACCCCTGGGCCGACCCGGCGAGGCGGTGGTCGCCGCGGGCCGCGCCGCCGGAGTCGGGGCGGTGGACGGCGCCGTGCGCGGGCCCTCCGCGACGCGGAGGCGCGGAGGACCCCGGTGGGCTCACTGCCGAACCCCGGGGTCCGGGTAACCAGCGACCGGGGGCCGATGCGCGGGGCCTGCCCCGGCCGTCGGTCCCGGCCGTCGGACCGGGAGGGTGCGCGTCAGTCGGTTGCGGCGGGTGGTGCGGTCGTGCCGCGCACTTCCAGGACCGGGCTGGTCAGCTCCACCGTTCCGGGCGAGTCCGGATCGTCGATGCGGTCGAACAGCCGCTGGGCGGCGCGCCGGCCCACGTCGTGGCCGGCGTTGTCCACGGTGGTCAGCCACAGGTGGCGCAGACGCGACAGGTAGGTGTTGTCGTAGCCGGCCAGGGAGAGGTCCCGGGGGACCCGAAGGCCGCTCTCCTCCGCGGCGGACAGCGCGCCGACACAGGCCATGTCATTGACCGCGAACACGGCGGTGGGCCGCCGGGCCCGGCTGAGCAGCCGTACGGTGGCCCGGTAGCCGCCCTCCTCGGTGAGGTCGCCCTGCTCGACGACCGCCGTGCCGGCCAGCCCGTGCAGGCGCATGGTGGCCTCGAAGCCGCGGCGGCGCAGCTCGCCGACGGCGCCCCGGCCGGCGATGTGGGCGATGTGCCGGTGGCCGAGGGCGATGAGGTGCTCGGTGGCCAGTCGGGCGCCCTGCTCGTCGTCGCCCGCGACGACGTCCACCCGCGGCAGGTCGGGTTCACGGGTACCGGCGACGACGGTGGGCACCCGGCCGGCCGCGACGCGCAGGGCCCTCGGTTCCCACAGGGTTCCGACGGCGACCAGGCCGTCGACACGCAGTTCGGTGAAGGTCCGGGTAAGGTCCTCCCCCAGGCGCCGGTTGAGGTGGCCGTCGGCGAGCAGCACGTGCAGACCGCGGTCGTACAGGCGGGAGTTCAGCCCGTCGAGGAGTTCCACGAACCAGGGGTTGCGCAGGTCGTTCAGCAGCACGCCGACGGTGCGGGTGCGGCGCTCGCTGAGGCTGCGGGCGGCCGCGTTGGGCCGGTAGCCGAGTTCCTCGACCGCGGCGAGGACCGCCTGCCGCTTTTCCGGACGCACGCTGCCGGAGCCGCGCAGCACCAGCGAGACCAGGGACTTGGACACACCGGCACGCGCGGCGACGTCGCGGATGGTGGGTGGGCGCACGGTGTGGACCGTTCCACGGGGGCAGGCCTCTTGTAAAGGGCCAGGAAGCGGTCCGGAGGCGCCGGAAGGGAGCTTCACACGGCGGATCGACCGGTGTCCCGCCTGCCTTGCCAGGTGGCTTGACACCCTGCGAGGGACGGCCCCATGGTGAGCCACCAGGTTGTGGATCGGTCCAAACGAGGGGTGTCATGGTGCCTACGCTCGGCGTCGCCGTCGTCGGATTCGGCTGGATGGGACGGGTGCACACGCAGGCGTACTCCCGTGTGGCCCACCACTTCCCCCGGCTCGCGGTACGTCCGCGTCTGGTCGCCGTCGCCGACGAGGTCCCCGGCCGGGCCGAGGAGGCGGCCGAGCGGTACGGCTTCGACTCCGCCACCCGCGACTGGCGGGAGGTCGCCGCCGACCCCCGGGTGCGGGCGGTCAGCGTCACCGCCCCGAACTTCCTGCACCGCGAGATCGGTCTGGCCATGGCCGCGGCGGGCAAGCACATCTGGATCGAGAAACCGGTGGGCCTGAGCGCCGACGACGCCCGCGCGGTCGCCGAGGCCGCCGCCGAAGCCGGTGTGCGGGGCACGGTCGGCTTCAACTACCGCAACGCCCCCGCCGTCGCCGCCGCCCGCGAGCTGATCGCGGCCGGCGAGATCGGCCGGGTCACCCATGTGCGCATCCGGCTGTTCAGCGACTACGCGGCCCATCCTGAAGGTGCCCTGACCTGGCGCTACGAACGGGAACGCGGCGGCAGCGGGGTACTGGGCGACCTGGCCTCGCACGGGGTCGACCTGGCCCGTCATCTGCTCGGCGAGATCGATTCGCTGGCCGCCGACACCGCCGTGTTCGTGCCCGAACGGGCCCGGCCCACCGGCGCCACCGCCGGTCACACCCGGGCGGCGGGTGGCGAGCTCGGGCCGGTCGAGAACGACGACTACGTCAGCTGCCTGCTGCGGTTCGCCTCCGGCGCGCGCGGCGTCCTGGAGGCGTGCCGGGTCTCGGTGGGCGAGCAGAACGCCTACGGCTTCGAGATCCACGGCACCCGGGGCGCGCTTCGGTGGGACTTCCGGCGCATGGGCGAACTCGGCGTCAGCCGCGGCACCGGATACCAGGACCAGCCCGTCAGCACCGTCTACGTGGGGCCCGGCCACGGCGAGTACGAGGCCTTCCAGCCGGGTGCGGCCAACGCCATGGGCTACGACGACCTCAAGGTCATCGAGGCGTACCACTTCCTGCGCTCGGTCGCGGAGGGCGCGGCCCACGGCGCCACCCTCGACGACGCCGTGGCCGCCGCGGTGGTCCTGGACGCGATGGCACGCTCCGCCGAGCGGCGCGCGTGGGTGACGCTCGGCTGACCCGCGCCGCCTCATCGCGGCGTCAGGTCCGTGCGCGGCGTGATCGCCCAGTGGTCGGTGCGCAGCACCCGGCCGGCGAACGCCGTCTCGCGCTCGCCCACGAACCGGAAGCCGAGCGAGCGGCAGATGCCGTTCGAGGCCGCGTTGGTGGTGGCCGGGAAGGCGTGCACCACTCCCCAGCGGTCCTCGTCCCGCGCCCGTTCCAGCAGCGCGCGGGCCGCGCGCCCGCCGAGGCCGCGGCCCTGGTACCGGGGCAGCACCATCCAGCCGATCACATCGTCGGGGGTGACGTCACGCAAGAGCACGGGGCCTCCTGAGCGCAGGTGGGTGTAGGTGCCATGTACGGACTGGGTCATGATGGGGCCTGCCCGGCCGATCCGGCGCGCGAACCCGTGCCTGTTCGGCTTCCTGTGAACAGCCTGAGGAGAAGCCCCCGTTGAACACCGGCGCCCCGGTTCCCGACAGCTACTACGAGCGCATCGACGAGCGCCGTTTCAAGCCCACCGCGCACGCCGGCGGCGCGTGGGACGTGCGCGAGCAGCACTTCAGCCCACTGGGCGGACTGGTCGTCCACGCGGTCGAGGACCATCTGGCCGCGTGTGGGGGCAGCGCGCTGATACCGGCCCGGATCAGCTACGACATCCTGGGCCGCCCGGCCCTGGACGAGTGCGAGATCGAGGTGGAAACCCTCCGCCCCGGCCGCACCATCGAACTCCTGGAAGCCGTCGTGCGCATCGCCGGCCGTCCGGTGGTCCGGGCCCGCGTCTGGCTGCTGTCGGCCCAGGACACCGCGGCCGTCGCCGGGGGCGCCGGCGACCGGCTCGCCCCGCCCGAGGGGCTCTCGTCCTGGGCGATGGACGAGCTCTGGCCGGGCGGTTTCATCGCGTCCCTGGACATCCGCCCGCTCGCCCCGCCGAGCCCCGGCCGCACCACCGCCTGGGTCTCCACCCCGCTCACCCTGGTCGCCGGCGAGCCCAGCGGCCCGCTCGCCTCGTACCTCTCCCTCGTCGACACGGCGAACGGCATCGCCGCACGCCAGTCGCCCACCGAGTGGATGTTCCCCAACGTCGACCTGACCGTGCACCTGCACCGCCGCCCGGAGGGCCGCTGGACCGGTCTGGACACCACCGTCGCCTTCGGCCCGACCGGCGTGGGCCTGACCAGCACGGTCCTGCACGACCTGCACGGCCCGGTCGGTCACGCCCAGCAGATCCTGACCGTGCGCCCCATGCCCGGCGGCTGACCGCGCCGGGCCCCACGCCGTCGCGGGCCGGCCGCCCGTCGCGGCCCGGTCCGTCGCGTACGGCGCGCGCGATCGACGCGGAACTGATGTCCTGGTTGCGGGGGCCGTCGTACCCGCTTCCGGGAGAGACAGATGAGTACCTACACAGTCGCGCAGGCGACCGCCGCGGGAGGTCCGTTCGAGATCGCCGAGCGCGAGGCGACGGAGCCGGGCCCCGGCCAGGTGGCGATCGCCGTGGAGGCGTGCGGAGTCTGCCACAGCGACAGCTTCTTCGTGGACGCGGCGCTGCCCGGCATCACGTTCCCGGTGGTTCCCGGGCACGAGATCGCCGGGCGGATCGAGCAGCTCGGCGAGGGGACGCGGGACCAGGACTGGCGGGTGGGCGACCGGGTGGCGGTGGGCTGGTTCGGCGGGAGCTGCCACCACTGCACCCCGTGCCGGCGGGGCGACTTCGTCGTGTGCCCGAATCTGAAGGTCCCCGGCTGGTCCTACGACGGCGGCTTCGCCGACCGGGTGATCGCGCCGGTCGACGCCCTGGCCCGGATCCCCGACGCGGTGGCGGCGACCGACGCCGGACCCATGGCGTGCGCGGGCGTGACCACGTTCAACGGACTGCGGCGCAGCTCCGCGCAGCCGGGTGATCTGGTGGCCGTGCTCGGCATCGGCGGCCTGGGACACCTCGGGGTGCAGTACGCGGTGGCCATGGGTTTCGAGACGGTGGCGATCGCACGCGGGGCCGACAAGGCCGACTTCGCCAAGCAGCTCGGCGCGCACCACTACGTCGACAGCACGACGGACACGCCCGTCGCCGACGCGTTGCAGTCGCTGGGCGGCGCCAGGACCGTACTGGCCACGGCCGGCAGTTCCGAGGCCACCGCGGCGACCGTCGACGGACTGTCGCCCCGCGGTGAGCTGGTGGTCATCGGTGCGGCACCCGAGCCGCTGGGGATCAGCCCGCTCCAGCTGATCACGGGCGGCCGGATCGTCCGCGGCCACCCGTCGGGCACCGCGCGGGACGTGGAGGACACCATGGCGTTCAGCGCCCTGCACGGGATCCGTCCGATGACCGAGGTCGTGCCGCTGGACCAGGCCGGTGAGGCATACCGGAAGATGCTCGCCGGTGCGGCCCGGTTCCGCATGGTGCTCACGACCGGATGACCGACCGGCCCACCAACCTGACGGAACGTCCGGACGAGAGGGCCTAGCTGTCGTCCTCGCTCTCGGTCAGGCGGGTGGTTCCGGGCTCCGGGAGTTCGTCCTGCTGACCCCGGATGTGCAGGACGTCGCCGATGAACAGGTCGTACACGAGGACACCGACGACCCCGCCCACGAGCGGCCCGACGATCGGGATCCACCAGTAGTGGCTGAACGACCCGGCCTGGCTGCCGGGTAGGGCCAGGTCTCCCCACCCGGCGAAGTACGTGAGAAGACGCGGTCCGAAGTCACGGGCCGGGTTGATGGCGTACCCGGCGTTCGCTCCGTAGGAGAAGCCGACGGCGGCCACCACGAAGCCGATGACCAGCGGGCCCAGGTTGGCCATCACGGCGGTGTTGCGCAGGTCGATGACCGCCACGATCAGCATGACCAGGAACGCGGTGCCGACGATCTGGTCCACGAGCGGACCCCAGGAACCGCCGTGGAAGTAGGGCGCCGGGAACGTGGCGAAGATGGAGAACGAGGCGACGGTGTGCCCGTGCGTCTTCGGGGCCTTCATCGCCTGGTCGAAGGTGTTGATCGCGTCGTGATAGACGGCGTACACCAGCGCCGCGCCGACGAAGGCGCCCACCACCTGCGAGATCCAGTACGGAATCACCTTCGCCCAGGGGAACCTGCGACGCACCGCGAACGCCAGCGTCACCGCCGGGTTGAGGTGCGCCCCGCTGACACCTCCGGCAACGTAGACGCCGAAGGCCACCGCGAAGGCCCAGCCCCAGCCGACCAGCAGCCAGTCGCCGGAGCTGACGAAGAACGTCGTGGGGCCGGCGGTGCGTCCCGAGCCGGGCAGCGCCGCGACCGCCATGGCCACCGAGCCGCATCCGAAGGCGATGAGCACCAGCGTCCCGAGGAACTCCGCCATGCATTCGCCCCAGAGCCCGCCACGGCGCCTGAGCCGTGAGGGTCTCAGCAGGGGCGGGATTTCCACGGCCATATCGGCCCCTTCGACGAACGGTCCGGCGAACGGCCCACAGACCCGCACAGGGTGGCCACGCGTCACCGCCCGGCCCCGGGCGGTGACACCTCACTGCCCAGTCTGCGCGCCGGTACTGGCCCGGGCCACTCGGCCCGGCCCGGGACAACGGCCCCGCCGTCCCCGGCACTCGGCGCGCCGGACGGGGGATTCCGCGACCCGCCGACCACCGCGCCGACCTGCCCGCGAACGTGCCGGGTCCCCCTGAAGAGTGAACCCCCATATGGGTGAGATTACTTGTCCCCGCGGCGCGAAGAGCCGAAGTACAAAGGCGCACGGAACACTCCGCCCGCCTCAACATCACCGCATCCGAGTGGCACCGCCGCAGGGAGCGAACAAGACTGTCCATGGTTTCGTGATCAGGCGAAAACGCACGGTCCCTGGAGACCGGGCACCGCCGGCCGATGGTTTTCGACCTTTTCTTCAGGGAGCTCGCATGGTGGAGAAGTCTGCCGACATCTTGATGCCCGGTCCTGACGAACCCGTGATCGCGGGGCATGCAGGCACCATCCCGGCGGCCACGGAGACCGAGCGGGAGCTCGCGGGAATCCTGGCGGGCGTCGTCCACGCCGAGCACGTCCCGCCCGACAGCCACTTCTTCGACGACCTGGGCGCCAACTCCCTGGTCATGGCACAGTTCTGCGCACGGGTCCGGAAAAGGCCGGATCTGCCGACGGTGTCCATGAAGGACATCTACCGCAACCCCACGCTCCGCGGCCTGGCCGAAGCCCTCGCGGTCAACACGCCACCGCCCGCGGACACCCCCGTACCGGCGGCCCCGACGACGCCCGCGGACACCACGCCGGCGCCGGCCCGGACGGCACCGAGCACTGTGCGCTACGTGCTGTGCGGAACGGCCCAACTGCTCATTTTCCTCGGGTATTCCCTCGTCGTCGGAGTGACCACCGCCCGGGCCTACGAGTGGATCGGCTCGGCATCGGGCTTCGTCGACATCTATCTCCGGTCGCTGGCGTTCGGGACCGGCGGTTTCATCCTCGTCTGCCTCTTCCCGGTCGCGGCGAAGTGGATTCTCGTCGGCCGCTGGAAGCCCGGCGAGTTCCCGGTGTGGAGTGCGGCCTATCTCCGCTTCTGGATCGTCAAGGTGCTCCTGCACGCGAATCCGATGATTCTCTTCACCGGTAATCCGCTGTACGTCATGTATCTGCGGGCCCTGGGCGCGCGGATCGGCAAGAACGTCACGATCCTCTCCCACTCCGTGCCGGTCTGCACCGACCTGCTCACCATCGGCGCGGACACGGTGATCCGCAAGGACACGTTCTTCCAGTGCTACCGCGCGCACGCCGGGCACATCCAGACCGGCCGGGTCGACATCGGCCGGGACGTCTTCGTCGGCGAGAAGTCCGTGATCGACATCGACACCTCGATGGGCGACGGCTCCCAGCTCGGCCACGCCTCCGCCCTGTACCAGGGCCAGCACGTGCCGGCCGGAGAGCACCGGCACGGCTCCCCGGCACAGCCCACGCCGGTCGAGCACATCAGGGTCGAACCGACCCGCTGCGGCACGCTGCGGCGGGCCGTCTTCGGGGTGACCTCCCTGCTCCAGCTGTTCCTGCTGTACCTGCCGCTCACCGTCGGCGGTGTCTACATCGTGTTCGCGGCGGTGCCGGCCCTGCAGGGCCGGCTGGACGCGGGCACGACCCTGTCCACGGTTCCCGAGTTCCTCACCGACACCCTGGCCGTGTCCGCCGTGGTGTTCTTCGGCGGGGTCGTGGTGGGTCCGGCCCTGCTGTTCACGGTGCCGCGGCTACTGAGCCTGGCCGTCAAGCCCGACCGGGTCTACCCGCTCTACGGCTTCCACTACGCGATGCACCGGGCGGTGGCGGGCCTGACCAACCTCAAGTTCTTCCCCTGGCTCTTCGGGGACAGCTCCTACATCGTCTTCTACCTGCGCCGACTCGGATACGACCTGTCCCGGGTGGAACAGACCGGCTCGAACTTCGGCACCGAGGTGCAGCACGAGACACCGTTCCTGGTGTCCGTCGGCAGCGGGACGATGGTGGCCGACGGGCTCTCCCTGCTCAACGCCGAGTACTCCAGCACGTCCTTCAAGGTGAGCCGGACGTCGATCGGCGCGCACAACTTCCTCGGCAACAACATCGCCTTCCCGGCGGGGGCCAGGACGGGCGACAACTGCCTGCTCGCGACGAAGGTGATGATCCCCCTCGACGGCGAGCTGCGCGAAGGGGTCGGGCTGCTCGGTTCACCGTGCTTCGAGATCCCCCGTTCGGTGGAGCGGGACACCCGCTTCGACCACCTCAGGACGGGCGACTCCCTGCGCCGCAGCCTCGCCGCGAAGAACCGCTACAACCTCCGCTCCATGGCGCTGTTCCTGCTGCTGCGCTGGGTGCTGGCCGCCGTGCTCACCGGGCTCGGCCTGGCCTGCGTCGACCTGTACGGCACGCTGGGCCACGTGGTGATCGCCGGCTACCTGGCCCTCACCCTCGCCGTAACGGCCGGCTACTTCATCCTGGTGGAGCGGGTCATCACCTCCTTCCGGCCCCTGAGCCCCCGCCTGTGCTCCATCTACGACCCGTACTTCTGGTGGCACGAGCGGCTGTGGAAGGTGCCGGACAAGTGGCTCGAGCTGTTCAACGGGACGCCGTTCAAGAGCCTGGTCTGGCGCCTGATGGGCGTCCGCATCGGTCGCAGGGTCTACGACGACGGCTGCTACATCACGGAGCGGACGCTCGCCGTCATCGGGGACGACTGCACGCTGAACGCGGGCAGCAAGATCCAGTGCCACTCGCAGGAGGACGGCACCTTCAAGTCGGACCGCATCACGCTCGGCTCCGGCTGCACGCTCGGGGTCGGCGCGCACGTGCACTACGGCGTGACGCTCGGCGACGGGGCCGTACTGGCGCCCGATTCCTTCCTCATGAAAGGCGAGGAAGTCCCCGCGAAGGCGGAGTGGGGCGGAAACCCCGCCGCGCCGACGGCGAAGTGAGGAAGGGCCATTCCATGGGAGCGCTCGTAGCAGCGGACAGGGACTTCTGGGGCGAGGTGCTGACCGCCGGCGGCTTCACCGCCGTTCCGCGGTGGACATGCGAGCCGGTGGCCGGCGAGGCCGAGCACGAGCAGACCGTGCCGGCCGCCACGGCGCGGGCGGTGCGCACCCTGGCGGCGGAGCTGGGAGTGCCGTCCAGCGCGGTGCTGCTGGCCGCGCACGCCAAGGTGCTGGCCGCGCTGTCCGGTGAGCCGGACGTGGTGACGGGCTGGGTCACGGGCCGCGGCGCCGTACCGCTGCCCTGCCGGCTGGCCGTCGCGCCGGCGTCCTGGCGCCGGCTGGTGCTCGACGCCCACCGTGCCGCGGCGGACCTGCTCGCACACCGGGACTTCCCCGTCGACGAGCTGCGCCGGGAACTCGGGCTCCCGGGACCGTCGTTCGAGACCGTCTTCGACCCGGCGGACACCGGGGGCGGCACCCTGCCCGCCGAGGCGGTGCTGCGGGTGGCCTTCGGCGAGCGGGACGGGCTGCCGACGGCACGGCTGCGGTACCGCACGGACGCGCTGGACGCCGGGGCCGCGGCCCGGGTCTGCGGCTACCACCTGACCGCGCTGCGGCTCATGACCGCCGACGTGGACGCCGAGCACTCGCGGCAGAGCCTGGTGTCACCGGAGGAGAAACGCGACCAGTTGGAGGGCCTGGCCGGGCCCCACCGGGAACTGCCGGCCGCACGGGCGCACGAGCTGTTCGAGGAGCGCGTACGCGCCCACCCCGAGGCGGTGGCGGCGGTGCACGGCGACCGCTCGTGGACGTACGGGGAACTGAACGCGCGGGCCAACCGGCTGGCCCGGGCGCTGCTGGCGCGCGGGCTGAGCCGTGAGGACGTGGTGGCCGTGGTCACCGAGCGCACGCTCGACTGGCTGGCGGCGGTGCTGGCGGTGTTCAAGGCCGGCGGCGCCTACCTGCCGATCGAGCCGCACTTCCCGGCCGGGCGCATCGAGGCGACGCTCGCGCGGGCCGGCTGCCGGCTGGTGCTGACCGAACCGGGCAGCACCGCCACCCTGGACGCCGCGCTGGCCGCGCTGCCGCCGGGAACCGAGAAGGTGCTGATCGAAACGGCGTACGCGGAGCGGCACGCGGACGACGACCTCGGAGTGGAGGTCGCCCCCGGCCAGTTGGCGTACATCTACTTCACCTCCGGCTCCACCGGCGAGCCCAAGGGTGCGATGTGCGAGCACGCGGGCATGCTCAACCACCTGTACGCCAAGATCGACGATCTGGGGATCGGACCCGGGCGGGTGGTGGCGCAGACGGCTCCGCAGTGCTTCGACATCTCGCTGTGGCAGTTGCTGGCCGCGCTGCTGGTGGGCGGGCGGACCCTGCTGGTCGAGCAGGACGCCGTCGTGGACGTGGAGCGGTTCGTCGACACGCTCGTGCGGGGCCGGGTCGCCGTGGCGCAGGTCGTGCCCTCCTATCTGGAGGTGGTGGCCTCGTACCTGGAGCGGCATCCCCGCGAACTGCCCGACCTCGTCTGCGTGTCGGTGACGGGCGAGGCGCTGAAGCGGGAGCTCGTCCAGCGCTGGTTCGCCCTCCAGCCGGGCATCAGGCTGGTCAACGCCTACGGCCTGACCGAGACGTCGGACGACACCAACCACGAGGTCATGGACGCGGTCCCGGACCGGGTCCTGCTGGGACGGCCGGTCAACAACGTGCGCGTCCACGTCGTCGACGAGAACCTCTCGCCGGTGCCGCTCGGCGCCCCCGGGCTGATCGCGTTCTCCGGCGTGTGCGTGGGACGCGGATACGTCAACGATCCCGAGCGGACCCGCGAGGCCTACCGCGAGGACCCGCACCGGCCGGGCGAGCGGCTGTACCTGGCGGGCGACTGGGGGCGCTGGCATCCCGGCGGGAAGCTGGAGTTCCTCGGCCGCCGGGACAGCCAGGTCAAGATCCGCGGGTTCCGCATCGAGATCGGGGAGATCGAGAACACCCTGCTGCGCGTTCCGGGGGTCCGGGACGGCGCGGTGGTCGTCGCCGAACTCGCGGGCGGCAGCACGCACCTGATCGCCTTCCACACCGGACGGCGGCTCGAGCCGGAGGAGTTGCGCGAGGCGCTCGGTGCCGCGCTCCCCGCGTACATGGTCCCCTCGGCCTTCCACTGGCAGGACGGGCTGCCGCTGACCGGCAACGGGAAGATCGACCGCAAGGCGCTGACCGCGCTGGCCGAACGGAGCGCGCCGGCGCCGGAGCAGGCCGGTTCAGGGAAGCCCGACGACGCCCCACGCACCCCGGCCGAGCAGCGGCTGGCGGATGCCTGGGCGGAACTGCTGGGGGTGCCCCCGCAGGCGATCGGCCGGCGGGACCACTTCTTCGACCTCGGCGGCACCTCCCTGTCGGCCGTGAAGCTCACCATCGCGCTGAACCGCGAGGTGTCCCTCAAGGACATCACCCGGCACCCGGTGCTCGCCGAACTCGCCGCGTGCCTCGACGGTTGTGCCCGGCGGCGGACGGAGTTGCTCCAGCCGCTGTCGGAGGCCGGGACAGAGGCCTCCGCGGCGTACGTGCTGGTGTGCTTCCCCCACGCGGGCGGCAACGCGGTCAACTTCCAGCCACTGGCGAGCGCCCTGGCCACCAGCGGTGTGGCCGTCCACGCGGTGGACCTGCCCGGCCACGACCTGGCCGCGGGCGAGGAGCCGTTCGCCGCGCTGGAGCAGGTGGTGGAGCGGGTCGCCGCCGAGATCGCCGGGCGCGGTCCGCGGCGGGTCATGCTGTGGGGCCACTCCTCCGGCACCGCGCCCGCCCTGCTGACCGCCCGCAGGCTCGCCGGGCTCGGGGTGGAGGTGACACGGGTGTTCCTCGGCGCGCAACTGCTCGGCACGGCCGCCGAACGACGCGCCGCCATCGCCGAGTTGACGATGCGCAGCGACGCCGAGATCGCCGCCCGGCTCGGTGCGGACGGCGGCTACCTGGAGCTCGGCGAGCTGAACGCGGAGCACGCACAGCGCGTCGGGGCCGCCTACCGGCACGACTGCGTGTCGGCGCACCGCTGCTTCGCCGAGGCCCTGGACGGCACCGCGGCGGTGAGAGTGGCCGCTCCGGTCACCGTGGTCGTCGCCGCCGACGACCCGAGCACCGCGGGTTTCCGGGACCACTGGCGGGACTGGGAGTTCCTGGCCGAGCAGGTGGAGCTGCGTGAACTCACCGACGGCGGCCACTACTTCCCCCGCACCCGTCCGGCCGCCGCGGCGGCGGCCGTTCTGGACGCCGCCGAACTGCTGGCCCCCTCCTGAACACCGCTGAGGTCCGCCCTGGCCTCGTTGGTGACGAACGAAAGGAAACCGAGATGTCGTTCTCGTCCCCGGCTTCGGTACTGGAGGTGGAGCTGCGACCGGGTAGACCGCCCGTCCTGAGCGTCGAGCCCCCTGCGGACGCGACCGGATGGGCGGCCGAGCACCGCGAGGCACTGCGGGCACGGGTCGCGGAGCACGGAGCGCTGCTCGTGCGCGGCCTGAAACTGCGGGAGCCGGAGCAGATCTCCTCCGTCTTCACGGTCCTGGCCGGCCCCCTGATGCCGGAACGGGAGGCCTTCGCCCCCCGCGAGTCCTACGGAGCCGGCCTGTACTCCTCGACCGCCTGGCCCGCCAACCAGCCCATGTGCATGCACCACGAGCTGAGTTATGCGCTGAAGGTGCCCGGGTTGATGCTCTTCGCGTGCCCGACCGCGCCGGCCGAGGGCGGGGCGACCGCGGTGGCCGACGCGGAGGCCGTGCTCGGCGCGCTGCCCGCTGAGCTGACCGAGCGCTTCGAGCGCGAGGGCTGGCTGCTCACCCGCAGCTACAACGACGAGATCGGGGCGTCCCTGGCGGAGTCGTTCGGGACCGAAGACCGCGAGACCGTCGAGAACTACTGCCGCGCCCACGCCATCGACTTCGCCTGGCAGCCCGACGGCGGCCTGCGCACCCGGCAGCGGCGCTGCGCCGTGGTCCGGCACCCGGTCACCGGCCGGCGCTGCTGGTTCAACCAGATCGCCTTCCTCAACGAGTGGACGCTGGCCCCGGAGGTGCGCGAGTACCTGGTGGACGAGTACGGCCCGGACGGGCTCCCGTTCAACACCCGCTTCGGCGACGGGGCACCGATCGGCGAGGACGTCGTCCAGCTGCTCAACGAGACCTACGAGGCGCAGACCCTGCGCGAGCCCTGGCAGTCCGGCGACCTGATGCTGGTCGACAACATCCGCACCGCGCACAGCAGGGAGGCCTTCAGCGGTGACCGGCAGGTGCTGGTCGCCATGGCCGAGCCCCAGCGCCTGGCCGAGTACGGCCCGACTCCGAAGGGAAGCCGGCGATGACCTCCGTCACCTCCCCCGCCACCGATCCGACCGCCTCCCGATCGGCCCCGGTGCCGACCTTCGCCGTGATCTCCGGCGCCCAGGTGCGGCAAGCGCTCGAGGGGCGCGAGAAGGAGCTCACGGAACTGGTCGAGGCGACCTACCGGCTGCACGGCTCCGGCAGCACGGTGAACCCGCCCTCGTACTTCCTGCGCTTCCCCGACCGTCCCACGGCGCGGATCATCGCGCTGCCGGCCTCCGTCGGCGGGCCGGTGGGCGTGGACGGACTGAAGTGGATCTCCAGCTTCCCGGCCAACGTCGGTTCCGGTCTGCCCCGGGCCTCGGCGGTCCTGGTCCTCAACGACCACGACACCGGCTACCCCTTCGCCTGCCTGGAGAGCTCCATCATCAGCGCCACCAGGACCGCCGCGTCCGCGGCGCTGGCCGCCGACTGGCTCACCCGCAACCGGCCCCGCCCCACCCGGGTCGGCTTCTTCGGCACCGGCCTGATCGCGCGTTACATCCACGCCTTCCTGGCCGGCACCGGATTCGGCTTCGGCAGCGTCGGCGTGTACGACGTGTCCGCCGACAGCGCCGCCGGGTTCTGCGGCTACCTGCGCCGGACCGGCGCGGCCGGTCACACCCCGGAGATCACCGTCCACGAGAGCCCCGAGGACCTGATCCGCTCCAGCGACCTGGTGGTCTTCGCGACGATCGCCGGCGAGCCGCACGTCACCGACCCGTCCTGGTTCACCCACCATCCGGTCGTCCTGCACGTGTCGTTGCGCGATCTCGCCCCCCAGGTGCTGCTCTCGGCGGCCAACTTCGTCGACGACGTCGAGCACTGCCTCAAGGCCGGCACCTCGCCGCACCTGACCGAGCAGCTCACCGGCGGCCGGGACTTCCTGCACGGGACCCTCGACGACGTCATGACCGGGCGGGTGGACCCGCCCACCGACCGGCCGGTGATCTTCTCGCCGTTCGGCCTGGGGGTCCTCGACCTCGCCGTCGGCAAGTACGTCTACGAGGAGGTGGCCCGCGCCGGAAACCTGCACGTCATCGACGACTTCTTCCATGAGCTGCACCGGTACGGCTGAAAGTTCCTTCCCTCGGCCCAGGCATCAGGAGGCCAGCGTGCCCGTCATCTCAGCCCCCCACGCCTTCAACGAAGGCCAACTCTATGTTGATCTCCGGTCGATCTTCGGGCGCTCGCTCTACCTGAAGTGCGAGGGTTTCAACTTCGCCGGCTCGATCAAGATGAAGGCCGCGACAGAGATGGTGGAGGCCGCGGAACGGGACGGCCTCCTGACGCCCCGCTCGATCCTCATCGAGTCCTCGTCGGGAAACCTCGGTGTGGCGCTCAGCATGATCGCCGCCAGCAAGGGCTACCGGTTCCTGTGCGTGACGGACTCGCGCTGCAACCTGTCGGCCCGGCTGCTGATGGAGGCGCTGGGCAGCGAGGTGCACGTCATCGCCGACCAGGACGCCAACGGAGGGTTCCTCGGCGCACGGCTCGACTACGTCCGCGCGCTGTGTGCCTCCGACGACCAGTACGTCTGGCTGAGCCAGTACACCAACCCGAACAACTGGGGGGCCCACTACCGCAAGACCGCGCCGGAGATCGCGCGTCAGTTCCCCCGTCTCGACGTGCTGTTCGTCGGCTCGGGCACCACCGGCACACTGATGGGCTGCGCCCGCTTCTTCCGCGACTGGCACCGGCCGGTGCGGATCGTCGCGGTGGACACCGTCGGCTCGGTGGCCTTCGGCGGCAAGCCGGGCCGGCGGATGATCCCCGGACTGGGCATGAGCATCCGCCCGCCGCTGCTCGACGAGTCCTTCGTCGACGAGGTGGTCCGGGTCGAGGAGGCGGACACCATTCGTGCCTGCCACCGGCTGGCCCGGCGCGGCTTCCTGTTCGGCGGTTCCACCGGGACGGTGGTCAGCGGCGCGATGGAGTGGCTGTCGCGCAACGACACACGCGAACTGACCGCCGTGGCCATCGCCCCGGACCTCGGAGAGCGCTACCTCGACACGATCTACCAGTCCTCCTGGCTGGAGGACCTGTACGGCGACGCGGTCCTCGGCGACCTGCACGGCCAGGAGGAGTCCGACACCGAGGAGGTCCCCGCCGGCTCCCTGGCCGTCGACCCGCGCTCCCGCCGGCAGCGCGGGCCCCGCGACCCGTAGGGCCTCTCGTTCGGATCACGCCGGGCTCACGGGCCCTGGCACCGCTCCCCCAAGCTCTTCGAGCATCCCGCCGCGCGGACGGGACCGCGCGGCGCACGGCCGGCCCGCGGTCCCCTCCTGAAGCCCGGCGCCGGTCAGCTCGCCGCGCCGCGCAGTTCGGACAACGTGGCCGCGGTCAGCGGCCGGGGCTCGCTGCCGGCGTCGACCAGGACCACCGTGCAGGTGGCGGCATGGGTCAGGGCCGCGGTGAAACTGCCGTCGGCGAACTGGGCGAGCGCGCCGCGCGGCGAACGGCCCACCGCCACGGCACGCGCGCCCACCTCGGCGGCGTGCCGGGCCAGGGCGCGGCCGGCCGCCGCGTGGTCGCCGACGCTGCCGAGGATCTGGCCCCGCGCGACGACGCCCTGGGCGGCGAGGCGGTCGAGGTGGCCGGTGACGGTGGCACGCGCCTGCGCGAAGTCCTCGGCGTCGGCCGCCTGTTCCTCGACGACGGCGGTCTGCTGGACGTGCACGACCTCCAGGGGGCTGCCGGTGTCCCGGGCGAGCCGTGCCGCGGCGTCGACGATCACGGCGGCCCCTTCGTGGGCGCCGACGGCGACGACCACGGGCGGCGTGGCGGTGGACGGCACGGTGCCGACGGGCGTGAACGTCGGCGTGACGGGTTCCCCTTCGGCGGTGTTCGTCTCGGCCTGTCGCAGCAGCCGGTGGCCGCAGGCCAGCACCGGAATGGCGAGGAGGAAGGTCGCGGCGCCGAGGTAGAACGGGACGCTGAGGTCGGTGGCGTCGGCGAGCTTGCCGGCGACGTAGGGGGCCAGGCCGCCGCCGATGAAGCGCAGGAAGCCGTACGCCGAGGAGGCGACGGGCCGCTCGACCGGGGAGACGAGCATGACGGCCTGGGTGGTCAGGGTGTTGTTGATGCCGATGAACGCGCCGCTGACGACGACCGCCACGATGACCACGGTCGGGGTGGCGACGCCGGCGGCTATGACGGCCATCACGATGCTCAGGCCGACCAGGTTGGCGTAGAGCACGGGGGCGGTGCCGTAGCGAGCCTGGAGGCGCGGGGCGAAGAAGACGCTGAAGGCGGCCACGAGCAGGCCCCAGCCGGTGAAGACCAGCCCGAGCTGGTGGGCGTCCAGCTCCATCGGGTACGGCGCGTAGCCGAGCATGGTGAAGAAGCCCCAGTTGTAGAGCAGGGCCATGATGCCCATGGTCAGCAGGCCGCGGTGGCGCAGCGCCTTGAGGGGGGCCAGCGGCGAGGTGCGGCGTGCGGGCTTCGGCAGGTTCGGGACGAAGGCCAGGGTGGCCACGAGCGCGATGGCCATGAGGACGGCGACGCCGAAGAAGGGGCCGCGCCAGCTGATGGAGCCCAGTTCGCCGCCGAGCAGCGGGCCCACGGCGATGCCGAGGCCGAGCGCGGTCTCGTAGAGGATGATCGCGCCGCCGAAGCCGCCACTGGCGGAGGCGACGATGACGGCCAGCGAGGTGGCGATGAACAGGGCGTTGCCCAGTCCCCAGCCGGCGCGGAAGCCGACGATGCCGTCGATGGAGCCCGATGTGCCGGCCAGGGCGGAGAAGACGACGATGACGGCCAGGCCGGTGACGAGGGTGCGCTTGGCCCCGAAGCGGCTGGAGAACCAGCCGACGATCAGCATCGCGACCGCGGTGACGATCAGGTAGCTGCTGAACAGCAGGGAGACCTGGCTGGGCGTGGCGTGCAGGTTCTTGGCCAGGGCGGGCAGGATCGGGTCGACCAGGCCGATGCCCATGAACGAGATGACGCAGGCGAACGCGACCGCCCAGACGGCCTTGGGTTGTTTGAAAGGACTGGCGGCCTTTCCGTGGCCGGCGGGCTTTGCGTGCGGTGCACTCATGTGCGCCTCTCCTGTGAGATGGGCTGAGGTGGTCGGCGGTGGCGTGGGCGGGTCAGGAGCGCGCCTGGCGGTCCTCGATGACGCGGGCCAGGGCCGGCAGCGCGACACGCACCGCGCGCTGTTCGACCTCGGGCAGCTCCTCGACGAGCTGCTGAAGTGCCCGGGCGCGTTCGGCGCGGCGCCGGCGGAAGAGCTCCAGCCCCGCGTCGGTGACCTCGACCAGCACGCCCCGCCCGTCGCTGTGGTCCGCGGTGCGCCGCACCAGGCCCGCACGCTCCAGCCGGGTCACGAGCTGGGTCATGTTGGGCTGGGACACGCTTTCCGCCCGCGCCAGCTCGGTCAGCCGGTACGGACCCTCGCGGCCCAGCCGGGACAGTGCCGAGGAGGCGGCGGTACTCAGTCCGCCGGCGGTCGCGCTGCGTCGCACGTAGCGGACCATCTGCTCGACGGCGATCATCAGGTCCTCGGGCGACGCCTCGGGGTCCACTGGGTCCATAACCCGCTTATGCATAAGTGCATTATGCACTTAGCTGTAGGGCGAAACAAGATTCCACGGTTCCGTGACATCCGTCACGCCCCAACTCGCAACTAAGCGTCCGGCATAGTAGCCGCCCCTCAAGTGACATATGGGATATGTCCGCCTTCGTGCAGGCGGCGCGCCGCAGTGGCGCGCCGACGCTTCACTCCCCCGCCGTCGGCGCTCGTTCCGTGCCTTTCAGCACTCCTGACCGGGCGTCAGGAGTGCTGATACCGGGAGGAGGCGGGAACAGCACGTTCACATTCGCTTTCGCAAGGACTTCGCGAAACTACGAGGTGAGGTAGTACCGAGGACCCTTTGCGCCCTTTGCGGAGCCGTCCCAAGAATGACGACCCCCACCCCGAGCGAGGTCACGCATGGGCACGCACCGCAAGAAGCAGCACTACCGGCGCATAGTCGTCGCCGCCGTCGCCGTGGGCGCCGTCGCCGTCCCTTCCACCGCACTGGCCTGCACCGGCAGTCCCGCCGCCCCCGGAGGCAGCCCCTCCTTCGGCGCCGGGAACCAGCCGGGCGGGTCCGGTGGATCCCAGCCGGGTGGACCCGGCTGGGCCTGGCACGGCCACCCCTTCTCCCCGATCAGCCCCGCTTCCCCGGCGCCCCCGGCCGAGCCGTCCGCTCCCGCCGAACCGAGCGCACCGGACGCCGGAGCACCCGCCCAGCCGAGCGCGCCGGACGCCGGGGCGCCCGCCCAACCGAGCGCGTCCGAGGACGCCAGCACGTCGTCCGGGGCCACGGACCGCATCGTGGAACTGGTCAACTCCGAGCGCGCCAAGGTCGGTTGCTCGGCCCTGACCGTGAACGACAAGCTGGCCAAGGCCGCCCAGGCACACAGCGACGACATGGCGGCTCAGCAGAACATGTCGCACACCGGGTCCGACGGGTCCAACCCGGGCGACCGGATCACGCAGGCCGGCTACACCTGGCAGAGCTACGGCGAGAACGTCGCCTACGGCTATGCCACTCCGGAGCAGGTCATGGCGGGCTGGATGTCCAGCGCCGGCCACAAGGCGAACATCCTCAACTGCTCGTTCAAGGAGATCGGCGTCGGTCTCGCCCAGCCCGGCAACTACTGGACCCAGGACTTCGGAGCCGCCCGCTGACCCGTGGCGGGACAGAGGATTCCGCCCTTCGGCGGCCACGTCGTTCGGCGCGGACCGGCATTGTTCGGGCCGGACCGCGCCGGACGTGGGCACCCGGTCCCCGCCGCGGGCGGCCGCCCGTCAGCGGGCTGGCGGGTACGTCCCGCACGGGGGCACCATGGACGGTGACGGGCGATGAGGCTCGCCCTTGACCGCACGTCCGTGCCGATGGCCTCTGCGAGCACGGCCGCCGCCCGGCGGCCCGGCTGCGGAGGCGACCATGGCCCTGCCCCACCGCCGCGAGCGAACACCGGCACCACGTACCGGGCGCACCGCCACGGACCGGAGCGCTGCTCTGCGCTTCGTGCTGCTCATCGGCGTGGTGAGCATGTTCTCGGACATGACCCACGAGGGCGCTCGCGGTGTCACCGGCCCCTTCCTCGGCTCGCTCGGCGCCGGCGGCCTCAGCATCGCCCTGGTCGCGGGAGCCGGTGAACTCCTCGGCTACGCACTGCGTTTCGTGTTCGGCTGGGCCGCGGACCGCACGGGCGGGTACTGGCCGATCGCGGCGGTCGGCTACACGGTGCAGATGCTGGCCGTGCCGCTGCTGGCGGCGGCCGGCCACTGGCTGGTGGCCGCCCTGCTGATCGTCGCCGAGCGCAGCGGCCGCGCGATGCGCACCCCGGCCCGCGACGCGATGCTCGCGCACGCCACCGCCGAGCTGGGCCGCGGCCGGGTCTACGGCGTACGGGAGGCCCTCGACGCCGCCGGCGCGACGGCCGGTCCCCTCGTCATGGCCGGGGTCCTGGCCCTGCACGGCGGTTGCCGCCTCGGTTTCGCCGTGCTCGCCGTTCCGGCCGTCCTCACGCTCCTCGTCCTGGCCGGCGCGTGGCGGCGGTACCCCGATCCGGCGGGCCTGGACACCGCCGAAAGCGTGCCCGGCCGCCGGGGCACCCCGAGGGCCTTCTGGATCTACCTGGCGGGCATGGGACTGATCGCCGCCGCCTACGCCGACTACCCGCTCATCGCCTACCACTTCGGCCGGGCCCATGTCGTCGCCACCCCCTGGATTCCCGTGCTCTACGCGGGCGCCATGGCCGCCGAGTCGGTGGCCGCCCTGGTGCTCGGCCCCGCGTTCGACCGGTGGGGCGTACGCACGGTGGTGGGGGCGACCCTGCTGACGGCGTGCTTCCCGCCGCTGGTCTTCCTCGGCGGCGCGGTACCCGCGGTGATCGGTGTGGTGCTGTGGGGACTTGGGGCGGCCGTTCAGGAGTCCGTGGTCAGGGCCGCCGTCACCGGCATGGTCGGCCCGGACCGGCGGGCCTTTGCCTTCGGCCTGTTCGACACCGGCTTCGGACTGTGCTGGTTCGCCGGCAGTCTCGCCCTGGGCGCCCTCTACGACCGTTCGGTGACCGATCTGGTGGCCTTCTCGGTCGTGCTGCAACTGGCCGCCGTCCCCATGCTGCTGGCCGTGCGGCGGCCGACGAACGGCGGTGGGGCGGGCCGGCCGGGAGCTGCACCGGCGACCGGCCGCGGGCGTGCCCGGCGCGACGCCGGGTCGCGGACCTCGTCACGGTGTCGACGAGGCCCGTTCGGCGTAGGCTGGACGCGGCCACGGCGGTCCGCCGGGCACCTGACGAGCGCGCCCAGCGCGCCGGTGACGGGGCTCACCGCAACCGCGGCACGACGCCGCTGACGGTCCCTGGTCCAAGGATGCGACCAGGAGGAACGACGCCCGCGCCGACCGACCCGCGCTCCCCGTCCGTGGCTCCGCCGCCTCTACCCGCCCGGCAGGTACGGCCGGCGAGACGGCTTACGCCGTCAGGAGGACACCATGGAGTTCGACGTGATCGTGGAGATCCCCCAGGGATCCCGGAACAAGTACGAGATGGACCACGAACTGCACCGCATCCGGCTGGACCGGCTGCTGTTCACCTCCACCCAGTACCCGGCGGACTACGGCTACATCGACGGCACGCTCGGCCGTGACGGCGACCCGCTGGACGCGCTCGTGCTGACCGGCGAGCCGACGTTTCCGGGCTGCACCATCGAGTGCCGGGCGGTCGGCATGTTCGCCATGAGGGACGAACACGGCCCCGACGAGAAGGTCCTCTGCGTCCCCGCCCACGATCCGCGGTACGCGCACGTGCAGGACATCGACGACATCCCCGTGTTCGACCGGCTGGAGATCACCCACTTCTTCGAGGTGTACAAGGACCTGGAACCCGGCAAGTCCGTCGAGGGCTCGCACTGGGAGGGCCGCGAGCAGGCCTACGCGGAGATCGACGCCTCCCGTGCCCGCGCCGCCACCGCTGAGCGCAGGCCCGTCCACGGCTGAGGGGCGCTCGGGGGTCGGTCCGAGGGGAGGAGGAAGGCCATGACCGTGCGCATCACCCGGCTGCATGCCGTCGAGATCCTCGACTCCCGAGCCCGCCCCACGCTCGCCGTCACCCTCACCACGGCCGACGGGACCCGCGTCCGGGCCGGTGTCCCCGCGGGTGCGTCCACCGGCACCCGGGAGGCCGTCGAACTGCGCGACGGCGACCGGTCCCGATACGGCGGGCAGGGAGTGCTGGGGGCCGTCGGACACGTCAACGGGGAGATCGCCCAGGCCCTGACCGGCCGCGGCTTCGCCTCGGCCACCGACGTCGACCGGGCGCTGATCGAACTGGACGGCACCGGCACCAAGTCCCGGCTGGGAGCCAACGCCGTCGTCGGTGTCTCCCTGGCCGCCTGGCGCGCCGAGGCCGCCCTCGCCGGGCAGGAGGTGTGGCAGCACCTCGCCCGGGTCGCGGGCACCGCCCCACGCCTGCCGGTGCCGCATTTCAACGTCGTCAACGGCGGCGCACACGCCGCCGACGGACTCGACTTCCAGGAGTTCATGCTCGCCCCGCTCGGCGCACCCGACCTGCCCGAGGCCGTCCGCGCGGGCGCCGAGGTCTACGCGCGGCTCAAGGCCCGCCTGTCCGCCGGTGGGCACGCCACCGGCCTGGGCGACGAGGGCGGCTTCGCCCCCGCCCTCGACCGTCCCGAGGACGTCCTGCAGCTCCTCGTCGACGCCATCACGGACACCGGTCGCACACCGGGCCGCGACGGCATGGCCCTCGCCCTGGACCCCGCGGCCAGCGCGTTCCGCGACGCGGCCGACGGCCTCTACCACGTGGCGGGCGACGCGCTGACCGGCGACCGGCTCATCGACCGCTACGAGGAGATCACCGACCGCTTCCCGGTGTGGTCCCTGGAGGACGGGCTGGCCGAGGACGACTGGGACGGCTGGGTCCGCCTGACCGCACGCCTCGGCGACCGCGTGCAGGTGATGGGCGACGACATCTTCGTCACCGATCCCGCCGTCATCACCCGGGCCGTCGGCGGGAACGTCGCCAACTCCGCCCTCATCAAGGTCAACCAGATCGGCACCGTCACGGAGACCCTCGACGCCCTGCGGGTCTGCCGCGACGCCGGCTACGCGCAGATGGTCTCCCACCGCTCCGGCGAGACCGACGACGCCTTCGTCGCCGACCTCGCCGTCGGCAGCGGCTGCGGGCAGATCAAGTCCGGGGCCCCGGCGCGCGGCGAACGCGTCGCCAAGTACAACCGGCTGATCGAGATCGCCGACTCCCACCCCGCACTGCCGTTCGGCCTCGCCGCCCGCTGACCCGGGTGGACCGCCGGTGGGCAGGTCCGGGCACCCCGCTCAGCCCGAGATCCCGCCGGGATGGCGAACGCGTAGAAGACCCAGTTGCCCAAGAGCGAGCCGTTGTCGACCCGGGTGAGGACGTAACCGCCGTAGGTGGGGCCGATGATGGCGCCGATCCGGCCGACGCCGAGCGCCCATCCGAGGGCGGTGACCGTCGCTCGGCTGCCGGTCAGGCGCCGGTGGGTGCCAGGACGATGTCGAAGCGCACCTTCGACCAGGTGCCCTCGATCGGGCGGCCGTCCGGGGTGGCGGTGCCGGGGGCCTGCTGTTCGAAGTCCTTGACCAGCGACTCCTTGACGCCGAAGACGCTGTCGCATGGGAGCAGTTCGTCGCCGCGCACGAAGATGTGCGTGACGAGCCGCCGGTGGCCGTCCGCCGTGACCGTGAAGTGCAGGTGCGAGGCGCGGTACGGCGAGCGGCCGACGGCCTGGAGCATCCTGCCGACCGGCCCGTCGTGCGGGATCGGGTACGGCGTGGGGGTGATGCCCCAGAAGCTGTAGCGGCCCTGCCGGTCGGTGAAGAGGTGGGCCCGGGCGGCGGTGCGGCCGTCGTCGTACTGCACGTCGTAGAGGCCGTCCTCGTCGGCCTCCCACACCTCGACACGGGCGCCGGCCAGCGGAGCGCCGTCGGGTCCGGTGACCGTGCCCTCCACCCAGCACGGCTCCCCCGTCGCGCCGAACGCCATGTCGCCGCCGATCGCAATCCTCGGGGAGCGTCTCTAGAACTCTGTGTGTGCCTGTGGTTTCCAGGCTTTTCGGGCGCGGCGTGGCCGTCTGCGGTCGCCGTCCGGTGGTCCGAACCTCGGGTTGAGGGGGTGGACCTCGGTGGTGTGCAGGTGGTGGAAGCCGGTCCGCTCGGCGGCGCGGGTGCGTCGTCGACAGGTTCTGCGTGAGAGTCGCATCCGGCCGGATGGAAGAAGGTCTTCTTCGATCCGGTGGGGTGCGGGTCCTCCATGACCTGGCACTGGCCGGGATACGGCGGGTGTCGTGGTGTCATGCCCCGCCGGACGCTGGACTACCCCCGGGGCGGGGGTGGTGGCGGGGACCATGCGCGCATCGGGCATACGGCGGGAAGTCTCTGAGCCGGGGGTTGGGTCTGCGGTGGCGCGCCGGGTATCTCGGTGCCGGGTGCCGCTCGGCCTGCCCGGGGTTGGGCACCCCTTGCCCTTGGTGTCTTTCGGCCCGCGTGGCCGGGGCGGGGCCGTCTCCGCGCGGCGCAGTCGGCGCAGGTGGCGTGTGGTCTTCTTCGGGCGGCGGACCGAAGCCACCGTGCCCTCCACCGTGGTGCGGATGGTGCGGGCACCGGTGGCGCGTTCCGTGGTGGTGTGGGCCTGGGCGAGCAGGCCGCGGGAGACGATACGGCGGGCGGCGGCGTGATCCCGGTCCGTGGACAGCCCGCACCCCGCACAGTGCGCCCACTTCCAGCCTCGCTCGTGCAGCCGGTCGGGGGCCGGGTGGTGAGTGAGCTCGCCCAGACAGCCGGGGCACAGCTTGGAGGTGCCCCGGGCCGGGACGGTGACCACCGCGATCCCCGCCTTCGCGGCCAGGTGCCGCATCGCCTCGGCCACGGTGCCACGCACCTGCCCGGACAGCCGGGCGTTGCCCTTGCGATGTCCCTGTGCTTCGAGGGTGGCGAGGTCTTCGAGGTAGATGACGCTCGCGCCGAGCGCTACCGCCTGGTCGACGGCCCAGCGGGCGGCCGCCCGGGCCAGCGCGGCATTCAGTTGCCGGATCCGGGCACACACCCGCCCGTGCTCGACCTCCAGCGCCCGCGCCCGGTCGCGGTGTTCACCCCAGGCCAGGTGTGGGGAGCCGAGCCCGTCCGCCAGCGCCTGGTAGTGATCGCGCTTGGCAGCGAGGTACTCGCGGACGCCGCGCAGCCGGTGCAGGGCGGCGCTGATCACCGTGGCGTCGAAGACCAGGGGGCGCCCGTCGGTGACCACCCGGCGGATGGGGCCGCGTCCGGTCAGGCGGCCCAGGACGCCGGTGAGCAGGGTGTTGACGCCCCAGTCGAAACCGAGCGCCACCCGATGCCCGCTCGCCCTGGTGGCCGGGGCGGGCCGGGAGTGCGGCAGGTCGACGGCGACCCTCCCGGCCGGGGTGGGGCGCAGGGTCGGGGTGTGCAGCACCGCATCCGGCGCGATGGTACCGGGCAGCCGGATGTCGATCACGTGCCAGGCCCAGTCACGGCCCGTGGCGGGGGCGGCGCGCAGGGGGAGCTTGACCCGCAGCCGGGCGGTGGCCGCATCCACCCGGGCCAGGGTGACCTGCTGGCGGTCCATCGCGGCAAGGAGCACCTGGAGGGCCACCCGCGGCGGGCCCTCCAGTGCGCACAACCCGGCGGGCAACTTCCCGTGCTCGGCTGCGTACGCACGCACCTGGCGGGTGCGGTTGCGGATCTCCGCGCCACTCACTCCGGCAGGCAGCGCCGTCCGGAGCGCCGCCCATTCCGCATCGGTGCGCCGACTGGGATCGGCCGGCCAGGCGGCCAGGACGGCGGCCACGATACGGCGCCGGTGCAGGGCCAGGCGCAGGGTGCGCGCCGCGTACTCCTCAGCACCCCGGCGCACCCGGTCCGGGACGTACACCCCGGCCGGGGCCGTGACAGTCTGCGGCCAGTTCAGCCGGCGCATCGCCATCCAGCCCTTGGACGGGAGGTCTTCGCCCCGCTCGTCCACCCCGGCGGCCAGCAGGTCCAGGGAGCCCTCGTCCCACCGGGCGGCCACCAGAGCACCGGCGAGCTCTCGACTCAACTGCGCCAGAAAACCCACCCGTTCCAGCAAGACCCGCTGCCCGACCCGCTCGCCATTGTCCTCCAGGATGCCGCGGAAAGCGGTACATGTCGCCGTCGCCATCAACCTAGCCACGACGCTCACCCCCAACTCCGGCTCCGGGGACAGGATGCTCCATGCGACACTCGGCTTCGGCCAGAAGCCGCCGACGCGTCTCGCGTGAGCGCATCCCGTACATGCGACCGGCGAAGGTGGCCACCAGCGACATGAAATCGTCCAGCAGCTCCTCCATCCCCCCGGCCGCTCCCTTGGCATGCAACACCTCGACACAGACCCGGTGATGGGCCAGAACCTGGATCAACCAGCCCGCACCGAAGCGGGCCAGCCGATCGCCGTGAGTGACCCGCACATGAGTGAACTCACCCTGCGCGGCCCGTTTCAACATTCGGTCAAGCCCCGGCCGTGACTCCCGCAGCCCCGAGGCGCGGTCCTTGAAGACCGCGACCACCACCCCCCCCCAAGCGGATGCCCTCAGCTCGGCCTCCTGCGCGGCCGGCGACGACTCCTGCCCGCTGGTGCCCGAAACCCGCACATACCGCGCCTCACGCCGCCCGGCCACATCCGGGCAGCCGGTCAGAACGTCCAAATCCTCGCTGGAAAAGCGCCGTTCACGCCCCACCCACACCACCGGAACTCTGCCCTCGTTCGCCCACAGCCGCAGCGTGCCAGGGTGCACACCCACCCGGCGCGCAGCCACCGCCAACCGAAGAAGTTCCATGCGGAGAGAACCTACGGCCCCTGCCGCACCCATCGCCCCAAACCGGCATAAACATCACGCCATCGCAGGGAGCGGGGCGGAACTACCCACAAATCCACACGCGTTCTGCTACACAACATCCACAAGGATTCTTAAGCGAAACCCCCAACAGTTGAAGACCCTTCGACGAAGAAGGGTCCGAACACGGTCGCCTCGGTGGCGTCGCCGCAGGCCCGGTTGTTGATCGCGACGGTCTGCATCGAGGCGCCGAGGGTGTCGGAGAGCAGGATGAACTCCTGCCGCCTGTCGTCGGTGATGTGGCCGACCTCGGTGAGGAACGCGATCGCCGCGGCCCACTCCTCCTCGGTCGGGCGGACCTCCCGCAGGAACGCGTGCAGATGCTCGACCAGCGAGACCATCACCTGCTTCAGGCGCGGGTCCCCGCACTGGCCAAAGGAGCGGACGACCCGCTGAAGGAGTTCCTCCTCCCGGGCCTCCTGCTCGACGGACACGGGCGGCCGGGGCGTCTCGTGCTCGGCCCCGGCGGACCCGGTGCGGACGTCGGTCATGACGGTTCGCTCCCTTCCCAGGCTGCGTGCAGCAGCGCGGTGATGTCGCCCTCCGTGACGGGTGCGGGGTTGCCGGCGGGGATCGCGGCCAGGATCGGCGCGAGGGCCTTCGCGATTCCTTCCTCGGGCATGCCGTAGTCCCTGAGTGCCTTCGGCGCGTCCAGCCTGGCGCGCAGCGCGGCCAGGCCTTCCGAGGCGGTCGCGCTGCCGAAGGCCTGCGCGATGCGCCGCTCGGCCTCGGGGGCGTGGGGTGCGTTGAAGGCGAGTACATGGGGCAGGACGACGGCGTGGGTCTGGGCATGCGGGAGATGGAACATGCCCCCCAGCACATGGCAGATCTTGTGGTGCAGGCCCGAACCGGCGCCGGCGAAGGAGACCGCGGCGAGGTAGGCGCCGTAGAGGGTCTGCCCGATCCCCTCCGTGCTCGCCGGGTCCGCGGCCACCACGGGCAGGCCGACGGCCAGGGCGCGGACGCCCTCCCCCGCCAGCACCCGGTCGATCGGGTCGGCGCGCGGCCCCCAGAAGGCGTCGACGCAGTGCGCCATCGCGTTCAGGCCCGACGCCACGGACAGCTCGCCCGGGAGGCCGGTCAGCAGGTCGGCGTCGTACACGATCGAGCGGGGCAGCACCGCGTCGTCGACCCCGGTGGTCTTGGTCTCGCCCTCGGTCAGGCCCCACACGTTGGTCGCCTCGGATCCGGCGTAGGTCGTGGGCACGGCGACGATCGGCAGGCCGGTGGTCAACGCCACCGCCTTGGCCAGACCCGTGGTCGAGCCACCGCCGACGCTGACCAGTACGTCGGCGCCGGACGCGGCGACCGCCTCACGGGCACGCCGGGCGACCTCGACCGGCACGTGCATCACGACCTCGTCGTGGCGCACGGCGACCGGGATCTCCCGCGCGATCGGGTCGGCCAGGGCCGCCCCCCGGTCGGAGGCGATCAGCATGGCCTTCCGCGCCCCCAGCGCCGCGACCTCGCCGGCCACCGCGCCCGCCGCCTCGCCCGGAGCGAACACCACGCGCTGCGGCAGCGTCTCGTGAAGGAACTTCATGGCACGTTCTCACCTCTCGGAGGGGTCTCACCCAGGGGGCCCGGCACGCGTCACCGCCGGGCGGTGGTCATGTCGTCCGGCTCCCTGTCCGGGTCGTACTCGTACGAGGTTCTACCCCGCGAGGCTCACCGCCCGTGCCGTGGAACGGGCTCGCCGGCCGCGGTGGGTTCCCGGCGGCGGCCGCGTACGGCGACGGCGGCGAGCAGCGCGAGGACGACGGCGGCGAACCACGTCGTCGCGTCGGACAGGCTCATGGACCGGCTGGCGGCGCCGAGGCCGACGGGCAGCAGCGCGACGCCGAGGTAGGAGGCCAGGAACAGGCCGGCGAGGGCTTCGCCGCGCCGGGCCGGCGCCGCCGCGTCGGCCACCTGTCCGACGGCGGACTTGAACAGCACGCCCGCGCCGGCCCCGGCGATGATCCCGGCGAGCAGGAACACGGGCAGGCTGGCGAGGTGGATACCGGCCGCGAGGACGGCCATGCCCAGGGCCTGGGCGAGCAGCCCGACGTACCAGCGCGCCCGGACGCCGAGCCGGCCGGTGCCCGTCTGGGCCGCCGCCGCGGCCGCGAACACCGCGAACACGACCAGTCCGGCGAGCGCCCGGGACGGGTGGTGCAGGGTTCCGCCGACGAAGCCGGGGACCACGGAGGTGAACAGGCCGAAGACGGCCATGGAGGTGAAGCCGGCCGCGGCGGCGGTGAGGAATCCGGGTACGCCGAGAGCGATCCCGGCCCGCTGCGGGCGGTAGGCCGGCCGGACGGCGGGCCTGGCGACGGTCTCGGGCATCGGCGCGAGGGCGGCCGCACCGGTCAGCAGCAGCACGACGAAGACCGCGTACGGCAGCCGCAGCGGCGCACCCAGGTACTGGGCGAGGACCCCCGTGACGACGGGTCCGAGGCCGAGTCCGCCGATGTTGGCCGCGGTCGACACGACCTCGAACCGCCGTGCCGAGGCGCCGGGCCGGTGGGCGCTGTGCAGCTCGTGGAGATACGCGGTGGCGGTCGCCGTGAGGATGCCGACGCCGAGACCGGTGACCAGCCGGGCGACGACCAGTACCGGCAGGGACGGCGCGGACAGGAACAGGGCGGCGGCGAGCAGCTCCAGCGCCAGAGCCGACGTCATGACCTTCTTGCGGCCCAGCCAGTCCGAGACGTGCCCGGCGAGCAGCAGACTGACCAGCACTCCGACCGCGTAGACCGCGAACACGATGGTGACCGTGAACGTGGAGAACCCGTCATGGGCCTGGTACAGGGGATACAGCGGGGTGGGAACGGTGGAGAACGCCATGGCCGTCACGAACACCGCGGCGACCGTCCAGAACCCCGCGCCGTACCGCAGTGCGGTGCCCGGACGCTCGGGCGCCCGGGACTTCCGGGCGGACCCGCCGCGCTCCGTACGGAATCCACCGTCCAGGACGGGAGTGCTCCGAACCGGCCCTGCCCCTTCGTTCACCTCGTTCACCGCCTTTCCGTGCTTTTCCTGCCAACAAGCGGATGGAGTCGCTTTTTCCCTTTACGCGGAGATAATCCGAGATGATGGTTATCTGTGGGGGAGATGGCCCAGGGAAGGCCGGCCATGGATCTTCGCGAGATGACGGTCGTCGTCGCGGTCGCCGAGGAAGGCGGGTTCAGCGCCGCGGCCCGGCGTCTGCACGTCGCGCAGTCCGCGGTCTCCAGCACCGTCCGCACGCTGGAGCGCGAGCTCGGCGCGGCGCTGTTCCACCGCACCACCCACCGGGTGTCCCTGACCCCCGCGGGGCGCGCCTTCCTGCCGGCCGCCCGCGCCGCCCTGCGCGCCGCCGAGGAGGCCAGGGTCGCGGTGGACGTCGTCCAGGGCGAGTTGCACGGAGAGATCACGATCGGCGTGATGCAGGGCCTGCACGGCGGCCTCGCCGCGGCGCTGGCGGACTTCCACCGGGAGCATCCGGGGGTGGTGGTGCGGCTGTGCCAGGCCCCGGCCGGGGACATCCCGCAGGCGCTGCGCGAGGGTGCCGTCGACCTGGCGGTGACCGCCCTGGACACCCCGGTGCCGCGCGGTCTGACGACCCGGCTGCTGTCGCGGGAGGAGATGGTCCTGGTGACCGCCCCGGCGCAGGACGGCCTGCCGTCCGGGGGTCCGGTGACGCTGGCCGAGGCCGCCGGGCTGCCGCTGGTGGACTTCTCCCCCGGCTGGGCGGTGCGGCACCAGGTCGACAGGGCCTTCCGGGCGGCGTCCCTGGACCGTACCGTCACGTTCGAGGTGAACGACCTGCTCGCGGCCGCCGATCTCGTCCGGCACGGCCTCGGCGTGTGCATCATGCCCCCGTCGCTCGCCGCCCGGTTCCCGGAACTGCCGGTACGCCCCTTCGCCGGGCGCGCACCGGCCTGGACCGTCAGGGTCGTCCACCCGCGCGGAGACCTGTCGCCCGCGGTCGCCGCGTTCCTGCGCCACGTCAGACAGCTCCGTGTGCCCGATGGCTGAGGTGGAGACCGGTGTGCGGCCCGGGTGCGCGCCGGATGGCGAGGAGCGCGGCGTCGTCCCCGAGAGCCCCGTCGGTGTGGGCGAGGAGATCCTCCACCACGTGCTGCACCAGGGTCCCGGGGCCGCACCTGGCCCACTGGGCGACCCGTTCCTCCAGCGGGTAGAAGGCCCGGCTGCGGTCGCGGGCCTCCACCACACCGTCGGTGTAGAGGAGGAGGGTGTCACCGGGCCGGAACGAGAAGGCATGCAGGTCGTAGGCGCCCGGACGCAGGCCCGACATGCCCAGCGGAGGCGCCGGGCGGGGGCTCGTCATGGCGACGACGTGCCCCTGTCTGATCAGGAAGGGCGGCGGGTGCCCGCAGTGGACGACCCGGGCCACGGGGCGGTGTTCGGGGATCTCCAGCAGCAGCGCGGTGATGAAGTGCTCCTGGGCCTCCTCGTCGGCCTCCGGGTATTCGGCGAGGTAGCGGCAGACGCTGCGGTCCAGGGCCTCCGCGAGGGCGGGCAGCGTGGGGTGGTGGTGCGCGGCCTCCTGGAACGAGCCGAGCAGCGTGGCCGCCTCTCCGATCGCGGCCAGTCCCTTGCCCCGCACGTCGCCGACGATCACCCGCGCACGGTCGCCGGTGCGGGTCACCGCGTACAGGTCGCCGCCGATGCACGCCTCCTTCTCGGCTGCCAGGTACGAGGAGGCGATGTACAGGTCACCGAGGTGGTCGGGCAGCGGCCGCAGCAGGGCTCTCTGGGCGGCCTCGGAGACGGACCGCACCCGGGCCAGTTCCTCCGTCCGCAGGTCCCGGATGTAGCACACGACCACGGAGAAGGCCGAGAGGATGGCGAGCGCGACGAGCTGCGAGATGTGGTTGGCGTCGTCCAGTCCGCCGTTGAGTACGGCGATGACCGCCTGCGCCCCCACCGCCAGGGCTCCGATCAGCCCGGTGAGCAGGTAGCCGCCGAACGAGGCGGTGATGGCGGGTGCCACGACGAGCAGGGGCCCGAGGTGGATGGATTCCGGCGAGTGGAGATCCGCCAGGGTGATCACGACGATCAGCGCCAGCGGGATCGTCACCAACGCGTGCCGCGACGGCCATGGCTGCCGCGGCCGGACGAGGCGCTGCCCGATGTGCATGGTTCCAATGTGCCCCACTCGCGCGAAACCTGACCCGGCGCTCTCGCGTCCGACGGGCCGGCCCGGAGCGTGGCGGCGTGTTCACCCGCGCTGCCGGGCCGTGCCGACCATGGCGGACGGGTCGACGACGCGGTCGAACTCCTCGGCGGTGACGTAGCCGGAGGCGAGTGCGGCCTCGCGCAGGGTGGTGCCCTCGTCGTCGGCTCGGTGGGCGATGGCCGAGGCCTTGTCGTAGCCGATGACCGGGGAGAGCGCGGTGACGAGCATCAGTGACCGGTCGACGTACCTGTCGATCCGGTCACGGTTGAGCCGCGTGCCCTCGATGCAGTACTGGCGCAGCTTGGTGCAGGCGTCCGTGAGGATGGTGGCCGCGTGCAGGAAGTTGTTGATGACGATCGGGCGCATGGCGTTGAGCTCGAAGTTGCCCTGGGAGCCGGCGAAGGCGACGGCGGTGTCCTCGGACAGCACCTGGATGCAGACCATGACCATCGCCTCGCACTGGGTCGGATTGACCTTGCCCGGCATGATCGAGGAGCCCGGCTCGTTCGCCGGGAGGTTCAGTTCGGCCAGGCCGCAGCGGGGTCCGGAGGCCAGCCAGCGGATGTCGTTGGCGATCTTCATCAGTGGCACGGCCAGCGCCCTCAGCCCGGCGGAGGCGCCGACCATGGCGTCCAGACCGCCCTGGGCCGCGAACTTGTTCTCGGCCGTGGTGAACGGGAGGCCGGTCGCGGAGGCGATCTCGGCGGCGACCTGCTCGCCGAATCCGGGCGGGGCGTTGAGCCCGGTCCCGACCGCGGTGCCGCCCATGGCCAGCTCGTACAGCCCCCGTGCGGAACCGGTGACCCGGTCGGCCGCCTGGTCGAGCTGGTGGGCGTAGCCGGACCACTCCTGTCCGGCGGTGAGCGGCACGGCGTCCTCCAGGTGGGTGCGACCGGTCTTGACGACGTCGCGCCACTGCTCCGCCTTGGCCTCGATCGCCTGCTGGAGTGCGCGCACGCTGGGCAGCAGGCGCTCGCGGACGGCCTTGAGGGCGGCGATGTGCATGGCGGTGGGAAAGGTGTCGTTGGAGGACTGCCCCATGTTGACGTGGTCGTTGGGGTGGACGGGTGTCTTGCTGCCCAGTTCGCCGCCGACGAGCTGGATGGCGCGGTTGCTGATGACCTCGTTGGTGTTCATGTTGGACTGCGTGCCGGACCCGGTCTGCCACACGTACAGCGGGAAGTGGTCGTCGAGTTCACCGGCGATGACCTCGTCCGCGACCTTCTCGATCAGGCTGGCCTTCCAGGCCGGCAGCCGTCCGGCCCGCCCGTTGACGATCGCGGCGGCCTTCTTGACGTGGCCGTAGGCGTGGTAGACGGCCTTGGGCATCCGGTCGTCCCCGATGGAGAAGTGGATCAGCGAGCGCTGGGTCTGCGCGCCCCAGTACCGGTCGGCCGGGACGTCCACGGCGCCCATCGAGTCGGTCTCCCGCCGGGTACCGGCGGCGTGCAGGCCGACGGGCAGGTCGAGGATCTTCGGAGCGCGGTCTGCCCGCGGGTCGCCGTCCGGGGTCGCGCCGGGGCCGGGCGGCGGTGTCATGAATCCGCCCCGCCCGGGTAGACCGGCTGCCACATGGCTTGACGGACCGCCTGGTCGGCGTCGGCGGGTTCGCGGGCGGCGACGCCCTCGCCGACCGCCGCGCGGACCACGGCCGCCGCGGTGAGCGCCGACGACTCCCGCAGGTTCTCCACCGGCGGAAGCAACGAGGCTCCCGGCACGGAGACGTCGACCTGGTCGGCCACCGCCTGCGCGGCCGCGAGCAGCATGCCGGCGGTCACGTGCGACGCACGCGAGACGATCGTGCCCAGCCCCAGGCCCGGGTACAGCAGCGCGTTGTTGGCCTGGGCGATCCGGTAGGTCACTCCCGCATGGTCCACGGGCGCGGTGGGGATGCCGACGGCGACCAGGGCCTTGCCCCGGGACCAGGCGATGACGTCGGCGGGCATGGCCTCGATGCGCGACGTGGGGTTGGAGAGCGGGAAGACGATCGGCCGCTCGGTGCCGGCGGCCATGGCCTCGACGACCTCGCGGGTGAACGCGCCGTGCACGGTGGAGGTGCCCAGCAGGATGGTCGGCTCGACCCGGCGCACGGTCTCCAGCAGGGTGATCGCGCCGCCGTCGCCCGCCCAGCCGGCGACCTCCCCCGGGTCGCGGGCGTACGGCCGCTGGTAGTCCCGCAGATCGGCCATGTCCCCGGTGAGCAGACCCTGTTTGTCGATCAGCCACACCTGTGCGGTGGCCTGCTCGCGGCCGGCGCCGTCCCGGATCATGGCGTCGCGCAACTGGTCGGCGATGCCGACCCCGGCGGTGCCGGCGCCGAACACCACGAGCCTTTGGTCGCGCATCGGCACACCGCTGACCTTGACGGCCGACAGGGCCGCGGCCAGGGTGATCGCCCCGGTGCCCTGCATGTCGTCGTTGAAGATCCGGTAGGCGTCGCCGTAGGTCTCCAGGATCCGCCGGGCGTTGCTGGGGCCGAAGTCCTCGAAGTGCAGCAGCGCGCCGGGGAACATCGACGCGGCGATGCGCAGGAACCTCCCGATGAACGCGTCGTAGTCGGCGCCGCGCACCCTGTGGTGCCGGTTGCCCAGGTAGAGCGGATCGTCCAGCAGGGACGCGCGGTCCGTGCCCACGTCCAGCGACACGGGGATGACGCGGCGCGGGTCGATGCCGGCGGCGGCCGTGTACACGGCCAGCTTGCCGACCGAGATCTGGATCCCGCCCACACCCCAGTCACCGATGCCCAGGATCTCCTCCGCGTCCGTGCACACGATCAGGTCCACGTCCTCGGCCCCGAGTCCGAGCGTGGCGAAGGCCTTCTCGATGTCCTGCGGGCGGTCGACGGACAAGAAGACACCCCGGGGGCGGCGGTACTCGTGGGAGTACTTCTCGATCGCCTCGCCGACCGTGGGGTCGTACACGATGGGCAGCAGATCCACGAGGTGGTCGGTGAGCACCCGGTAGTAGAGGGTTTCGTTGCGGTCGTGGAGCTGCTCGAGGAACACGTTCTTGGCCAGGTCCCCGTCCTGGGCCTGCAGCTGCTCGTAGGCGCGCCGCGCTTGCTGCTCGAGCGTCAGCACCCCCGACGGCAGGCGCCCGGTCAGGCCCAGCTCGTCCCGTTCCGCCTCGGTGAACGCCACCCCGTGGTTCAGCAGTGGATCCGCCAGGGCGTTCGGAGGGGCGGAAGTCCGCACGATGCTCTTGGTCATGATGGTTTCCCCATGTGCGTAGCGATGCGCGCGCCGCTCGGCGGCCCCGCACCAGGACAGTCGTCCGCCGGTATCTCCACCGTGCGCACACAGCTCCCACCGGCGCTCGTCGATCTTGGGTGGGTCGCGCGGCAGGAGCAGCAGGCGGGGCGCCGCCGGAGGGGACGAGCCGCCGGACGCAGATCCGGGCGGGGTCCGACTGACCAGGCGGCAGTGGGGAGTTGGCTCAGGAGGCGGGCTCCCCGCGGTCTGCGGACGAGGAGGCCGTCGCCGACGGGACGGCGAAGAAGACCAGCGCCGCGAGGGCCGCCACGGTCGCCGCGAGCGCCAGGGCGCCGGGGAGGGACCAGGTCGCGACCGGTCCGGCGACCGCCGCGCCGACGGCGAAGCCGGTGATCTTCAGGCTGGCGCCGGTGGTGAAGATCTGGCCGCGCAGGTGCTCCGGGGCCTCCCGGTGGCGGACCGCGAACAGGGCGGCCAGCTGCGGTCCTTCACCGGCCCCGAGGACGACCGCGGCCACCATGAGCACAGTCGGTCGACCCGATGTGGCACAGGCCAACGCGGCAGCCTGGACAAGGGCACCGGCCCAGACGACGGTGTCGGGCGCGAGCGGGCGCGGGGACCGGGCGAGTACCGCGTTGGCCACCAGGGCGGAGACCGCCGCGCAGGTGAGCAGTACCGCGCCACGGGCGGCTCCGCCCAGGGCGCGTTCGCCCAGGAGCGGGACGCAGGCCGTCAGCATGCCCTGGGCGGCACAGGTGACGATCGAGGTGAGGGTCGCCCGGGCCAACGACGGCCTTCCGGCGACGACCCTCAGTCCGGCGGCGAGATCGCCGATCACCGAGACGGCCCCGGCGTCCCGCGCCCGACCGGGACGGGCGGGCAGCAGCCACGCGGCGGGCAGTGCCGAGACGATGAGCGCCGCGGAGACCGCCACCGCCGACGGGGCTCCCAGCCCCTGGGCCACGACACCGGCGAGTGCCGGACCGGCCAGGCTCGCCAGGCTGAACGTCATGGCGTCGAGCGCGTTCGCCCGGGGCAGCCGGTCGCCCGTCACCACCCGGGGAAGCTGGGCTGTCCACCCACCCGACAGGGCAGGTCCCAGCAGCCCCGTCACCACGGCGATCAGGACGGTGGCGGCGAACGGCAACCGGCCGAGCCCGACCAGGATCAGGCCCAGGCCCGCCGCGTACAGGAGAAGGGTCGCGGCCACCAGGCGGCCCGGTCGTCGCGCTCTGTCGAGGAGCACCCCGAGCACCGGCCCTCCCGCCGCCGCGGAGACGGTGACACCCGCGAGCAGCGACGACGCGTCCGCGGTCGACCCGGTCAGGGCGAACCCCGCCAGCATCAGCGCCGGTCCCGACATCTCGTCCCCGGCACGGGCTGCCACCGCTCCGGCGAGATAGGAGCCCACCGAGTAACGCTTCTTCATCGCAGAGACGTTACGGAGGTAACTCAAAGGTCGGCAACATGCGTTACATTGCGCGGGTGTCCCCCACCCCCGACGCCCCCGGAACCCACGGCGCCCCCAGCACCCCGGGCACCCCCGACGACGGGTCCACCCGGCACTCCGTGCTGACCACGGCTCGACGAACCGCCGCCCTGCTCAACGTTCTCGCCGACAACCGCCCCGACCCGGCCGCCGTCGCCGACGTGCTCCGCGCATACGGTGAGGCGGAGCCCCTCGACCTCACCCCCCTGGATGTCAGCGGGATGTGTGCCGCCGCCGCCCTGCTGCGCGAGGTCTTCGCCGCCGAGCACGCCGACGGCGCCGCCGCCGTTCTCAACCGTCTTCTGCGGGAGCACACCGGGCCGCTCCGCCTGACCTCGCACGGCGGCGACAGCCCCTGGCACCCCCACCTCGACGGCGACGACGACGCCCCCTGGGACGAGTGGCTCCTCGCCTCGTCGTGCATGGCCCTGACCATCCTCGTCTGGGACAGCCAGCGTCCGCCCGGCGGGGTCTGCGCCTCCCCCAGTTGCCGGAACGTCTTCATCACCCGGGGCAGCGGTTCCGAACGCCGCTACTGCTCCCGGCGGTGCGCGACCCGCGAACGGGTCGCCGCCCATCGGCGCGGCCGCTCCGCCGGGCGGCGGGGTACACAACGTCAATGAAATAGACGCGATGAAAAAATAATGGTCAGAGAGCCTGCCGGGTGGCCGGACTGCCCGGTGACAGCCTTCGGGCGCGTTAGGATCCCGGCATGGCGAACCTTCGTGAGGCGCAGAAGCAGATGACGCGCCGACTGCTCCTGGAGTCGGGACTCGAGCTGTTCAAGACGAAGGGGTACGCCGCCACCACGGTCGACGACATCGCGACCGCGGCGGGCACCACACGGGTGACCTTCTACGCGTACTTCCCCTCCCGCAGCGAACTGATGAAAGCCCTCATCGACGAGCAGCTCAACGAGGCGCTGGAGCGGGTGCGCTCCCCCGAGCACGGCTCCACCGCGCAGGGCCTCGTCGCGACCGTCGCCGACGGTTCACCGGAGGCGATCACGGCGTGGCTGCGGCGAACGGCCGACAGCTGGCCGGCGATCCGGCCGATCATCCGCGTCGCCCGTGACGCCGCGGCGGTCGATCCGGAACTCACCGATCTGGTCGAGCGATGGCTGGAGGAGGCCATCAGCGACATCGAGGACGGGCTGGCGAGGGCCGGCCGTCTCGAACCCCACCAGCGCCACTTCCGGGGCGTCCTCGCGATGGCCGAGCTCGACTTCGTCGCGCAGAACTGGCATCGCGCCGACTGGGGGCTCAGTCGTGACCAGATGCTCGACGAGCTCAGCGCCAGCTGGGTGCGGCTCCTGACCTGACCGGACGCGCGGCCGGGCACGCGGCCGGCGTCGACGGTGCGTGACGACGCCGAAGAGCAGCGCCCGAAGACCAACCCGATCGCGGTCGAGGAGTTCATGTCCGCGTAGGAGCACGGAAGCCGGCCCGGATGTCCGGGCCGGCTGTCCTGTCGTACGGGGGTGCGGGCCGCCGCTCAGCGGCGGGTGTCCCTCACGGAGCGCCGCTCCCCGTCGCCGTGACCGCTTCCCGCAACGGCTCGTCCCCCGCGTCCTCGAATCAGTCCTGGAGGGAGTCCTCGAGGGCCGCCGAGGACAGCGGGATCGGCGTGAACATGGGGGGCTCCTCGTCCGGTTGCAGCGCGGTCGGGCCGTACACCCAGTCGGTGAAGGAGTAGTCATAAGGGTCCCGCGCCCGCATGATCGCGTTGCGCTGGAGCCGGGACCCTCCATCGAGGTGCCACAGCTCGCCCCACGCGCGGGCCGTGGTCTGCACCCGACGGCAGTGCTCCACCCGCACCGCCTCGTAGGCCGCCAGCGCGGCGTCCCAGTCCGGTCGGACGCCCGCCGGAGCCGCCTCGGCCTGCCGGGCGTAGTGCCGGGCGAGCACCCAGCCGTCCTCGATCGCCATGATCGCGCCCTGCGCCATGTACTGCAGCGGCGGGTGCGCAGCGTCGCCGAGCAGGGCGATGCGCCCGTGCACCCAGGTCGCGACGGGGTCGCGGTCGAGCATCTGCCACCAGCGGTCCCGCCACATCAGCGGAATGCCCTTGCGCACGGTGTCGCAGGTGGCCTCGAAGGCGGCGTCCAGCTCGTCGGGAGTGCCCCAGTCGGCCCGACCGGCCAGGGCCTTGGGCGACCGGAACACGGCGACCTGGTTGAACATGTCGCCGCCGCGCAGGGCGTACTGCACGAAGTGGCAGCGGGGGCCGACGTAAACGGTGACGTCCTTCTCCGCGACACCGTTGTCCCGGACCTGCTCGATCGGGACGGCTGCGCGGTAGGCGACGTAGTCGGAGCTGACCACGTCGTCGCCGACGAGCTTGCGGCGGGCCACCGAGTGCAGCCCGTCGGCGGCGACGACCAGCGGCGCCTCCTCGGTGCTGCCGTCCTCCAGACGGATCAGGGCGCCGTCCTCGGTGTGCTCGTAGTCGACGACCGTCCGGTCGGTCAGCAGCTCGACACCGGCGCGCTCGCAGGCACGCAGGAAGATGCCGTGCAGATCGCTGCGGTGGATCACCATGTACGGGAAGCCGTAGCGCCGTTCGAGGTCGCGCAGGTCCAGCCGGGTCAGCTCCCCGGAGTCGAGCGCGTCCCGCATCACCATGTTCTCCGGGACGACGCCGAGTGTCCTGGCCTCGTCCAGCAGTCCGTACTCGGCGAGGATGCGGGTGCAGTTGGGCGCGACCTGCAGGCCGGCGCCCACCTCACCGAACTCCGGGGCCCGTTCGAGGACCCACACCCGCAGTCCCTGGCGGGCCAGGGCGTAGGCGGTGCTGAGGCCGCCGATGCCGCCGCCGACCACAAGGACGTCGGGCCGCCCGGCGGGGCTGGTTTCAGGGTTCATGATCTGTTCCTTCGGTCGCGGGGCGGGCCCCGGTCAGAGCCAGGCGCCCAGCGTGGGGGCGGGCGTTCCGTCCGCCGCGAGCAGGCCGGCGTCCCGGCCGGTGAGGTAGGCCGCGAGGTCGGGCAGGGCGCCGTCGACCAGGGCGGCTTCGCCCTCACCCGGCAGCTCCCAGGTGGCGCCCCCCGGTTCCCGCAGGATCACGGCCGGGCCGGGAGCCGCGGCGCGCTTGGTGGCGACGTCGTCGCACAAGGCGGCGAGGAAGTCGGGCGGCAGATCGGCGAAGGACACGCCGTTCGCCATGTCGACGGCGTGCACGCACACTTCGCGGGAGCGCAGCCAGGGCACCTCGGTGGCCGGCACGGTCCTGCCCTGTGCCGTGACGACCGGCGTGTGCCACTGCCTCTCGCCGAGCGCGGCCATCTCCGTCTCCAGCACCTCCGCCGAGTCGCCCAGCCACGCGGCCAGTTCGGCGGCCGGCAGGGCGCGGCCCCGTTCGATGCCCGCGGCGCGCTCCTCGGGTGAGGCGTACATCGGGGTGGGTTCGCCGGTGGCGGCCCAGTGCACCAGGTTGGACAGCGCCTCCGCGTTGGCGGCGACGTGTGCCGCCAGGTGCGCCCGGCTCCAGCCGGGCAGGGCGCTGGGCGCGGCGAAGGCGCCGTCGTCGAGGCCGTCGGCGGCCTTGAGGATCAGCTCGGTGCCGAGCCGGGCCCAGCGGCGGGCGTCGTCGAACGTGCGGGACATCAGGCGGACTTCTCCTCGACGACCCGGTTCTCCAGCCGGCCGATGCCCTCGATCTCGGTGACGACCGTCTCGCCGCCCAGCAGGTAGCGGGCCGGCTTGCGGGCGTGGCCGACACCGCCGGGGGTACCGGTGGCGATGATGTCACCGGGGTTCAGGCGGACGATCGTGGAGACGTACTCGACCAGGTCGACCGGGTCGAAGAGCAGGTCGCCGGTGGTGTCGGACTGCATGACCTCGCCGTCGACGGTCAGCTTGACGTCCAGGGCGGGGCGGACGCCCCCGGGCAGTTCGTCGGGGGTGACCAGGCAGGGGCCGACCGGGGTGGTGGAGTCCCACATCTTGCCCTGGAGCCACTCGCGGGTGCGGAACTGCCAGTCCCGGCAAGTGATGTCGTTCAGCACGGTGAAGCCCGCGATCGCCCGCTCGGCCTCCTCGCCCCGGGCGCGGCGCACCCGCTCGCCGACGACCACCGCCAGCTCGACCTCCCAGTCGAACGCGTCGGTCTCCTCCGGCCGGACGATGTCGTCGCCGGGGCCGATGAGCGAGTCGGCGAACTTGGCGAAGAGGGTCGGGTGTTCGGGCAGGTCCCGGCCCATCTCCTGGATGTGGTTACGGTAGTTGAGGCCGACGCACACCACCTTCGACGGGGCGGGCACCACGGGGGCGAAGTCCGCTCCGTCCACGGGGTACGTCGTCGCGCCGTCGGCGGTGACCGCGGCGGCGCGCGCGGCCCAGTCGTCCTGCTCCAGCAGGGTGCCCAGGTCGGGGACGCCGAGGTCGACCAGGACGTCGCCGTCGAGCCGGACGGCCCGGGTGGTGCCGCCGGTGCGGAGGGTGGCGAGCTTCATCGGGTGGTTCCTTCCACGTGCGTACGGTCCAGCCGGAGGGCCTCGAAGATTGGCGCGTCGCTGAACCGGAACAGGTCCAGGGCTCCGGAGTCGGAGTCGGTGGAGCCCGCCTCGGAACGGACCGAGAGCGGCTGCCAGGAGGGGACGGCGAACAGGTCGCCGCGGGTGACCGACCAGGTGCGGTCGCCGACGGTGACGGTGCCGGAACCGTCGAAGACCTGGTAGACCGACGAGCCGGCCTCACGCACCGGCGTGGTCTCGGCCCCGCGCGCGATCCGGTGCATCTCGGCCCGGATGGTGGGCAGTACGTCGGCGCCGGTGGCCGGGTTCGTGAACCGGACGGCGGCGTGGCCGGATTCGACGGTTCCGCCGAAGCCCTCGGCGTCCAGCGCGAGCTGGTCGTTCAGGGCGCGGTCGGTGTGCTCCCAGCGGTAGGCCAACAGGGGCGATCCGGGGGCGGGTTCACCGGCCGAGACCGGGCGCAGGCCGGGGTGGCCCCACAGGCGCTCGGCGCGCGAGCGGTCGGGGGTGATCCGCTCGGCGTCGCTGATCTCGTCGCGGCCGAACTCGAAGAACTGGGTCTCGGTGGCGTACTGGAACGGGATGTCCAGCCCGTCGATCCAGGCCATGGGCTCGGCGGTGGCGTTGTGGTGGGCGTGCCAGTTCCAGCCCGCCTGCGGGAGGAAGTCGCCGCGCCGCATGGCCACCGGGTCGCGTCCGACGACCGTCCACACGCCCTCGCCCTCGACCACGAAACGGAAGGCGTGCTGCGTGTGCCGGTGCTCCGGAGCGTCCTCGCCGGGCATGAGGTACTGGATGGCCGCCCACAGCGTGGGCGTGGCGAACGGCCTGCCGCCGAGGGAGGGGTTGGCCAGCGCGATGGCCCGGCGCTCACCGCCGCGGCCGACGGGGACCAGGTCGCCGGCCCGGGCGGCCAGTTCCCGCAGCCGGTCCCAGCGCCACAGGTGCGGCACGGCACGCGAGCGCGGGTGGGCCGGCATCAGGTCGCCGATCTCGGTCCAGAGGGGGACGAGCAGTTCCTGCTCGAAGCCCCGGTACAGCTCTTCGAGCGCCGGGGTGACCTCGGGTTGCCCCTCCGCGGCGACGGCCTGGAGCCGGACCGGGGAACCCGTGTCGATGTCTTGGGCTAGGGAGGACTGAGTCACGGACCACAGCGTGCGCCGTGCCTCCCTGAAGAACATGCGAATTCTGGTCAGCAGAATCTCAGCGGAATCCGTCGCCCGTCGACGTCGACCTTACGAATACGACACTTGCTTTAGATCACGAATGAAGTATTGACGGCACGTAAAGCGAATGTCATCCTCCACGGCATCACAGCGGACTCGCGTCGTGCCCCCTCTCCCCCACCGCGTACGCAGAGCCGAGCCCTTCAACGCTTCACGCTTCACGCTTCACGCTGCCGAGGCTCCCGCTTCGGGGACGCCTCTCCTTCCCAGCCAGGGAGAACGACCATGACGCTCGACAACGGGACGACGACGTCCCAGGGCCCGACCGCGGGGGCCGCCCGGACACCGGGCTACGCGGGAACACTGGCTGCCGCCTGCTGCGCGGTCTTCGTGGCCCAGGTCGCGAACGCGCTGCCGGCCTCGCTCAACGGGCTCTTCCAGGAGGACCTGCACACGCACGGATCCCAACTCACGTGGATCACCGCCGCGTTCATGATCGCCGTGGTCTGCTTCGAGTTCACCTTCGGTGTCCTCGGCGACCTCTTCGGACGGCGCAGGCTGGTCGCGGCCGGGACGGCCCTGGTCGCCGCGGGCAGCGCCGTGGCCGCGCTCGCGCCCACCGTCCAGGTGCTGTGGATCGGCGCCGCCCTGAACGGACTGGGCGCCGGCGCCATGTTCCCCGGCTCGCTCACCGCGATCAGCGCCGTCACGCGCACCACGCGGCAACGAGCACACGCGGTGGCGGTGTGGAGCGGCTTCCTGTCCGCGGGCGCCGCCGTCTCGCCCCTGCTCGGGGGCATGTTCGCCAAGATCGGGTCGTGGCGGGGCTCCTTCTGGGTGCTCGTCGGACTCGCGCTGGTCAGCATGGTGCTCACCCTGGTGCTGGCCACGGAGTCGAAGGCGCCCGAGGGCCGCAGGCTCGACGTGCCCGGTCAGATCACGTTCGCCGTCGGTCTCGTCCTGGTGCTCTACGGCGCCGTCGAGGGGCCCGAGTCGGGCTGGACCACCCTTCCCGTCATCCTCGCCTTCCTGCTCGGCACCTGTGTCCTCGCCGGGTTCGTCGTCGTGGAGCTGGGAGCCGAGTCCCCGATCTTCGACCTGACCCTGTTCCGCAACCGGGCCTTCACCGTGTCGTCCGTCGTCGCGGTCATCGGCATGATGGCCTTCCTCGGCGCCTGCTTCGCGACGAGCATGTGGCTGGGTCCCGTGCAGCACCAGGACCCGATCCGCGTCGCGGTACCCTTCCTGCTCCTCCAGGGACCCGCCTTCGTGCTGATCCCGGTCGTCTCGCGCCTCCTTCACCGGGTCGCCGCGACCTGGCTGCTGACCTCCGGATTCGCCCTGATGGCGATCGGCTGCCTGCTGTGCACCCGACTGGACGTCACCGACCCGGGGCTCGGCGCGTTCGTCGCCCCCGCCCTGCTGATCGGCGTCGGTTTCGCCCTGACCGTCAGCTCGGTGACGGCCGTGGCGCTGAACAGCGTGCCCCCGAAGCTGGCGGGCATGGCGAGCGCCACCACCAACATGCTGCGCGACCTCGGTTTCGTGCTCGGCCCCGTCGTCGTCGGCGCGGTCGCCCTCAGCAACGCGGGCTCGGCGTTCGCGAAGAACCTCCCCGCCGCGGGCCTGCCGACCGGTCAGGCGGCAGCGGCACGTGAGATCGCCCAGGCCGCGGGGCCCATCGCGGTGAACAGCCTGCCGCCCGGCACCCCCGGATCCGCGGCCCACGCCATCGCCCTGGACGCCCTGGGCAGCGGCTTCGGCACCGCCTACCTGGTGTGCGGCGCGGCGGCAGCGGTCGCCGCGGCGCTGACCGCCTTCGGCATGATCGGGGTCCACGCCCCCCGTTCCGCCGACGACGAGCACGAGGGGGCCGCGCCCCTGCCGCCCGGACGCGACGGCATGCCCGCAACGGCTCCCACGCGGTAGGCGGCCCCGCCACCGGGTGGCGCGTCGGGGCACCGGTCGTGGTGACCGGGGACGCGTCAGCTCGCGGTCAGCAGCGGACGGACGACGTAGCCGGCGGAGTCGACGCCGGAGCGGCCGCCTTCGACCAGCGCGGCCACGGCGATACGGGAGTTGTACGCGGTCAGCCAGCCGTTGGTACCGTCGCCTTCCTCGGCGGTGCCCGTCTTGGCGCCGACGCCCGCCAGCCCGCCCAGGCGCGGTGCCGCGGTACCGCTGGTGGCCACGCTGCGCATCATGGATTGCAGGTATCCGGCCGTACGGGCGGAGATGGGCCGCGGCGCGGTGTCCTGCTGCTGGTCCGGCAGGATGATCGGCTGCTTGAAGCCGACGTTGCGCACGGTGGCCGCCACGGACGCCATGAAGAGCGGCGTGGCCGCGACCTTGCCCTGGCCGATGAACTGGGCGGCCTGGTCGCCGCCCTGAACGTCCGCCGGAATGCTCGGGTCGCTGGTGGCGACCCCGCCGCCGATCGACCAGCTGCCCATGCCGAACACGTTCACCGCCTCGTCGTGCAGGGCGGAGGCGTCCCCGTCGTGCACCAGGTGGCGGAAGCCGTCCTTGATGAAGGAGGTGTTGCACGACACGGTGAACGCCTGGGCGATCGTGGCGGCGGCGTTGGCCCTCACGCCCGAGTCGTTGTGGAAGGACTGACTGTTGGCGACCAGCGAGTCCGTGCACGGGGCAGGACTGCTCGGGGTGAGGCCCACCTGGTCGAACAGGGCGGCAGAGGTGATGATCTTCATGGTGGAGCCCGGCGACTTGATGCCGTTGATGGCGATGTCACCGTCCGCGCCCGTGTGGGCGATCGCGAGGATGTGGCCGCTCCTCCAGTCGAGCGCCACCGCGCCGGCCGCCTTCTCGCCCAGGTGATCGTCCTTCACGGCGCCCTCGGCCACGGCCTGGAGGCGCGCGTCGATGGTCGTCCTGATCACCGGGGCCTTCCCTTTGGTGAAGACCTGCACCGTCTCGACGAGCGCACCACGGGCGTCGACCACGGCCACACCGGTGCCGGGGCTGCCACCGGTGGGCGTGGCGTTCTCGCGGATGGTCGCCGTGATGTCCTCGAGCGAGGGGAACGTGGCCAGGTCCGTCTTCCCGTCGCGGGCGACGACCCTGGCGGTGCCGGCGTCGGCGGGAAGCGCGCCCGCGGTCAGCGACTGTTCCTCACCCAGGCCGGGGTAGAGCACCGAGTTGTTCCAGTGCACGGCCGCTTGGCCGCCCGTACTCCGCACCACCGCCACAGCGCTCGGGTAGGTCCAGGTTCCGCCCGCCACCTGGGCCGTGACGAGGAAGGTGACCTTGGTGGCGCCCGGCGTCACCGTCGACCGGCCCACCGCGACGACCTGACCGAAGGTCACCTTCTTCAGGTCCAGTTCGTCGGTGTACCGCTGCAACGCCCGCCCGGCCGTGTCCGGAGCGTCGGTGTCGCTCGCCGCGCCGTCGAGGTGCTGCTTGGACCAGCTGTCCAGGAACGCCCGGGTCAGCTTCACGGCGTTGGCCTCCGACGGCGGTGAGCTCGACACGGCCGCCTCGTCGACGGAGTGCCCGGCCTCGGCCCGACCGCCGCCCGCAACTCCGGAGGTCAGCCCATGCACGATGTTGTACGCGCCGATTCCCCCGGTCACGAGCAGCGCCGTGCAGGTACCGGCGATGCCGATCTTCACAGCTCTGTTCATGCGACGGATCGTATGTTTGCCGCGCGCGGTGCAGGCAGCGGCTTTCGATGGATCGTTATCGGACCGTCAAGTTGCCCCTTGACGACGTCAACGGCCGGAGCTCCGCCTGTGCGAGGACCCACACGGCGGAGCGCTCGCTGGTACAGGCGAGTGACACGGCACAACGACGCGTGGCGCCCTCCTGCGCGGTCTCCCACCGCGTCGCTCGCACCCCATACAGTCGATGGCGTCCTTGCTGGGGAGTTCCGGCAGGCCCGCACGGCCCTCAGGCGCCCGGATTGGCCACCCCAATGGCGATGGGGGCGGTCCACATCTTCTGCCCCCACGGATGAAGGAAGGCCCACTTGTGTCCGAGCGACCGATGGTGGTTTTCGACGTCAACGAGACCCTGCTCGATCTGGACGTGCTCCACCCCACCTTCCAGAGGATCTTCAACGACCCCGCCGCGATGCGCCTGTGGTTCGCCAACCTGATCACCTACTCCGAGGCGCTCACGCTCAGCGGAGTGTACGTTCCGTTCACCGACATCGGCGGCGCCGTGCTCCGGATGCTCGCCGCCACTCGCGGCATCACGATCAGCGGCGCCGACAGTGCCGAGCTGACAGACCGGTTCGCCGCCATGCCGCCCCATCCCGAAGTCCCAGCGGCCCTGCGCCGACTCCACGACCACGGCTTCCGGCTGTTCACGCTCACCGACAACACGCTGGAGATCTCCGAGCGGCAACTGGAGGGGGCGGGCCTGATCGACCTGTTCGAACGCCGCTTCAGCGTCGACGTGACCGTGCGACGCCACAAGCCGGCCCCGGAGGCCTACCATTCGGTAGCCAGTGCGCTCGAAGTCGAGCCCGGCGACATCTGCCTGATCGCGTGCCACGTCTGGGACACGATCGGCGCCGCGGCGGCCGGCTGGCAGGCCGCGCTCATCCTGCGGGAGGGCAACGCGCCACTCGACGTCGGCCCCCAGCCCCACTACGTCGGGCAGGACCTTGACGCGATCGCCGACCAGCTGATCGAGCGCTACGGCGCGCGCGGCCCGGACCGAGGGTGACCGCCCTGGGCGTTGGCTTCCGCCGCTCGAGGACGGCCGGCCGCCTGACGCTGCGGCGTGCGCCGGGGTTCCACCACGCAGGGCGCCAGGCAGGGCAGGCACGCATCGGGAAGTGCTCGGACGGTGAGGACCGTTGAGGATCCGGCTGCTGGTGGGGGGACGGCTGTTCGTGCTGGCCGCCGCGCTGCTCACCGCGACCGGCCTCATCGGTCATCTGATCGGGCTGATGATGCTCACCACGACGGTCGGTCCCACCGCCTACCTTCTGCTGGCCCACCCGGACACCGAGGCCGCCCAGGTGCGCAGCGCCGTGCTGGGCCACGCCGCGGCGACCGCCGGCGGACTGGCCTGCCTCGCAGCCTTCGGACTGTGGAGGCGCCCCTCGATCATCGAGCAGCACATCGACACACCGGCGCAGATCGGCGCCCAGGCCCTGGGGGTTGGCCTGACGCTGCTCGCCCTGGTCGTGCTGGACGCCCACCATCCGCCGGCCGCCGCGACCGCGCTGATGATCACGTCCGGCATCGCCCGACCCGGCCTGCCGCTGTTCGGCATGCTCACCGGCCTCACCGTCGTGATCACGACGGCGGTCGCACTGGCCAAGATCCCGTGGCTCCGCGTGCCCACCCGCCGGACCTTCCACGACTGAGGCCGTGGTGGATGTGGTGTCGCCGACGGCGCGGGAGCAGGCCCTCAGACTGCTGTGCGGCGATCCTCCGGCCAGACTTCCGGGGGCCTGCGCCGCATGGGCGGGTACAGCATCACCGCCGCGCACACCACGGGTATGGCGGGAGGCACGCACCACCACGGGATGCCCAGCCACATGGCCGGGATCCCCACCCCGAAGGAGGCGACGAAGATCGCCACCAGGATCCGCCAGCCGAACGGCTCCCAGGTGAAGGGCTCGCAGGAACGAGGCCGGACAAGGCGTACCGCGCCGAACACCAGCAGCTGAGCCGCGAGGAGCCCGACGAGCGTGCCCAGGGCGGCGTACATCTGGAGCTCGTCCCGGGGCACATCCACGGTGTTCTGCTCGACGCCGTCCTTGCTGAGCCCCACGATGTAGCGGCGCCAGAGGGTGGCGGTGACCTGGTCGCCCGGCTTCAGCCGCTCGAAAAGCGGCCGCTCGTGGTTGAAGTCCACGGCCCCCTGCCAGGAGCCCTCGTCCTTCAGCGTCACCTTGTACCAGTGGGATCTCGTGCCGGTCACCTCCGTCTTCACGACGGTGATCTGCCAGGTACTCAGGCAGTTCTCGCGTACCTGTGCCGTCGCTCGAACGGGGCAGGGCTCGGCTGCGCGGTAGCCACGGAGTTGCTCCCCGTTGGAGGGCAGCCATGCGGTGAACGCGAGACAGCTGAGCACCGCCGGTATCGCAGCCAGCAGGATCAGCAGCACGCCTGTGAACCGCGTCCGGCCCGGCGACTTCCGGCTCGCACTGTCCCTGTTCGGCTGTCTGCCCGCGCTGTGAGCCATCGTCCGCGCTGTCATCGACTCCCCCGTTTTCGATCAGCCGGAGTCAGCGTACGACGACCCCACAACCGGCCATCCGGCTCCGATCGTGATCGAGGAGACAGGAACTACGAGTGATGCCGTACGTCATCCCGGTACTCTTGGGCCTGTTGCTGCTCACAGGGAGGCAGTTCGCCGACCGCGAGTCGGCCAGCGTCACGCGTTCTAGAACCTTTCGCAGGCTCACGCGCACCGCGCGCCACACGTCCGGCAGAGCGGCGGCCGCGCCGGGATAACTGAGGTCGCTGAGTTTGAGATCCCGGAAGCTGGCAAGTGAACCGTCAATGGCGCGGATGACGTCGGCGATGGAGATCTCCGCCGGCGGCCTGGCAAGCCGGTAACCCCCGTCGGGGCCGCGGTTGCTGAGTACCAGCCGATGCTGTCGCAGCTCGCGCAGGATCGACCACAGGAATCGCACCGGTATGTCCTGGGAAGCGGACAGTTGCTCAGCCTTCTGCGGTGACTGAGGACTGCGCGCGAGTTCGGCCATCGCACGTATGGAGAATCCTTGTGAAGGCGCAGATGCCCGGCACACGCGCTCGTGATCCTCACCAACTGGTGGTGGTTGGCGCCGGAGCCTCCGGGACCATGGTCGTCGTACAGGTCGCCGACGAGGCCGTCCGGCGGCGCAAGCCGGTGGAGCTCACGGTGGTCGATCCAAGCCCGCGGACCGGAGTCGGCATGGACTTTGCGACGGACGATGCGCGGCATCTTCTGAACGTGCCCGCAAGTGGTATGAGTTGCCTGCCACATCAGCCGGACCACTTCGTCGACTGACTCGTCCGGCACCGCGACCCCACCGCGACCGCCCGCTCCTTCGTCCCCCGAGGCCACTACCACGACTGTCTCGCCGCCACTTCGGCCGCCTTCGTGGAACGGGCGGCCGACCTGATGACCTACCGGCGGTTACACGCACGTGCGACAGCATGTGCCTGGCATGGCGACCGCGCCGAGGTGACCCTGGCCGACACCTCCCGCCTCGCCGCCGACAGTGTCGTGCTCGCGACCGGACCACTGGCCGGCTCGGCCCGGTGGGCACCGCCAGAACTCCGTGAAACGAGCCGGTTCCTGAGCGATCCCTGGAGTCCCGGGGCACTGGCGGGGCCCCTCGCGGGCCGCGAGGACGTGCTGTTGGTCGGCAGCGGCCTTACCGCCGTGGACGTCGCTCTGACCCTTGACCGTCCCGGTCGCACCATCCATGTCCTGTCCCGCCACGGTCTCCTGCCCCACGCCCATGCCATCGCGTCGCTGCCACCGGTGCAACCGGCCGAGCATCTGGACGGGTTGCCGTTACCTCGACTGCGAGCGGCCGTCGTGCGGCATATCCGGCGGGTGGCCCGCGCACAGGGCGACTGGCGGCCAGCCGTCGACGGCCTGCGGCCGCTGACCGCCCGTTTGTGGGGCGCCCTGGCAGAGGAGCAAGGAGCGGAGTTCCTGCAGACCGACCAGCATCGACGGAACGTGCTCCGGCACCGGATGGCACCAGAGACGGCAGAGACGGTCACCCGGCTCCGAACTGCCCGGCGACTGCGTCTGCACATGGGCGAGGCCACCGGAACCCGGATGGAGCCGGACGCACTGACCGTCACGGTGACGGGTTCGGCACACCCCTAGATGATGAATTCCAAGGGGTCAGTGCGACCGCCTGGCCCAATTGACGCAGAGGTGTCGAGGACATCCGCGCATGGATCGCCAGCCTTGAGCGGTTCTGCGATCGATAGGGTTGCTCAATGCTCGAAGGAAAGTTGGTAAGGCTGCGCGCGCTGCGCTCCGAAGACGCTGAGCACCATTTCCGGTGGCGCAATGACCCGGAGGTGGTGCGCTGGGCCGCAGGTGGTGACCCGTGTTTCGGCCCTGTCACGGCGGAGGCGATCGGGCTCGGCTTCGACACCATGCTGCGACTGAGCCCGAGGGAGTCGGCCGTGTTCACGGTCGAGGATCTGGCAGGCGGGAGGGTGATAGGCATGGCCGACTACCGGGATCTGGACCCCTACGCCGGAGTGGCCACGCTGGGAGTCACCATCGGCGAGCAGGAGTTCTGGGGCTGCGGCCATGGCAGTGACGCGTTGCGGCTGCTCGTGGGCCACCTGTTCGGTGCGTACTGCCTGAGCCGACTGGAGCTGGACACCTGGAGCGGCAACGAGCGCGCCGTGCGCGCCTTCACCAGGCTGGGCTTCCGTGAGGAAGGCCGCCGTCGGTCGGCTGTGCTGGTGGAGGGGAAGCGCTACGACTGTGTGCTCTTCGGGATGCTTCGCGAGGAGTGGGCGAACCCCGCGTGACGCCATAGATGATCTTCCAGGGGGCGTTTGCGGAGACGAGAACGAGGAAGCCCAAGATCGTTGTGTGACGAACAACCTGGACACCCTCGCGACAGCACTCTATGTGACAACCGACGACCTGCTGAAGGAGCGTCCGGACTTGGCGCCGTGGCGGCCTGCTGTGGGGATCACGCCGCAGCTCACCGACGCCGAACTGGTCACCCTTTCGATGATGCAGGCCGTGCTCGGGTTCACCTCCGAGGCCAGGTGGCTCCGGCATGCCCGGGCTCACCTGCGGCACCTCTTCCCGTACCTGCCGCAGCAACCCGGCTACAACAAGCGGCTACGGAAGGCCGCTGAGCTGCTCCGTCAGGTCACCCGGATCTTGGCCACCAACACCTCGGTGTGGAGCGACGAGGTGTGGATCGTGGACTCCACACCCGTGGAGTGCGGCCGCTCCCGGGAGACCGTGAAACGCTCCGATCTGCCGGGATGGGCCCAGTACGGGTACTGCGCCAGTCACAGCCGGTTCTTCTGGGGCCTGAGGCTGCACCTGGTGTGCACCCTCCAGGGCCTGCCCGTCGCCTTCGCCCTGACCGGGGCCAAGGCGCGCGAGACCCTGCTGGACCTGCTCGCGGCCGAACTGCACCTCGCCAGCGCCCGGCCCGGCCAGACACTGATCGGCGACAAGAACTACTTCGGCCGTGACTTCGAACACGAACTCGCCCAACAGGGCATCCAGTTGCTACGGCCCACCCGCAAGGACGAACGGCAGCGGGCCGGCGGATCCCTGTTCAAGCCGCTCCGGCAGTTCATCGAGTCAGTCAACGAAACCTTCAAGGGACAGCTCAACCTCGAACAGCACCGAGGACGCACACCCCGCGGCGTCATCGCCCGCGTCATGCAGCGCATACTGGCGCTGACCGCCGCCATCTGGCACAACGACCACACCAGACAAGCCACCCTCCGCTCGATCACCTCGTACGATCACTGACCCCTTGGAATTGATCATCTAGGAGTCGGCTGGGTGGTGGACTGTTCCGGTCCTGCTCTGCGTCCGATCGACTCCCGTGATCCCTCCTGGCCTGCCTGTTGTCCTCGGGGCTGGCCGTTCCGGGGCCGCTGGGCATCGGGCTCGCCAGCACCGCCGGGGGACGGCTCCCGTCCCGCGACGGACAGATCCGCTCCTTGTGGACTCTCGGAGCCCATCGGCGTGGCGAGATGTGGGAGACGACCGCTGTCCCCGAGATCCGGGAGCAGGCTGCGGGCCTCGCCCGGTCGATGTGCCGGAGGTGGAGTGGCGGCGACTGGAGCTGTTCCTGCCGGTGGGCGACAACTGCGGGCGGTAGCGCGACCAAAGGTTCCTGCGCCGACGTCTACTGCTGGCGGCGTCTCCCAGCATCCCGGCGCGCTCCGGGCCCTGTCCCTGAGCGCGGTGCCCTAACAGCAGCAATGGCCGACTCCGCCGTTCAGAGGAGGGGTGCGTCCGGCAACTGCCTTGTAGGGTCCGGGGGATGACCACAACTCCCTCGTCCCGCAGATCCAGTTCCGACGCCCCCGAGATGTTCTTGCGCGACTTCCACAACAACGGACCCGGGCGCCAGTCGGTCAACACGGAGCGGGCCCCGCTCGCCGACGGCCGCACCAGTTACCAGGTTCTGGCCGCCGAGGTCGCCGGAGCCCGCCGGGTGCTTGACCTGGGCTGCGCGGACGGCGCGCTGCTGGAGGTGCTGGCCGCGGCCGGTGCCGAGGAGCTGGCGGGCATCGACCTGGCGGACCAGGAGCTGGCGCTGGCCCGGATGCGTCCTGCTCTCACCTGTGCGGACCTGCGGCAAGGGCGGGCCCAGGAACTGCCCTTCGCCGACAACTCCTTCGACGCCGTGGTGTCGCACATGGCGCTGATGCTGATGCACGACGTGGACCGGATAGCCGCCGAGGCGGCTCGGGTGCTGGCGCCCGATGGCCGGCTCGCCATCGCCGTCGGGGGCGGGGCCGTCGACGGCCAGGCCATGAGCCTGTTCCTGACTCTCGCCCGCCCCTACTTCAAGGCGGCGTCGCCGGAGCGGTCCATACCGCGGCTCGGCGATGGCAGGGCCCGCAGCCGGGAGGGCCTGGACGAATTGTTGGGCCCAGCCGGATTCGCGCCGGTGAGCTGGGACACCGTCGTCATCGACTTGGGCGGCACCCCGGAACAGGTCTGGGATTACACCACCGAAGCCTTCTACGACATGGTGGTGCTCGACCCGGAGCAGACCGCGAGCCTACGCGCCGAGTTCCTCGCCGCTGCCCCAGCCCTACTGGATGCCGACGGCCGTATTCCCTCCGGCATGCGCCTCAACATCGCCACCACCCGGCTGCTCCCCACTCACCATGGGGCGAACTGACTGCCACAGGGCCTACCCCTTGGAATCGATCATCCAGCTCGCCGGCCATCTGGCGGCCGTGCTCGCGGTGGCGGAGGAACTGCGCGCGCAGGAACCCTCCGCGGAGCTGGGCGAGGCCGCCGGGCGGCTCACCGAGCAGGTGGCCAGGCTGCGCTGGGGCTCCCCGTTGCCCGGGCGCGACCGGCAGTTCGTGGAGGACGCCCCGCCGGCCCGCACGACGGAGAACGCGCACGGCCCCGAACCGCGCTTCGCCGCGCTGCACCGGCGTGCCCACGCTCTGACGGGCCGCGCCCTGGTGGTGGCGTCGCGCGAGGACACAGCGGCGGCGATCCTGACGGCGGAACGGATGGACGCGCACACCGCCGCCCTGGCCGAGCCGCGGGAACCGGTCACCTCCGGCTGACGGCCGTCGCCGCCCCGCCGGGAGGCTCCGACCGGCCACACGGGTCCGCGTCCGCCGACCGTTCCGGCTCGCCCCGGCCCCGGGGTGCCGCTTCCGGAACGCTTCATTCCTGTTGCATACCGGGATCGGCCTGTCACCTTCCCTTCACCCGGGCGCAGGGGGAATGTCGGGTTCCGGGAGCACGCTCCCGGGCGTGAGACGTATCGCAGGAATAGTCCTGGCGGTGCTGCTGATCGGCGGAGTGGTGACCGCCGTCGTCGCGGGCCGTGAAGGACAGGACACGAGCACGGCAACGAAGACCGTGCGTGGCGTGATCGGATCGGAGAAGTCGGACTTCTTCGCCGACCCCGCCGTGGTGAAGGCCCTCGCCGCCAAGGGCTACACCGTCAGGACCGAGACCTCCGGGTCCTGGGCCATGGAGGGGCTCGACCTCGAGGGGTACGACTTCGCCTTCCCCTCCAGCCAGGCCCCGGCCGACGCGCTCGCCGCCAAGTACCACGTGCAGAAGCCCCTGCCGCGGCCGTTCTACTCGCCGCTGGTCGTCGTGGCGCACCGCAGCGCCGCCGAGGTACTGGCCGCGAACGGGCTCGCTACCCTGGACCGGCACCGCGGCACGCTGCACACGGCCCGCTACCTCGACGCCGCCGCGCACGACCGGACCTGGCAGCAGCTCAAGGGGGCCGAGCGGCACGGCGAGCTGACCGGCACGCTCTACATCGCCAGCACCGACCCGGAGACCTCCAACTCCGGCGCCCTCTACCTCGCCGCGGCCTCGTATGTCGCGGGCGGCGGGCGGGTGGCGGCGAGCAAGGCCGACATCGGGCGCACCGCGCCCCTGATGCACAAGCTGATCAGCGTCCAGGGCGCTCAACAGCCCAGTTCGGACGCCGCGTTCCGGGACTTCGTCAGCGGTGTCGGCAATCCGCTCGTCCTCGTCTACGAGTCCCAGGTGGCGGCGCTGCTGACCGACGGCCAGGGCCTGGACGACCTCACCGTCCTCTACCCGGACACCACCGTCAACAGCGACCACACCGTCGTGCCCCTCACCCCGGCCGGCCGTAACCTCGGCGATCTGCTGAGCACCGACCCGACCTTGCGCCGGCTGGCCGTCCGGCACGGATTCCGGCCGCAGGGCGACACCGCCGAGTTCACGGCGGCGACCGCCTCCCACACCTCGTACCTCAACCAGAAGCTGACCGGTGTCCGGCAGGCGCCCGTGCCCACCTCCGCGGTGCTGCACGAGATGGCGCGCCGGGCCCGGGGCCAAGGGGAAAACACGTGACCGACAACGACACCTTCACCCTCACCCCGCCGGAGCCCGTCGCCCCGGTGCCGCGCGAGAAGGCGGGCGGAGTGGTGCCGCTCGACGACTCCGTACGCGCGGACATGGCCAGGAAGGCCGCGGACTATGTCACGGGGCTCGCCGGTCTGGACGCCCGCTCCCCCGAGTTCGCCGGCAAGGTCGGGGAGATCACCGCGCTGGGCGCGAGCGAGATGCGCGGCGCGTCCGCCCAGTCCAACCGGATGCTGGAGCGCTCGGTCCGGAGCCTGCCCGGCAAGGGCGACGACGCCCAGTCCCGGGTCGGCACCTCGCTCGTCGAACTGAGGCGGGTGGTGGAGGACCTGGATCCCCGTGATCTTCCGGCCGGCCGCGGGCGGCGGTTCCTCTCCCGGCTGCCCGGCGGCAACCGGCTCCGCGACCATCTCGCCAAGTACGCCTCCGCGCAGGGGACGCTGAACAGGATCGTGGGCTCGCTGCGCGGCGGCCAGGACGAGCTGCGCCGCGACAACGCCGCCCTCCAGACCGAACGCGTCCGCCTCTGGGAGACCATGGGCAGGCTCCAGGAGTACGTCGTGCTCACCGAGGCCCTGGACACGGCCGTCGAGCGGCACATCGCGGACGCCGAGGCGGCGGACCCCGCCCAGGCCGACACCCTCCGCGCCGATGTGCTCTTCCCGGTCCGCCAGAAGCACCAGGACCTGCTGACCCAGCTCGCGGTGTGCGCACAGGGCTATCTCGCCATGGACGTGGTGCGCCGCAACAACGACGAACTGATCAAGGGCGTCGACCGGGCGGCCACCACCACGGTCTCCGCCCTGCGCATCTCGGTGATGCTGGCCTCCGCCCTCGACAACCAGCGCAAGGTCGTCGACCAGGTCAACGCCCTGCGCGGGACCACGGAGGACCTCATCCGCGGCAACGCCGAGATGCTCGCCACCCAGAGCGGGGAGATCCAGCGGATCGCCGCCGACCCGGCGGTCGGCGCGGAGACCCTGCGCTCGGCCTTCCAGCAGATCTACCGCACCCTGGACGCCATCGACACCTACAAGGTCCAGGCGACGGAGACCATGGCCGCGACGGTGGAGTCCCTCAGCACCGAACTCCAGCACGCGAGCGCCTATCTGGCGCGCAGCCGCTCCCAGGGTGCGCTGGAGGGCGGTTCCGCATGAGGCTGCGTCTTGGCGGACCGGCCGTGCTCGCCGGGCTCGCCGTCCTGCTCACGGCGTGCACGACGACCCCCGAGCCCCGGGACACGGACGAGGCCGCCCGGCCCGGCACCCTGCGGGTGCTCGCCTCCAGCGAGCTCGCCGACATGACCCCGGTCCTCGACGAGGTCCGCAAGAGCACCGGCATCACGGTCCGCCCCACCTATACGGGCACCCTGGACGCCGTGGACCAGCTCGCCGAGGGCGCGGTGGACGGCCGCTACGACGCGCTCTGGCTCTCCTCCGACGACTATCTGCGGCTGCGCCCCGAGGCGGCGAAGAAGGTCGTCTCCGAGACCCCGGTGATGTCCAGTCCGGTCGCCCTCGGCGTCAAGCCCGCGACCGTGAGCGCGCTCCACTGGAAGCCCGACGACGTCACCTGGTCACAGGTCGAGCAGGCGGTGCGGGACGGCAGGCTGACGTACGGCATGACCGACCCGGCCCGCTCCAACTCCGGGTTCTCCACACTGATCGCGGTGGCCTCCGCGCTCTCCGACGCCCAGTCCGCGCTCACCGACGCGGATGTCGCCAAGGCCACCCCGAGGCTGAAGGAGTTCTTCAAAGGGCAGAAGCTGACCTCGGGTTCCTCCGGGTGGCTGGCCTCCGCCTACGCCCGCCGCGGCGACGTCGACGCCCTGCTCAACTACGAGTCCGTACTCCAGGGCATCCCGGGGCTCACCGTGATCCGCCCCCGCGACGGCGTGGTCACCGCCGACTACCCGCTCTCCTCCCTCTCCTCGACGAGCCAGGACACCCGCGAGGACGTCCGCCGGCTCGCCGAGGCCCTGCGTGCCCCGGCGGTGCAGCGGCTGATCACCGAACGCACCCATCGCCGTCCGGTGGTCGCGTCCGTGTCACCGGCCGCGGGACTCGACACCGGCCGGCGCCGCGAACTGCCCTTCCCGGGCACCCGGTCCGTGGCCGACGGCCTGCTCGGGGCGTACGAGAACACGCTGCGCCGCCCCTCCCGCACCGTCTACGTCCTGGACACCTCCGGCTCGATGGCCGGCGACCGTCTCGAGAGGCTCAAGAGGGCCCTCACGGGCCTGACCGGCGACTTCCGCGCCCGGGAGGAGGTCACCCTGATGGCGTTCGGGTCTGCGGTGAAGTCCGTACGGACCCATGTGGTCGATCCGTCCGATCCGCGGCAGGGGGCGGACGCCATCCGCGCGGACACCGAGGCGCTGACCCCCGGCGGCGACACCGCCCTCTACACCTCCCTGGAGAAGGCGTACGAGCACCTCGGGACGGACCGTGACGCCTTCACCTCGATCGTGCTGATGACGGACGGCGAGAACACCACCGGGGCCGAGGCAGGCGACTTCGACGCCTTCTACCGACGGCTGGACGCCCACCAGCGCGACATCCCCGTCTTCCCCATCCTCTTCGGCGACTCCGACCGCAAGGAGCTGGAACACATCGCCGAACTGACCGGCGGCCGCCTCTTCGACGCCCAGAAGGGTTCGCTGGACGGAGCCTTCGAGGAGATCCGTGGCTACCAGTAGGGCGCTCGGCTATCTCGAGTCACGCAAGAACATCGCCGGCAGCGCCTGCGGGATCGTCGGACTCGCGCTCACCTTCACCGGGGTCGCAGGCCCCTACTGGCCCGTCGTGGTGGCCGGTCTGTACGGCGCGGGCGCGCTGATCGCCCCGCCGGAGCGCCCTGCGGTGCCCGACTTTCCGGATGCCTCGGCCCAACTGGACGAACTGCGGGCCGACTTCGGGACGCTGCGCGCCTATCTGGCGGATGTGGAGCTGCCGCCCGCCGCCTCCGGCCGCCTCACCGAACTGACCGAGCTGCTGGCGGCGCTGCTCGATCCCGGCTGGGTCGCCGATGTCCTCGTCCAGGATCCGGAGGCCGTGCACACGCTGTCGCGGGCCGTGCGGCAGGACGTCCCGGAGGCCGTCGACACGTTCGTACGGACCCGCTGGTGGAGCCGGCTGACCCCCGGGCAGGAGCCGCCCGAGCGCCATCTGGAGAGACAGCTGTCCCTGCTGCACGAGGAGGCGGACCGACTGGCCTCGGCGCTGCGCGAGACGGAGGCACGGCGGCAGGAGACCCATACGCGGTATCTGGAGGACCGCTCGAAGTGACGACGGACCGGGGCCGCCTCGTCGCGCCAGACCTCCTTGTCCACGGTGAGCAGGAGGTCCAGGTCGGACTCCGACAGCTCCAGGCCGAGCGAAAGCGGCCAATCCTTCAAAGTTCGGAAAGACTCTCGAGATCAACACATACGCCGCAGACCAGGCGGGCGTGCCGGCTCACTATGACCTGGACGCCTCCAACACGCCCGAAAGTGCATGCTCTAATCACCGGATGACGAAGATCGAATCAGAGCTGATACGACGTTGGCTGAACGGCTGGACCGTGGCTCGCCACCTGCCCGAGGCCGAGCCGGTCGAGTCCGCCGGGGACGGCCTGCGGTCCAAGTGCGACCAACCCGGCCGCGAGGTCGAGGTGTTCGCGCTGCGTGCGGACGAGGAGCCCGCGTCCCTGGCACGGCTGGCGGCAGCCGTCGCCGCCGCGAGGCAGATCACCTGGCTCACGGTACCTACGCTGCGCCCCGGCACCGTCGAAGCCGTCGTCCGCGCCGCCGGACTGGAGTTGCTCCACCGGTCCGAGTGGTTCATGACGACCGATCTGGCCGAGCACCCGCAGTACGCGCCGGCCGCGCCGTACAAGCGCGAGGTCCGCACGGAGGGACCAGTCACGGTCGTCTCCCTCCGTGACTCCTCCGGAGAGGTGGCGGCGCGTGGCACCATCGCCGTGGTCGGTGCTGATGCGGTCGCCGATCGCATCGAGACGGACGCGGCGCACCGGCGACGCGGCCTGGGCCGCGCCATGATGAGCGCTCTGGCGGAGGCCGCCGTGGCCCAGGGCGCCCGTACCGGTCTTCTCATCGCCAGCGAGGAAGGCCAGCGCCTCTACTCCTCCCTCGGCTGGCGCCACGAAGCCGACGTCCTGATCGCCCGGGGGCCGGTGGTTCCCTCCGACCGGTAGGACTCGCTCGTCGGCGGCTTCGGACTCGATCGGCGCGCGGGCGGCCTGCGACCTGGCCAGGCGCTTCTCGCGGCGGGCCGGCTCGGCGGGCAGATCGGTGTCCTTGCCGTCGATACGGAAGGCCCCGCCCTCGGTGGTGTCGGCGGCCCCGGCGTCTGCGAGCAGGGCGGCGGCCTGGGCCTCCAGAGCGGCGATCTCGGCCTCGATCCGCTCCTCCTTGACGACCAGGCGGCCGTAGCTCGTCGCCTTGTGCTTGGAGGCGTTCGCTTCGAGCTTGGTGCCGTCCAGGGCAACGCGGCCCCTCTTGACCATGCCGAGCTTCTGCGCGAGGTGCAGCGACTGGTGGCGGCGGCGGAACCGCGAGATCGAGCGGAAGTCTGAGGCCTGGTCAGCGGCCAGGAACCGGAACGCGATGTCGTCGGCGCACCTGCGCTCGATCGCCCGAGAGGAGCGCCCCCCGGTGGTGTAGCCGTAGATCAGCAGGCGCACCAGCTGCTGCCTTTCCACCGGCTCGACCTCGAACAGCCCATCCCCACCGCCCATATCGCGATTCTTCCGTACCTGTGATCATCAACCGGAGGTGGGGCGCTGCCCGGTCGGATAATCCAAGTGCGTTCTGGCCACCCCGCGTGATACTCCTCCCTGCCATGGGCGATCTTGTGACAGCGCGGCTCGTGCTTCATCCGATGACCGTCAGCGAGGCTGAGGAAGTGGTGGCGGGCGAGCCGCACAGCGGTGCCCGATGGGCGCCCGGGTACCCCACCGATGGGGACGTGTCCGCCGCCAGTCGCTTCCTGCGCACCTGCGCGAACACCGGTGATCCCCAGCCGTTCGGCAACTATGAGATCCGTCGCCGTGAGGACGGTCGGGCGATCGGCGGCCTGGGCTTCCACGGACCTGCGGACGAGAACGGCAGCGTCACGATCGGCTACGGCCTCATCCCGTCAGCGCGAGGCAAGGGATACGCCTCCGAAGCCCTCCGCGGACTGCTGCTGTTCGCGCGGGCACGCGGTGTCACCTGCGTGAAAGGCGACGCCGACCACGACAACATCGCGTCCCAGCACGTCATGATGGCAGCGGGCATGCGGCCGGCCGGACAAGATGAACGCGTCAGGTACTTCGAGATCGCCTGGACTGACACGACGGCGAATACCGACCCCCACTCCTAGTGCCGCGGCGGGCAACGTTTGCCCGTCAAGGAGCGGCGTCCGGTGCGTGCTCTGGGGGTCCCCCCTGCTCGAAGAGCTTGGGGGTGTGCCGGCCGGAAGTCCTCGTACTGGATGTACTAGGGCTTTCGGCCGGTGCGGCGAGTGGGGGTCCCCCCTGCTCGAAGAGCTTGGGGGAGTGCCGGGCGTCGCGACGGGGCAAACGTTGCCTGTCGCGGCACTAGCTTCGGGTCCTCGTGGGTCGGGTGCTGCTGACGGCGGCCCGTCGCCCGCACTCCGCGGGGCGACGGGTCACCGCACGCCCGCTCGACGAGCAGGCAGCAGGGCGCGCAGATAACGCCGCCGGAAGAACCGCTGCGCGACCAGCAGCACCGGGAACACCAGGCGCCACGGCCCGTGCGGGGCGGCACGGGTCAGGGAGCGGATCGTCAGTGCGACCGTGCCGTCGGGGGACCGGTGGACGACGAAGGCCTCCTCGCCGCTCACGGGATGACCGGGCAGGGTGCCGTAGGCGAAGCCGCAGCGGTCCGGGGTGTCGACGACGGCGACGACCCGGACGGGCTCCCGCACCGCAAACGGACCGAACGCCGCGGTGATGCGGTACTCGGCCCCCTCGACGACCCGGCCCCCGGCACCGTCGCGGCCCGTCACTGTGAAGCCACTGCGCCGCTTGACGCCCCAGCGCAGCACCGCGTCCGCCGCAGCGTGCCAGTCGGTGTCCCCGCGCCCGATGACGACGGTGCGGGCGTAGGGGCGCAGACCTGTGATCCCCACCGGCCAGGGCTCTTCGGCGGGCCGGGTCGCACCGGCCTGCCCGTAAGTGAGTTCACCCGACGACGGGCCGCGTCTCGTACGGCTGTTGGGCATGGCATTCCTGTTCGGAAGGGTCGACGGGCCATGAGCCTAACGTGACCCTGGTGCTGGACCATGGGAAAGAGGCGGGGCCCCGGTACTCGCCGAGGCCCCGCTCCTTGGCCGTGCGCGCGCTTCACTCCCCCTCGCGGACGGCGTCCCGCCCCTCCTTGATGAACCGGGCCGGGTTTGACTTCTTGGCAATCATGTCGCCTCTCGCGCCGACTCGGTCACGTCGAGCTCGATGATGGCTGCGGCGATGATGTAGAACCCAGCGGAGTCCTTCTCCTGGAACGACTCGAGGGGTCGGGGTAGATGGGCGGTATCACGGGGCTGGATCCTCCTGCAGCGGCTGATTCCTCGCCCCTCGTCGGCGACGATCGTGCTCCACGGCGGCCTGGACCGAAGCTTCACCCGGCCATGGTGGCCGCACGCATAGCCAGCCGCCAGACTATGTTGGCTCGCCACATGTGCGCCTGACCTGCATGTTCCTACCGTGTGCCGACACGTACCCGTCCCCACGGCAGACGAGGAAGTGGCGCACATGGCCTCCCCGACCACCTCTCCCCCACCCCCGGCGAACCTCCCCCGCATCGTCGCCGCGAGCCTCATCGGCACCACCATCGAGTGGTACGACTTCTTCCTCTACGGCTCGGCCGCCGCGCTCGTGTTCAACAAGCTGTTCTTCCCGGACTCGGATCCGCTGGTGGGGACGCTGCTGTCGTTCCTGACCTATGCGGTCGGGTTCGCGGCGCGACCGCTGGGCGCGCTGGTGTTCGGGCACTACGGTGACCGGCTGGGACGCAAGAAGCTGCTCGTTCTGAGCCTGCTCATGATGGGCGGGGCCACCTTCGCGATCGGGTTGTTGCCCACCCACGCGACGGTGGGCTCGGCGGCACCGGTGCTGCTCACCGTGCTGCGTCTGGTCCAGGGGTTCGCGCTGGGCGGTGAGTGGGGCGGGGCCGTGCTGCTGGTGTCCGAGCACGGCGACGCCCGGCGGCGCGGGTTCTGGGCCTCCTGGCCGCAGACCGGCGCGCCCGCGGGGCAGTTGCTCGCCACCGGTGTGCTGTCGCTGCTGACCGCGGTGCTCTCCGACAGCGCCTTCGGGACCTGGGGATGGCGCATTCCGTTCCTGCTCTCCGGTGTACTCGTCGTCGTCGGTCTGTGGATTCGGCTCTCCGTCGATGAATCGCCCGTGTTCCAGCAGGCGTTGGCGCAGGCCGAGACCCGTAGGGCGGCGCAGGACCGGACCGAGAAGGCGCCGCTGGTGTCCGTGCTGCGGCATCACTGGCGTGATGTGCTGGTGGCGATGGGGGCGCGGATGGCGGAGAACATCAGCTACTACGTGATCACCGCGTTCATCCTCGTCTACGCCACCACCTCCGCCGGCGTCTCCAAGCAGACCGCGCTGAACGCCGTGCTGATCGCGTCCGCGGTGCACTTCGCGGTGATCCCGGCCTGGGGTGCCCTGTCGGACCGGGTCGGGCGCCGCCCGGTGTACCTGCTGGGCGCCGCCGGGGTCGGCCTGTGGATGTTCCCGTTCTTCTGGCTCATCGACACCGGCGGCTTCGGCCCGCTCGTCCTCGCGGTGACCGTGGGCCTGGTGCTGCACGGGGCCATGTACGCCCCGCAGGCGGCCTTCTTCGCCGAGATGTTCGCGACCCGGATGCGCTACTCCGGCGCCTCCATCGGCGCCCAGTTCGCCTCCGTCGCCGCCGGCGCGCCCGCCCCGCTGATCGCGACCGCGCTGCTGGCCGACTACGGCAGCTCCACCCCGATCGCCCTGTACGTGATCGCGGCGGCCGTGCTGACGCTGATCGCCGTGGGAGTGGCCAAGGAGACCCGGCACCGCGACCTCGCCGACGTCGACGCCTCCGCGGGCGCCGACACCACGTCCGCCCGCGCCGCCGGCACGCGCACCATCTGACGCCAGCCCGCCCCCTGGTCCGGCCGGCCCCCGTGCGTCCGCTCGCGTACGGGGGTCAGCTCTGCGCCGGTGCCGACAAGCGGTGCAGGCGCAGGGCCAGTTGGATCTCCAGGGCGCGGGCCGGGGTCTGCCAGTCCTGCCCGAGCAGCCGGCCCACGCGCTCCAAGCGCTGGGCGACGGTGTTCACATGGACGTGCAGTGCGTCCTTGGTGCGGGCCGGGCTCGTGCCGCAGGCGAAGTACGCCTCCAGGGTGCGTATCAGCTCCGTGCCGCGCCGCTCGTCGTAGGCCACGACCGGGCCGACGGTGCGGTCGACGAAGCCGGCGATGTCCCGGTCACCGGCAAGGAGCAGGCCGAGGAAGCCGAAGTCCTGGCCAGCGGCGCCGTCGCCCGTGCGGCCCAGGAGCCGCAGGGCGTCGAGGCAGCGCCGCGCCTCCTCGTAGGCGGCGGCGACGGTTTCGGGGTGGGCGGCCAGGTTCTCGACGGGGGCGGAGGCGCCCACGGTGACCGCCTCGCGCACCGCGGTGCCGAGGTGACGGGCGGTGCGGCGGGCCAGTTGGGTCGCGCTGTCCCCGCGGCGCAGCGGCAGCAGCAGGACCGTGCCGCCGTCGCGGGCGGCTGCCAGGCCGTGCCGGGTGGCGGCCAGGTGGAAGGCCGCGGACCACAGGCGGTGGCGGGCGGCGGCCTCCTGCTCGGCGTCGGCGGACGGGGTGTCGAGGCGGGCGGCGAGCACGACGTGCGTGGCGTCGAGGTCCGCGTGCAGTCTGACGGCGCGCTCGCGCAGCAGGCGGGGGTCGCGGTCGCGGGCGTCCAGAAGGTCGTCGAGCAGTTCGCCGCGGACGCGCTGTTCGGCCTCGGCGGCGGACCGTCTGGCGAGCAGGAGGAGTGAGGTGACCATCGCGGCCCGCTCCAGCGTGCGCTGGTCGACGGGGTCGAGGCCGGGGTGGCCGCGCAGCACGAGCGCGCCGAGCAGTTCACCGCCCGCGGCGACGGCGGCGATCCAGTCCGGGCCGTGCGGCACCGCGTGTCCCTCGGCCCGGGAGGCCTCCAGGGCGTCGGCGGGTGCGGCGGTGGCCTCGGTGAACTCGACGGTGCCGTCGAGCACCTGGGATACGGCGGCGGCCACGTCGTGCACTTGGCCGCCGCGCAGGACGAGTTCGGCGAGCCGGTCGTGGACGTCGGAGGCGCGCTCGATGACGCCGCTGCGGTCGCGGATGATCTCGTTGGCCCGCTCCAGGCCGGCGAGTGCCGAGCGGGTCTCGGTGAGCAGGTTGGCGCTGTCGATGGCCGCCGCGGCGAGGGCGGCGAAGGAGCCGAGGAGGGCTATCTGCTCCCGTTCGAAGACGCGGGCCCGCCGGTCGGCCGCGAACAGGACGCCGATCACCTGCGGTCCGAGCATGAGCGGCACGCCGAGGATCGCGACCAGGCCCTCGTCCTGCACGCCCGCGTCGATGGTTCCGGTGTGCTGGAAGCGGGCGTCCTTGAAGTAGTCGTCGGTGACGTAGGGGCGGGCCGTCTGCGCGACGAGTCCGCCCAGCCCCTCCCCCATGCCCAGGCGCAGTTGCTGGAAGCGGGCGGCCACCGAGCCCGCGGTGACGCGCATGTAGGTGTCGCCGCGGGCGGGGTCGTTGAGGGTGAGGTAGGCCACGTCCGTGCCGAGCAGCGAGCGGGCGCGCTGCACGATGGCCTGGAGCACCGCGTCCACGTCGCGCAGGCCGGCCAGGTCGTGGGCGGTCTCGAACAGCGCCGACAGCTCCGCCTCGCGGCGCCGCCGGCCCTCCAGTTCCGCGCGGACGCGCAGGGCGAGCAGTCTGGCTTGTTCGAGCGCGTCGATCGACTCGGCCGGCCGGCCCTCGGCGCGGGCGAGCAGCACCGGCTGTTCGTAGGCGGCGGTGGGCGCGCCCCGGGCCAGCAGTTCGAGAAAGGGGGTTTCGGCGCTACCGGCCGGAGTCCTGGCGGCGGGGCGCCGGGTGGACTGCACGTGATCGCTGGACATGCCCACAGGATCGCCCATCGGCCGGTCCTCTCGTGGAGCCTGTGGAAAACCCGGATGCGGAGGGGGACCGGGGTGGTCGGTCAGTGCGCGGTCCAGCCGCCGTCCAGGACCAGCGAGGTGCCGGTGACGAAGGAGGCCTGCGGGCCGCACAGGTATGCCACGGCCTCAGCGACCTCCTCCGGTTCGAGCAGCCGTTTGACCGCGCTGTCCTTGAGCAGCACCTCGGACAGCACGCGCTCCTCGGAGATGCCGTGGGCCCGCGCCTGGTCGGTGAGCTGCGTCTCGACCAGGGGCGTGCGCACGTAGCCGGGGTTGACGCAGTTGGAGGTGACGCCGTGCGGGGCGCCTTCGAGGGCGGTGGTCTTGGACAGTCCCTCCAGGCCGTGCTTGGCGGCCACGTAGGCCGACTTGTAGGCGGAGGCCCTCAGCCCGTGCACCGAGGAGATGTTGACGATCCGGCCCCAGCGCTGCCCGTACATGTGCGGCAGGGCGCCGCGGACGAGCCGGAAGGGCGCCTCCAGCATCACGGTGAGCACGGTGTGGAAGACCTCGGGTGGGAACTCCTCGATGGGGCGCACCAGTTGCAGCCCGGCGTTGTTGACGAGCACGTCGGTGCCGGCGGCCGCCCGCTCGGCGGCGTCGAGGTCGGTGAGGTCGAGCGCCAGGAGTTCGAGGGAGTCGGCCAGCGCGCCCGCCCGTTCGGCGAGCGCGTCCAGTCCCGACGCGTCCCGGTCGACGGCTCTGACCCTGGCTCCGGCGGCGGCCAGCCGCAGCGCGCAGGCGCGGCCGATGCCGCCGGCGGCGCCGGTGACGAGGGCGATGCGGCCGCCGAGGTCGAGCGAGGGAGTGTGCGGAGCGGGAAGCGGCGAGGTCATGGGGTGACCCTAGGCAGGCCGCCCGCCGCGCCACATATGGGCACGGCCCATACTTCAGTTCAATTCCGTGGGGTTGAACCACGTGGGTGCGTCGGACATGGCTTGCTTGATCCGGAACAGGCCGAACTCGTCCAGTTTGGGCAGCGCGTCCACCGCGAACCAGCCCACCTCCAGCGACTCGTCGTCGTTGACCCGCGCCTCGCCGCCCACCGCACGGCAGCGGAAGGTGATGTCCATGTACTGGCAGATGTCGCCGTTGCCGTAGGTGACCGGTTTCAGCGCCTGGACGAGGACCACCCGCTCGGGGACGCAGTGCACCGCGGTCTCCTCGTGGACCTCCCGTACGGCGCAGGCGGCCGGCTGCTCGCCCGGGTCCGGGATGCCGCCGATCACCGACCACCTGCCGGTGTCGGAGCGGCGCCCCAGCAGCACTCTGCCGTCGTCGTCGAAGACGATGGCGGTGACCCCGGGCAGCCACAGCAGCTGGGTGCCGGCCGAGGCCCTGATCGTACGGATGAAGTCGGGAGTGGCCATGGAGCCGACCCTAGCGGGCGGGCACCCGGGACCACGGCATGCCGCGAGGCATCCGCGGGGCGCACGTCCGGCGTACGGTCACACGCCCCGGGCGCGCCGCCCGCGCAGTCCGGCGCCGACGGCCCAGCCCAGGCCGCCGGCCGCGACCAGTACCAGGGCGGCCTCCGGCAGGGTGCCCAGCCGGGTGGCGGGCGTCTCGGAGGAGCGCAGCGGCACCTTCTGGACCAGGTAGCCGGGCACGAACATGCCGGTCTTCTGCGTGATCCGCCCGTCGGGCATGATGATCGCGCTGACGCCGCTGGTCACCGGGACGGTGACGGTACGGCTGTGCTCGACGGCGCGGATCCGGGACATGGCGAGCTGCTGGTAGGTCATCTCGCTGCGGTCGAAGGTCGCGTTGTTGCTCGGTACGGAGATCATCTGCGCGCCGGCGGTGACCGTGTCGCGCACGGCCCAGTCGAAGGCCGCCTCGTAGCAGGTGGCCAGGCCCACCTTCGTGCCGTCGATGGTGAACACGCCCGGCTTGTCGCCGCGGCTGAAGTCCTGCCGGACCATCGACGTCCAGTTCTTGTTGACCGCTCCGAGCAGCGAGCGCAGCGGAAGGTACTCGCCGAACGGCTGGATCTGCCGTTTGTCGTACGTCTGGGTGGGCCCCTGGACCGGGTCCCACAGGATCTGCTCGTTGAACAGTGCGCCGTGCCGCTCCACGACGCCGCCGACGGACACCGGCACCCCGACCGCCCTGACGGCCATGTCGATCACGGCCCGCGCGTCGGGGTTGACGAAGGGGTCGATGTCGGAGGAGTTTTCCGGCCAGAGCACGAAGTCCGGCTTGGCTGCCTTGCCCGCCTTCACCGCCTGGGCCAGCCGCTCCGTCTCGCGCGCGTGGTAGTCGAGGACCGCACGCCGCTGGGCGTTGAACTCCAGGCCCGCCCGGGGCACGTTGCCCTGGACGAGGGCGACGGTCGCGGTGCCGTTCTCGGCCTTGTCGCTGACCAGGGGCCGCGCGGCCACCGCGCCCACCACCGGTACGGCGACGCTCAGCAGGGCCGCGGCCGCGGCCGGACGCCGTACCGCTCCCCGGCGCCGCCCCCGCACTGCCAGGCGCACGGCCTCGCACAGGCCGAAGCCGCACAGGACGACTGCGAAGCCCAGCACCGGGGTGCCGCCCACCGCGGCCAGCGGCAGGAACACCCCGTCGGCCTGCCCGAAGGCGATCTTGCCCCAGGGGAAGCCGTGGAACGGCACGCGTGCGCGTACCGCTTCGCCGGCGATCCACACGGCGGCCGCCCACAGCGGCCAGACGGGCAGTCGGGACACCGCCGCGACACCCGCGCCCACCAGTGCGACGAAGACCGCCTCCACGGCGACGAGCGCCAGCCACGGACCGGGGCCGACCTCGACTCCCGTCCACACCAGCAGCGGCAGCAGGAAGCCGAGGCCGAAGAGGTAGCCGAGGCCGAGGCCCGCCTTCCAGGTGCGGCCGCGCAGCACCCCGCCGAAGACCGCGAAGGCGGGCAGGGCCAGCCACCACAGGGGGCGCGGGGGGAAGCTGAGGTAGAGAAGGAAGCCCGACAGGGCCGCCGCGGCGGCGGGCAGGAGCCGGAGGAGCCTCGCCCTCCAGGGCGCGGGGGCGGCCCGCGGGTCGAGCCGGTCCGACTCGTCGACGGAAGTTGCGGTGACGGTCATTCCGGGAGTGTACGGCCGGTCATCCGCGACGGACCGATCAGGCCGGTCGTCCTCCACGGCTGGTCAGGCCGGTCATGGCCGAGGGGCCGACGGGTGGAGGCGGGCCCTGATCACGTGCACCGCCGTCTCGGCGTTGTCGATGGTGATCGTGAACGTATGGCCGTCCCACAGGCGCAGCACGAGGCCCTCGCCGCGCCGGACGACGACCGCGGTGCCCTTCTCGGGTCGCCACCGGTAGCCCCAGCCGCCCCAGTGGCGCGGGGTGACATGGGGGGCGAACTCGGCGCCCGCGACATGGGCGAGCGGGATGCGGCGGCGCGGCAGGCCGATGTGCCCGCAGCGCACCTCCAGGCACTCGTGGTCGACCCGCACGGCGACGTGCACGAAGGCGAGGGTGCCGAAGAGAACCAGCAGCCCGGCCGCGATGCACCCGACGACCGACATCACCAGCGGGGCGACGCCGGAGGTCCAGGCGGAGTCGACGGCCAGCTCGACGCCCAGCGCCATGCAGGCGGCGCCGACGAGTGCCAGCACCCATTGCATCCGGTTGGTGGCCCGTCCGGTCCACACCTCGGGATGGGGAGTGTTCTCGGGGTGGGGGTGGTCCCTCATACCCACGAGGTTACTCAGGTTTCGCCGCGCGGGTAGCGTTGTGTCGCACAGGGTGACGGGACCGGGCCGCCGCACTCGGACGGGACTCGTCCGGCGGTCGGCCCGACCTCAGCGGGCCGGGGCGATCTGCTGGAGGAGACGGCCCTCCGCGTAGGTCAGGGCCGGCAGGGGCAGGTCGCCCTCCCGGCCGTTCAGCAGCACGGTCACGCTGCCCTCGGCCTCGGCCTCCGGTTCGGGCCGGGCGCCGATCCGGCGCAGCGCCTGGGCGACGACGGCGCCCGCCGAGCCGTGCAGGGCCGGCGGCGGGCCGTCCGGTCGCCGGACCGCGACCCGGATGCGGTCGGCGACCAGTTCGTAGTGGGTGCAGCCCAGGACGACGGTCGTCACCTCCGCGGGGGTGAGCGCGGCGGCCGCGGCGACGGCCTCGTCGATCGCCGACTCGTCCGCGTGCTCCACGGCCTCGGCGAGGCCCCAGCAGGGCACCTCGGTGACGGGTACGCCGTCGGCGAAGTCGCGAATGAGGTTCCGCTGGTAGAGGCTGCCGGTGGTGGCGGGCGTCGCCCAGATGGCGACGGGCCCGCCGCCGGCCGCGGCCGGTTTGATCGCCGGCACCGTGCCGATGACCGGCAGACCCGGTTCCAGGGCGGCGCGCAGGGCGGTGAGCGCGTGCACGGTCGCGGTGTTGCAGCCGACGATCAGGGCGTCCGGGCGGTGCGCGGCAGCGGCCTCGGCGACGGCCAGGGCGCGCTCGGTCAGGTTCTCCGGCGTGCGCGCGCCCCACGGCATGCCCGCGGGGTCCAGGGAGAGCACGAGTTCCGCGTCGGGGCGCAGCCGCCGTACCGCGGCCGCGGCCGCCAGCAGCCCGATTCCGGAGTCCATGAGCGCGATCTTCACCCGGCCACGATAGTCGATCCCCTCGTACCGGCCGTCCGGGTGGGGCAGACTGCGCGGGTGAGCGTGATCGAGTGGAGTGCCGTCGGATCACTCGCCGCCTGGCTGTGGCTGCTGCTCGGCCAGGGCTTCTTCTGGCGTACGGACGTCAGACTTCCGCCCCGCGCGGATCCGGCAACGGACGACTGGCCGTCGGTGTGCGTCGTCGTTCCCGCGCGGGACGAGGCCGCCGTCCTGCCGGAGAGCCTTCCCTCGCTGCTCGCCCAGGACTATCCGGGGCGGGCGGAGGTCGTCCTGGTCGACGACGGCAGCCGCGACGGCACCGGGGAGCTGGCCCGCGAACTGGCGCGGCGGCACGGCGGACTGCCGCTGACCGTGGCCTCACCGGGTGAGCCGCCCGCCGGCTGGACGGGCAAGCTGTGGGCCGTGCGGCACGGCATCGGCCTGGCACGCGCGCGTGGCCCCGCCTACCTGCTGCTGACGGACGCCGACATCGCCCATGCCCCGGACAGCCTGCGCCTGCTGGTGGCGGCGGCGCGCACCGGGGGCTTCGACGTCGTCTCGCAGATGGCGCGGCTGCGCGTGCGGAGCCTGTGGGAGCGGCTCGTCGTGCCGGCCTTCGTCTACTTCTTCGCGCAGCTGTACCCCTTCCGCCGGATCGGCCGCCCGGGGACGCGGACGGCGGCGGCCGCGGGCGGCTGCGTGCTGCTGCGCGCCGAGGCCGCCGAACGGGTGCGGATCCCGGACGCGATCCGGCAGGCGGTGATCGACGACGTGGCGCTCGCCCGGGCCGTCAAGGCCGGCGGCGGCCGCGTCTGGCTGGGGCTCGCGGAGCGGGTGGACAGCGTGCGCCCCTATCCGCGGCTGCGGGACCTGTGGCGGATGGTCTCGCGCAGCGCCTACGCGCAGCTGCGCCACAACCCGTTGCTGCTGCTCGGCACGGTCGCCGGGCTGACGCTGGTGTACCTGGTGCCGCCGGTGGCGCTTGCCGCCGGCCTGGCGGCGGGCGACGCGGTGGCGGCGCTCGTCGGCGGTGCGGCCTGGCTGGTGATGACGGCGACGTACGTGCCGATGCTGCGTTACTACCGGCAGCCCTTGTGGCTCGCTCCCCTGCTGCCGTTCACCGCGTTCCTCTATCTGCTGATGACGGTCGACTCGGCGGTGCAGCACTACCGGGGCCGCGGTGCGGCCTGGAAGGGCCGCACGTACGCGCGTCCGGACGCCCTGCCCGACGAGGGGTGAGCGGGGGCGGTTCACTTGCGGCCCGGGGTCCAGTTCATGCCCCAGCCGTAGGCGCGGTCGATGGTGCGCTGCGGGCTCACTCCGCGTTCGGGCACCAGGTAGCGGGCCTCCCGCTGGACCACGAGATCGCCGCCGATGTTGCTGATCAGGGCGAGTGCGCACACCGTCGAGGGCACCGTGCACTCGTCGAGGGAGAAGTCGACGGGGGCGCCGTGCTGCGGCTGGAGGGTGACCGTGGCGTGCAGGTCGGCGAAGGAGCGGGCGCCTTCGTAGATGGTCACGAAGACGAGGATGCGGCGGAAGTCGCCGCGGTGGTCGAGGTTGATGGTGAGGTTCTCGCCGTCGGTGACGGCGCCGGTGCGGTCGTCGCCGTCGAGGTGGATGTACGGCGGCCGGTGCAGCGATCCGAAAGCGTTGCCGAGGGCCTGGACGACGCCCTTGCGGCCGTCCGACAGCTCGTAGAGGGCGCACAGGTCGAGGTCGAGGTCGCTGTGGGTGGCCACCGCCCGGCCGCGCTTGCCGCCCCAGCCGGAGAACTGTTTGCGCGTCTGCCAGTTGAGGTTCACCCGCATGGCGCCCCCGGTTCCGCCCTGCTTGGTCAGCGACACCGAGGGGGCCGCCTTGGTGAGCGTCACCTTGCTCAGGCGGACCGGGGCCGCGGCGGACGCGGGTGTGGCGAACGCGGGCACGGTGGGCGCGGGTGCGCCGGACGGGGAGGCGGGTGTGCCGGGCCGCTGCGGGGTGACGGGGGGTGCGACCGGCGGCGGCAGGGGAACCGGCGGTCCGACCGGCGGCGGGGGCGCGGCCGGGTAGGGTGCCGGCGCGGGGGGTGGCGGCGCCATCCCGGGTGCCCGCGTGCCGGGTGGCGGCGGGGCGGGTGCCGGGGGCGGCGGCGTGTGCTGCGGCTCGTCCACGGTGATACCGAAGTCCGTGGCCAGGCCCGCGAGTCCGCTGCCGTAGCCCTGGCCCACGGCCCGGAACTTCCAGGCGCCCTGGCGGCGGTAGAACTCGCCGAGGACGAACGCCGTCTCGACGCTCGCCCCGGTGCTGTCGAACCGCGCGGCCACCGTGCCCCGAGCGGTGTCCCGGACCTCGATGTAGAGGCCGGGCACCTGGGCGAAGGTGCCGCCGTCCGCGGAGGCGGCCAGCACCACCTTCTCCACCGTGGGCTCCACCCGCGCGAGGTCGACGAGCAGGGTGTCGGTCACCTGGCCGCCGAGGGTGTTCTTGCCCTCGTGCCGGACCGCGCCGGAGGGATGGGCCGGCTGGTTGTAGAAGACGAAGTCCGCGTCGGAACGGACCTTTCCGCCCACCAGCAGCAGCGCCGAGACGTCGGCGTCGGGGACGCCCGGCCCGCCGCGCCAGCCCACCTCGACGCGCAGGGCGCCGGCGGGCACCGGCGTGTTCGACCCCTTCGGCATGGACATCTTCGCCCCCATCACGTGTCGGACCGGCCGTGACCCGGCGGTCCCCGTCGGCTCACTACCCGACCAACCTAAGCCCGGTGACGCGGAACTCCCATGAGAAGCACCGCAACACCCTGGCCGACCACCGGTAACCCCGGCCTGGAGGTCGGCCTATACATCATCCAAACCCCGCCTGCTGCCCCTTTTTGGCCAAGTTCGCTCATATTGAGGACCTCACGTCACCGCCGACACGGAAAACAACCTTCTTATCGGTCTCCCCAACCAGCACATCGTGGGCTTTACTTATGGCCATGACCTCCCCCCGCTCCAGTTATGGCGGCGGCTACTACTCCGCCTCCTTCCCGGACACCCCGATCTACGACTCGCTCGTGGCCGAGCGAGGAACCCCGCAGATCGCCCCCATCCGTGTTCCAGGGCCCTACGACGCGGGCAGCCACCTGCCCACGAGCAGCCCCATGAGCACCGGCAGCCACCTGCCCGCGCTGCCCTCCGCGCTCCCAGCACTGCCGGCGGCCCCGTCCCAGCACTCCTACGGCTACCCGCAGGCGCCGCAGCCGGTCCCCCCGCAGCCGGCGCCCACGGCCTACATCCCGCAGCAGGCCTCCGCGCCGCGCGGGTACCCCGGCCAGCAGCAGCCGCAGCCACCGCGCCCGATGGCGGCCGGCACGGGCTACGAGGCCATGCGTCCCGCCACCCCGCGCCCGGCTCCGGCCCCGGCGCCCGGGCCCTACCCGGACCCGTACGGGAACCAGCAGTACCGCGGTTACTGATCCACTCCCCGGCCGTCCGTGCCGACTGGCAGGATGAGGTCATGGGGAACGCGGAACTGCACGCGATACACATCCATCCGGTCAAGGCGCTGCGAGCCGTCACGCTCGTGGAAGCCGTCGTCCAGCCCTGGGGGCTGGCCGGGGACCGGCGCTGGGCGCTGATCGACGACGGGGGAAAGGTCGTCACCCAACGCCAGCAGCCACACCTCGCGTTGGCCGCCGCCGAGCCCGGGCCCGGCGGCGGCCTCCGCCTTTCCGCGCCCGGGCGCACCCCGGTCGTGGTGCCCGTCCCCCCGCAGGGCGACACGGTGACCGTGGACATCTTCGGCGAGAAGGTGGAGGCCGTCCCGGCGGACGAGGCGGCCCACGCCTGGTGCAGCGGCCTCGCCGGGGAGGACGTCCGCCTGGTCCACCTCGACGACCCCGCCACACGGCGGCCTGTCGACCCGGACTACGCCCTGCCGGGCGAGACGGTGAGCTTCGCCGACGCCTTCCCGCTGCTGCTCACCTCGCTCTCCTCCCTCGCCTCCCTCAACTCCCTGATCGCCGAGGGGGATCACGCCGACGAGGGCCCGCTGCCCATGAACCGCTTCCGGCCCAACGTGGTGGTGGCGGGCACCCCCGCCTGGGCCGAGGACGACTGGACGCGCATCGCGATCGGGGACGTCTCCTTCCGGGTGGTCAAGATGTGCGGACGGTGCGTGGTGACCACCACCGACCAGGCCACCGGCGCCCACGGCAAGGAGCCGCTGCGCACCCTCGGCCGCCACCGCCGCTTCGGCGGCGAACTGATCTTCGGTCAGAACCTGGTGCCCGAGTCCACCGGCGCCATCCGGCTCGGCGACCCGGTCACCGTCCTCGAATGACCTCCGCCGGCCCCCGGCCGCCGGTGGGAACCCCGGCACGGGGAACGGTCGTTGGACCTTCGTGAGGAGTCCGTGAGAATTCACGGCCCGAGGTGATTTCCCTCTCTCTTCGGCCGACAAGAGGGCGAATCGGTCCGGGGCGGGGTTATCACGGAGGGGAAGGGGGGTGCGGCAAACGGTGGGAGCGATCAGCGGACTCTGGCGCTGGCGGCACAACCCGCTGCGTCGCGGGACCGACCTCGTCGAGGCCTGGGTGGCCCTGGTGGCGCTGCTGCTCGTCCTGGCCGCCGCACCCGTGGTCGGCTGCCTCGTCGGTTCCGTGGCGCAGGACGCCCTTCAGCGGTCCGTGCGCGAACAGCTCCACGCCCGGCACCCGGTGACGGCCACGGTGGTGCGCGGGCTCAGCCGGCTGGATCCCGACCCGGAGATATCCCCGGCACGGGACCTGCGCAGCCGTGTCCTCGCCCAGTGGACCGCCCCGGACGGCACCCGGCGGCACGGCCCGGTCACGACGGGCCTGGGCTCCCCCCACCCCGGTGATCACTTCACGCTGTGGACGGACGCGCACGGCGACGCGGTGACCCGCCCCCTGGACTCTACGACGGCCACGACCCACGCCGTGCTGGCCGGATGCGGCGCGGCCGCGCTGGCCGCGGGCCTGGTGGAGGGGATACGCCGGCTGATCGTCTGGCGCCTGGTCCGCCGCAGGTACGCGCGCTGGGACCAGGCCTGGGACCGCGCGGGTCCGGACTGGGGCCGTACCGGCACCGGCAGCTGACGGCCTTTGGGCTCTGTTGACTTCCTCCCCGGGTTGAAGCTCGGGGATTGCCCTATGAGGGGGTTCGGCCGGTCGCCCGGCTTACGGGTTCCTGCTTCACGGACCGGCTGGTGCCAAGGTCTCCACAGGCTGAGACCGCATGTCCTGCGGCCTTGATGTTCTTCGCGGCGTTCACGTCGGCATGGTCGCGGTATCCGCAGCCTGCGGCTTTGCACCGGAAGACCGCTTGGCTCTCGCGGTTCCCTTCCGTGACGAAGCCGCAGGCGGAGCACCGCTGCGACGCGTACGCGGGGTTGACCTTCACCACGCGCGTGCCCGTGTACCGGGCGGCATTGGTAAGGGCGAGTTCGAGGCGGTGCCATCCCTTGTCCAAGATGGCCCGGTTGAGCCCGGCCTTCTGACGGACGTTGTGGCCGGGCTCGGCCACGGTGCCGGACGCGCTGGCGGACAGGTTCTTGATCCGCAGGTCTTCGAGGACCACCAGGGCGTTCCTCGCGACGATCCGCGCAGCGGCCTGCGCGCAGAAGTCCCCACGCCGGTCCGACACCCGGGACATGATGCGACCCATGGCCATGATCGTCTTGTGCCGGTTCGCGCTGCCGCGCTTCGACCGGGCGAGGCGCTGTTGCAGACGCCGGTACCGGACGCTCTCGCCAGCCGTGATGAACGGCCGGCCGTGGAAGTCGCCGTCCGAGGTGACGACGGCGGTCTTAACCCCCCGGTCGATACCCACGGCGGTACCGGGCATGGCGTGCTGCTCGGGAGTGGCGGCCTGGTCGTCCACGAGGAACGACACAAACCACCGGCCGCCCTTGCGGGACACGGTCGCACAACGGATCTCACCACCGAGGAGACGGGACCAGCGAAAGCGAACCCAGCCCAGCTTTGGCAGCTTGACCCGGCCCCACTTGCGTCCCAGCCGCTCCACGCTGATCTGCTTCGCGTCGGGGAACCGGAACGATGGCGACCAACGCGCCTTCGACCGCCACCGCACCTTGAACGTGCCGTGATCCCGGCAGGCCCGGTCCAGATCCTTGAGCGTCTGCTGCAATGCGTGCGACGGGGCCGCCCTCAACCACGGGTGCTCACGCTTGGCATCGGCCAGCTCGGTACACTGCGGCACGTAGTTCATCCACGCCCCGCGCCGCCGGTATGCCCGACGCTGCTCCAGGGCTGTGTTCCACACCGACCGGCAGATGCCGCCGAACTCCTCGCACATCTCCTCTTGTTCAGGCGAGAGGTCGAGCAGGTAGCGGCGACCGGACAGCATGAGAACACCCCCCTTCAACTGGTGCGATCAACATAGCGCCCGCCACTGACAACGCAGAGAACTCCGCCGCTGCGCGGCTCCACGCCAAGGAAGAACTAACCCCATCCTGAAGAACGGGGCCTGCGCTCAAGAGATCCGGTCAACCGAGCGTCCGCGCGCACGCTACGGTGGACCGGCCGACGCACTCGGCATCAACCAACCCGCGTACGACGAGGTGGGGGCACAGCAGCGCCATGGCACAGGGCACGGTCCAGGTGACGCACACCGGCACATCGCGGTGGCGGCGCCGCACGGGTGAGTACACATCGCTCGCCGCCGCCCTGGAGGCCGCGGCCGACGGTGACGTGCTCACCGTCGCCCCGGGCACCTACCGGGAGAACCTCGTCGTACAGCGGGCGGTGACCCTGCGCGGACCCGAGGGCGCCCCCGGTTCGGTGCGCATCGCCCCCACGGAGGGCGTGCCCCTGACCGTGCGCGCCTCCGCGGTCGTCCAGGACCTGCACGTCGAGGGCCAGGACGCCACCGCGCCCGCCCTGTTGGTGGAGGAGGGCGCGCCGGAACTCAGGGACGTGCGGATCGTGACCCGGTCCGCGGCCGGCATCGAGGTGCGCGGCGGCGCCCGGCCCACCGTGCGGCGCTGCACGATCGACAACCCGGCAGGCATCGGCATCGCCGTGCTCGACGGCGGCGGTGGGGTGTTCGAGGAGTGCGAGGTCGTCGCGGCCGGGCAGTCGGGCGTGGCCGTCCGCGGTGGTGCCCACCCCCGCCTCGAGAACTGCCGCATCCATCACACCTCCGGCGTGGGTCTGACGGCGACCGGTGACAACTCCGCCCTGGAAGCGGTGGGTTGCGAGGTCTACGAGGTCCGGGGCAGCGGCGTCCAGATCAGCGGCCGGGCCACCGGGCACCTCACCGACTGCGATGTGCACCGCACCGCCTCGGACGGGGTCACGCTCGAGACGGACGCCGTGCTGACGCTGGCCGACTGCCGTATCCACGACATCCCGGAGAACGCGGTGGACCTGCGTTCCCGGTCCGTGCTGACGCTGACGCGGACGACGGTGCGTCAGTTCGGGCGCAACGGCCTTTCGGTGTGGGATCCGGGCACGCGCGTGGACGCCAACCAGTGCGAGATCTTCGACAGCACCGGCGACTACCCCGCGGTGTGGGTCAGCGACGGCGCCACCGCGGTGCTCGACTCCTGCCGGGTGCACGACGTGCCCGACGCGCTGTTCGTGCTGGACCGCGGGTCCCGTGCGGACGTCGTGGACAGCGACCTGTCCCAGGTCCGCAACACGGCGGTGTCGGTGAGCGACGGCGCCACCGCGCAACTCGACGACTGCCGGATCAAGGACGCGGCCACGGGCGCCTGGTTCCGCGACCACGGCAGCGGTGGCACCCTCAACAACTGCACCGTGGACGACACCCAGACCGGAGTGATCGTCACCAAGGGCGCCGACCCCACCATCGAGCGGTGCACGGTCGCCTCCCCCGCCGAGGCCGGTTTCTACGTCTCCGCCGGGGGGCGCGGCAGCTTCCTGGACTGCCGGGTGATGGGCAGCGGAGGCTACGGCTTCCATGTGATCGACGGCTGCCGTACGACGCTCAGGAAGTGCCGTACGGAGCGGTGCGCCCGCGGGGGTTACGAGTTCGCGGACGGCGGGCCGGACGCCGGGACCGGGTCGGGCCCCGTGGTCGAGGACTGCACCAGCGACGAGAGCGGCGGTGTGCGTCCGCTCGTGGCCCGGGAGACGGCCGTGCAGACCGCGCCCCCGGCCTCGGGCCTGCTGGGCGCGATCCCCGGGCAGCGCACCACCGAGCAGGAGCCGTTGGTGACCGCTGAGCCGGAGGCGCCCGCGCGGACCGCGAAGGACGTCCTCGGCGAACTCGACACGCTGGTCGGCCTGGACAGCGTCAAGCGGGAGGTGCGCGCGCTGACCGACATGATCGAGGTGGGCCGCCGCCGCCAGCAGGCCGGGCTGAAGGCCGCCTCGGTCAAGCGGCATCTGGTGTTCACCGGCTCCCCCGGTACCGGCAAGACCACGGTCGCCCGCCTGTACGGCGAGATCCTGGCCTCCCTCGGTGTCCTGGAGAAGGGTCATCTCGTCGAGGTGTCCCGCGTCGACCTGGTCGGCGAGCACATCGGATCCACCGCGATCCGCACCCAGGAGGCGTTCGAACGGGCCCGCGGCGGCGTGCTGTTCATCGACGAGGCGTACGCGCTCTCCCCGGAGGACGCCGGGCGCGACTTCGGCAAGGAGGCCATCGACACGCTGGTGAAGCTGATGGAGGACCAGCGGGACGCGGTGGTGGTGATCGTCGCCGGCTACACGGCGGAGATGGAGCGCTTCCTGTCCGTCAACCCGGGTGTGGCCTCCCGTTTCTCCCGCACCATCACCTTCAGCGACTACGGGCCCGACGAACTGCTGCGGATCGTGGAACAGCAGGCGGAGGAGAACGAGTACCGGCTCGCTCCGGACACGGCCGAGGCCCTGGTGGCCTACTTCACCGCGGTCCCCAAGGGCCCCGCGTTCGGCAACGGACGCACGGCGCGGCAGACCTTCGAGGCCATGGTGGAGCGACACGCCGGCCGGGTCGCCCAGCTCGCCGAACCGAGCACGGACGATCTGACGCTGCTCTACGCCGAGGACCTGCCCGCGCTGCCCTGAGCACCGGGTCCGCCCGGCGGCTCCGGACCGGTGTGCGGTTCACCGGCCGGGACGCCGGGCCGGCCGTGGCGGGGCGCCGGCAGGTCCGGGCGCAGCCGGGCCAGCAGCCACCGTCGTTCCTCGTCGAAGGCCGGGTCCGCCTGATAGTCGGAGTGGCCCAGGATCGGGGCGGGCAGCGGATGGCGCGCGGTGCGGCCGTAGGCGAGCGGGTCCTTGAGCAGGGCACGGTCCACCTCGGGGCCGCAGTCGCCGGGCAGCCGGACCGGGCCGCCGATGGGGTCGGTGAGCCGGTACAGGTTGCGCCAGCAGTCCACGTCCCGGTGCAGGGCACCCAGCGCGGCCGGGCCGAAGTGGGCCGGGAACCAGCGCCCGTAGAGCCGTTCCAGCGGGGATCCGTAGGTCAGCAGGGCGACCCGCTTGCGGACCGACGGGGTGAGCTGCCAGGCCGCGGCGGCGGCCAGCACACTGCCCTGGGAGTGCCCCGACAGCACAAGCCGTCCGCCCGTGGCCCGGGTCCAGGTCGCCATCCGCCAGGTGAGGTCGGGCACGGCACGTTCGGCGTAGCAGGGCGGGGCGAAGGGGTGCGCGGCGCGCGGCCAGAAGGTGCCGACGTCCCACAGGATGCCGATGGTGCGCCGGGCGGAGGCGTCCTTGTAGGCGCGCCGGCCCCAGGTGACGAAGAGTATGAAGCCCAGTCCGATGAGCCAGGAGCCCAGCGCCTGCGCGAGCTGGGCCGCGCCGTGCAGGACGGGGTGGGTTCCCGCCGCGGCCCCGGCCGGTGTCCGGTCGGTGCCGAGGGCGCCGACGAGCGCGCCGGCGCCCAGGAGGAGGGTGACGGCCGAGGTCGCGCCGACCAGGAGGGGCCCGTCGTCGGTGAGCGTGGCCATCGCCCGGGTGCGGGCGATCCGGCGGGTGCGCTCCGGGTCGGACGGCTCGCCGGGATGGTCGCGTTCCACCGCGGGACGCTGGGCGCGGGCCAGCCGCCGGGCGCGCCGGGCCAGCCGGCCGCAGAGCAACAGCAGCACCGCGAGCAGCGGCGGGATGACGGACGCCTGCCAGGTGAGCAGGACCGGTGGGCCCGGGATCGACGTGCCGGTGCCGTCCAGCCAGTCGGCCACGCGCTGGCAGACCCCGCCGGACATCACGCCGCCGAGCGCACAGGCCAGCATCGCGACCGCGGGTCCGCCCAGGCCCCGCAGCGCGGCCCGGGGGTCGGGGCGGGTGCGGTACAACTCGTGGGCGACGGCGGCGAGGGCGACGACCAGGAGGCCCTGGCCCAGCGTGATGCCGCCGAAGGCGGTGTCGCCCGCCAGCCGGCCGGTCGACTCCCAGCCAGGGCGCGACCATCCGGCGTACACGGCGGTGAGCAGGAGCAGCAGGAGGGCGCCGAGCGGCAGCCGCCGCACGAGATGGCGGTCCAGCTGCCGGTCGAGCAGGTGCTCGGTGCGGCCGCGACGGCAGACGACCCAGACGACGGCGGCGGAACAGGCGAGCAGGGCGGTGAGCAGGAGCCGGCCCGCCGTGTCGAGGGCCGGGGAACCGCCGGGGCCGCGGTCGAGGGCCGCCGTGGGCACGGCGATCGTGGCGGTGACCGTCAGCAGGCCCGCGGCGGTGTGCGCGGCGCGCAGCCGGGCGACCAGGCGGCGCCCGTACCAGAAGCCGGGACGGCTCAGGGATCCACTGCCGGTGTCGTCCTCGGGCTCCGGGTCGCGGGAGATCGGCTGTGTGGACTCGTAGGCGCTCCAGGTGCGGTGCGCCAGGTACCACAGCAGCCCGGTGAGCGCGGCCGGCACCACGGCGGCCAGGGCGAGGCGGCGGCCGGGGGCGCTCCACCAGCCGCCTGCCGCGGGCGACAGGAAGCCCAACCAGGAGTGCCGTGCGGCACACGCGTGCGTGCCCGCGCACTGCCAGGCCGTGAGGTCGAGGGCGACCTCGCAGGCCGCGGCGACGAGCAGCACCGTCAGGGTCAGACCGGCCAGCCGCACGAGCAGTCCGTACAGGCTCACGGCGCGCGGGCGGCCCGGGGCGCCGGGGCGCATCCAGTGGGCGAGGTTGACGACCATGAACGGCAGCAGCAACAGCCACAGGGCGCGGGCTCCGTTGCCCGACGTGAGGTTGCACCAGACGTACGCCTCGGGCACCGGCGTGCCGCGCTGCTCCTCCGGCCGGTCCTCGGCGTCGACGTCCTCGGCGCGCCGGAAGACGGCCGCGGTGTCGTCGCCGGTGATCCGCACCGTGCGCGCGGCGTCGAGCATCTTCTCGGGCGTGGTGCCCCCGACGCCGTGGACCAGGAGTTCCAGGGCACACTCGGCCGGCTCGTCGGGTGCGGCGGGGCCGTCCGCCCCGGCGGTCCGCGGATGCCGCTGCGCACGTTCCACTGTTCGCACTTCCCCCGTACCGCGTCCGTCGGTCTGTGTCCGTGTCGGTCCGTGTGCGAGCGGACACCAGGATCGCCTCCCGTGGCACGCGACACACCCCTCGTCACCGAATCTCCCCGATCCGGGTGACCGGAGCCGCGCACGGGGAGGACAAAGGTGGCATGTTCGCGTCGGTCGGGTGCCGGCGCGGCGGGGACCGCCCCGTGAAAGGATGGGACGTCCGCGTACCGGGGCAGGGCGGACCTTCCCGTCGTCGGCGGGTGCGCGGGGCGGGTCGGACGGCTTGAGGCGAAAGGAACCGGAGCACACGTGAGTGAGAATCAGAACCTCCTCGCGGAGCAGCGGCGGGCCCTGATCCTGGACGAGGTCCGGCGCCGCGGCGGTGTCCGGGTGAACGAGCTGACCCGGAGGCTCGGCGTGTCGGACATGACGGTGCGCCGTGATCTGGACGCGCTGGCCCGGCAGGGCGTGCTGGAGAAGGTGCACGGCGGCGCGGTTCCGGTGGTGGAGGCCAGTACGCACGAGCCGGGCTTCGAGGCCAAGTCGGGTCTGGAGCCGACCGCCAAGGAGGACATCGCGCGGGCGGCGGCAAGTCTGGTCGTGCCGGGCACGGCGATCGCCCTCTCGGGCGGTACGACGACGTACGCGCTCGCCCAGCACCTGCTCGACGTGCCCGATCTGACGGTGGTCACCAACTCGGTCCGGGTCGCCGACGTCTTCCACTCGGCGCAGCGCACCTCCGGTCAGCGGCAGGGCGCGGCTACGGTCGTGCTGACCGGCGGGGTCCGCACGCCGTCCGACTCGCTGGTGGGTCCGGTGGCCGACCAGGCGATCGCGGCGCTCCACTTCGACATGCTGTTCCTGGGTGTGCACGGGATATCGGCCGAGGCGGGCCTGTCCACGCCGAACCTGGCGGAGGCCGAGACCAACCGGCGCCTTGTGCAGTCGGCGCGCCGGGTCGTGGTGGTCGCCGACCACACCAAGTGGGGTGTGGTGGGCCTGAGTTCGTTCGCCGCGCTGGACCGGGTCGACACACTGGTGACGGACGCGGGGCTGCCCGCGGAGGCCCGCGCTGAGGTCTCGGAGCACCTGCGGCTGGTGGTGGCGGGCGAGCCCGGGGACGAGGCGGACGACTGAGGGGGCTGTCGGCGGGAGCCCGGCGTGTCCGACCGCCCCGGACCGTCCGGCCGTCCGTACCCTCTCAGGCCGGCCACGCCCCGGTCGTCAGGAACGACTCCAGCGTCCGCGTGTACGGGGCGCTGTCGAGGCCCTGTTCGGCCAGCCAGGCGTCGGAGTAGTACTTGTCGAGGTAGCGGTCACCCGGGTCGCACAGGAGGGTCACGACGCTGCCCCGGCGGCCCTCCCGAAGCATCTCCGCGACGATCTTCAGAGCGCTCCACAGGCCCGTCCCGGTGGAGCCGCCCGCCTTGCGGCCGATGGCCCGCTCCAGGGCCCGTACGGCGGCCACGGCGGCGGCGTCCGGCACCTTCATCATGCGGTCGACGGCCCCGGGCACGAAGCTCGGTTCCATGCGCGGCCGCCCGATGCCCTCGATGCGCGAGCCGCTGTCGCAGGTGACGTCGGGATCGCCGGTGGTCCAGCCCTCGAAGAAGCAGGAGTTGTCCGGGTCGGCGACGCAGACACGGGTGTCGTACTGCATGTAGTGGACGTAGCGCGCGATGGTCGCGGAGGTGCCGCCGGTGCCCGCGGTGGCGACGATCCACGCCGGCTCCGGAAAGCGCTCCAGCTCCAACTGCCGGAAGATCGATTCGGCGATGTTGTTGTTCCCGCGCCAGTCCGTGGCCCGCTCGGCGTAGGTGAACTGGTCCATGTAGTGGCCTCCGGTCTCGGCCGCGAGGGCGGCGGAGGCCTCGTACATCGTGCGCGGGTCGTCCACGAAGTGGCACCGCCCGCCGTGGAACTCGATCAGGCGGCACTTCTCGGCGCTGGTCGTGCGCGGCATGACCGCGATGAAGGGCACGCCGATCAGCTTCGCGAAGTACGCCTCCGAGACGGCCGTCGAGCCGCTGGAGGCCTCGATGACCGGGCGGTCCGGGCGGATCCAGCCATTGCACAGGCCGTACAGGAACAGCGACCGCGCCAGCCGGTGCTTGAGGCTGCCGGTCGGATGCGTCGACTCGTCCTTCAGGTACAGGTCGACGCCCCACTCCTCGGGCAGCGGGAAGCGCAGCAGGTGGGTGTCGGCCGAGCGGTTGGCGTCCGCCTGCACCTTGCGGACGGCTTCTTTCAGCCAGTTCCGGTATCCGCTGTCGCTGCGGTCGACGTCGAGGGTTTCGCCGGTCCGGCGCTGCTCGGTGGTGCTCACGGCGGGCTCCTTACGCTGTGCGCCGGCGGCGTCCCGCGCGGCCGGACGCCCTCGATGATAGACAGCTTCAACACGCTTCTCACCTGCATAAACGCATCTTTGAGAGGCTCAAGGAGAGGCTTGGGAACGCACCACGCCGAAGCGGCCCGCAGCGCGGGGGCGTACGGGTCGGGGGCGCGTTCGGGCGAGTGCGCCGGATGCCACCCGCGAGTGCTCCCCACGCACTGGTGCTCCGTGCCGATGGCGTGCAGACTGCACCACGGCGGGACGAAGTACCCGACGGGCCCGTGAGATCTCGAAGGAACCTCGAAGGGACCCCCAGGCATCTCGAACGAGCCGGGCCGGCTCGGGGACGGACCGGGCGGAGCGGGAGCCGGCGACACGCACGAAGGGGCGGGGAGATGGCCGAACCGGAGTTCACGGCCACGGGCGTACGGATCGACAAGCGCCTGCGCTCACTCACCCGGGCCGGACTGGTCCGGATCCGCGACGGCAGGCTGGAGCTGCTGACCAGCTACGGCAGTGAGATCGACAGCGCGCCGGTGCGGTCGGTGCGCGCGTCCCAGCCCTGGTACGCCCCGGACGACCGGGCGCTGGCCGACCTGGGCGGCAACCGGTACCTGCTGACCCTGGGCGACCACGACCCCGCACCGGGCGAGACGGGGCCGCCCGCGGCCCGCCGGTTCGTCGAGGCCGTCCGCCGGGCGGCCCGGCGCGGCGGCTGAGCGAGGCGAGTTGCGTGACCCCACCCCGTGGGTCACGCTGGTCTCACGTCACTCAGGGTTTACCGGCGATAACGCTGCGAACCAGCCCGCCGGCCAGACAGCAGGCGGCAATGTCACGCAGGCGTCCTGCTGCATCCGAAACGTCGTGTTCTTCCGGACCTCAACGTCGGGGAGTCGCAGCCGTGATCAGTCACCCAAGCAGGCACTGCACGGTGGAGCTCCAAGCCCTGCCGTCGCGGATCGGCCAGGTCCGCAGAATCGTATCGGCGCACCTGCGCTACTGGCATCTGGACCCTTTGATAGACCGGGCCGCGCTCGGTGTGACGGAGCTGTTGACCAACGTCCACCAGCATGCCCGGCCCGACAAGCTGTGCACCGTGGAGCTCGAACTGCTGCTCGAGCGGCTCACGGTCTCCGTGCGCGACCACGACCCGCGCCTTCCGGTGGTGGAGGACATGGGTGACATCGCGCCGCTGGCCACCGAGGGCCGGGGGCTGGCGATGGTGGCCGCGATGAGCGAGAGCTGGGGCGCGCGGCCGGACGGTGAGCAGGGCAAGGTCGTCTGGTTCACCCTGCCGACCGCCGCCCCCTCGATAGCGGTGCCTGCCCTGGTGCCGGCGCTGGTGACCGCGGACCAGGCCGCGCGCCGCCTGGCCGAGGCCGCCTCCGCGCTCGACGGTATCCGACCCGTCCACGCTCCGGCCGGGTCCGCCGTCGTCGGCTGACGGCGTCGGCCTCGTCTGCCGCGCTCGGCCGAGCGGACGTCCGCCACGCCCCGGCCGACCCTGTGGCGGGCAGGGAGTGGTGGGCCGCGGGTGGTGACCGGGGGGCGACCCGGCCACCGCCCCCCGGTGGCCCGCGGGAGTCGGTTCACTCGGTGGCGATGGCGTGCAGCACGTCCAGTCGAGCCGCGCGTCGAGCCGGGCGCAGTCCCGCGAGTGCTCCCGCGGCGATCCCCACCAGGGCCACCACGAGCAGGGGCGCCGGTGGCAGCGCGAAGGCGAACGCGGTGCCGCTCTCGCCGTCGGAGGCCCTCACCAGCACCCAGCCGAGGAAGGCGCCCAGGACGAGCCCGCCCGCCGTGCCGAACGCGGCTACCAGGACCGATTCCCAGCGGACCATGGCCCGCAGCTGGGACCGGGTCTGGCCGACGGCCCTGAGCAGACCCAGTTCGCGGGTCCGCTCGTGGATCGCCAGGGTGAGGGTGTTGGCGATGCCGAGGAGCGCGATGAGCACCGCGAGGGCGAGCAGCGCGTAGACGAGCGTCAGCATCATGTCGATCGCGCCCGCGGAGGACTGCGCGTACTCGTCGCGGGTCTGCACCTGCGGGTCGCCGTACCGGGCGGCGACCCGTTCGACGGCTGCCTTGCCGGCCTCGGCGCTCACGCCGGGCCGGAGGGACACGGCGACGAGCCGGTCGGAGTCCTGTGTGCGGTGCGGGGCCCAGGCGGAGCGGCTGACGACGTAGTCGCCGGCGAGTTCCGACCGGCCGTAGACCGCGCGGACGGTGAAGGTGCTCGTGGTGCCGTCGGTGAAGGTGAGCCGTGTCCGGTCGCCCGTCGTCAGGCCCCGCCGGTCGGCCTCGTCGCGGGTGACGGCGATGCCGTCGGTGCCCAGGCCGTTCAGGGAGCCGCGCACGGTTCCGAGGTCGAAGGTGCGGGCGAGCGCGACCGGGTCAGTGACCGTCAGGGCCCGCCCCTCGCCGTCGACTTCGGCGACGCCCCGGCCGAGCCCGACGGCCGTGTCCACCTCGGGCAGCCGCTGGATCGCCCCGGCCAGCCGGGGGCTCAGGCCGCTGCCGCCGGCCCCGAAGGAGGGGGTGCTCACGGCGAGGTCGCCCGCGAAGGACCGCGAGACGGTCTGGTCCATGGTGGCCTTGAGCGAGGCGCCGAAGACCGTGAACAGCGACACCACGGCGACCCCGATCATCAACGCGCTCGCGGTGGCCGCGGTGCGCTTCGGGTTGCGCAGCGCGTTGCGCCGGGCCAGAGCACCGGTGACGCCGCGCAGCCGGCCGAGGGGGCTGCCGAGCAGACGCACGGCGGTGGCGGAGGCGACCGGGCCGAGCACCACGAAAGCGGCCAGGGCGAGGACGGCGCCGACTCCGGCCGCCCATACGGACGGTGACACCAGGACACCGGTGAGGGTCACGGCCACGGCCGTCGCGGCGAGGACCGCTCCCGCCACGGCGCGCGGGCGGGAGGCGCCGGAGGTGTCGACGGCCGTCTCGCGCAGCGCGGCCATGGGAGCGGTGCGGCCGGCCCGTACAGCGGGTGTCAGCGCGCAGCCGAGGCAGACCACGACGCCGACCGCCGGCGGCAGTGCCATGGACAGCGGCTGGACGACCAGACTGCCGTCGGGGAAGGGGAATCCGATCGCCGGGAACAGTGCCTGAAGCCCGGCGGCGATCCCGATCCCGCCCGCCAGTCCGGCGGCGGACGCGGTCAGCGCGACGGCGCTCGCCTCCACGAGGGTGGCGGCGGTGACCTGGCGGCGGGAGGCGCCCAGCGCGCGCAGCAGGGCGTTCTCGCGGGTGCGCTGGGCGACGACGATCGCGAACGTGTTGTGGATGGAGAAGGTCGCCACCAGCAGCGCGACACCCGAGAACACCAGCAGGAAGGTGGTGAAGACGGTCAGGAACTGGCTGGAGACCATGTCGGTGTTCTCCCGAGCGGCCTCCTGGCCGGTGAGCGCCTCGACGCCCTGGGGCAGCGCGGGCGTCAGCCGCCGCACCAACTCGGCCTGGCTCACCCCGGGTCCGGCCCGCACCTGGATGCTCGCCGCCTCCCCCGGCCGGGCGGTCAGGTACTTCTCGGCGTCGGCCCGGGTCAGTCCGGTGAAGGTCACCTGCGCCATGCCGTCCTCGCCGCCGAAGGTCGCGAGGCCCACGATCGTCACCTCGACGGGGTCGGGGGTGCGCAGCGTCGTGGTGTCGCCGATCCGCAGGCCGCCCTTCTTCGCGGCGCCGCGGTTGACGACGGCCTCGCCCGGCTTCGCGGGGGCGCGCCCCTCGGCGAGCCGGTACGGGTTGAGCCGGGGGTCGCTGATCCAGTTGCCGGCGAGGGTGGGTGGACCCTGGCCGCCGATGGGCTTGCCGTCGCGGCCGAGGAGCTGGCCCGCGCCCTGGATGTCCGGGGCGGCGGCCGCGACCCCGGGGAGCCGCTCGATGGTGCTCACCAGCGCGGTGTCCACCGGCCGGCGTACGCCCTGGCCCTCGCCTGGCGCGGTGATGACGGAGGCGCTGCGGACGACGGCGTCCGTGCCGTCGGTCGCCCGGCCGAACAGGGAGTCGAAACTGGCGCGCAGGGTGTCGCCCATGACTAGGGTCCCGGCCAGGAAGGCGACGCCGAGGAACACGGCGAGGAAGGTGCCGGCGAAGCGCCGTCCGTGGGCGCGCAGGGAGGACAGGCTCAGGCGGAGGGAGGCGTTCACGTCCGCACCTCGAAGGCCTTCATGCGGTCCAGGACCCGGTCGGCGGTCGGGGACTCCATACGGTCGACCAGGCGCCCGTCGGCGAGGAAGAGCACCTCGTCGGCGTGGGCGGCGGCGACCGGGTCGTGGGTGACCATGACGACCGTGCGGTCCGTCTCCCGCACCGCGCGGCCGAGCAGGCCGAGCACCTCCTGGCCGGAGCGGGAGTCGAGGTTGCCGGTGGGCTCGTCGGCGAAGACGACGTCCGGGCGGCCGGCGAACGCGCGGGCCACCGCGACGCGTTGCTGCTGTCCGCCGGAGAGTTCGGCGGGCCGGTGGTGCAGGCGGTCGCGCAGGCCGACGACCTCGACGAGCGCGTCGATCCACTCGGGGTCGCCCCGGCGGCCCGCCAGGTCGAGGGGCAGCGTGATGTTCTCGGCGACGGTCAGGGTCGGCACCAGGTTGAACGCCTGGAAGACGAAGCCGACGCGGTCGCGGCGCAGCAGGGTCAGCCGGCGGTCGTCGAGACCGCCCAGTTCGGTGTCGCCGATGTACGCGCTGCCGGAGGTGAGCGTGTCGAGCCCGGCCGCGCAGTGCATCAGGGTGGACTTGCCGGAGCCCGAGGGGCCCATGATCGCGGTGAAGCGCCCGGCCGGGAAGCCGACGCTCACGCCGTCCAGGGCGGTCACGGCGGTGTCGCCGGCGCCGTGGACCTTCACGGCGTCGACGACCCGCGCGGCCGTCCTGGTGGCCGCTGTGCCGGCCGAGGCGGTGGCGGTGGAAGAGGTGGTGGAAGGGGCGGTGGAGTCGGGCGTGGTGGTCACCGGGCACCGCCGGTGCGGCCGAACTGCTCCTCCAGGACGGACAGCCGGCGCCAGTACTCGTCCTCGTCGATCTCGCCGGAGGCGAAGCGGCGGCCGAGGACGGCGAGCGGCGAGTCGGCGGCGGGGCGCCCGTCCGGGCCGCGCCAGGGCCCGGTGTCCCTGCCGTGCCAGGATGGGCCGCGGCCGCGCCGGGCGGCACGGCGCAGGAGGGTGACGGCGCCGACGACGGCGGCCGCCCAGAACAGCGGGACGAAGAGAATCCACGGCCCGGGGCCGCCGTCCCAGTTCGCCAGGGTCTGCATCTTGGTTCCTCTCCCTCGAGGGGTCTGCCGATGGGCTGCGGAGAGTTCTCCGCTCCTGCGTCGACAGTGGCTCGGGAAGGGGCTCCGGGGCGTCGTACGGCCAGCGGCAGTGCGGCTACCTCCCGGGGAGTACGGGGCGGCGCGGCGGCTGCTCCGCGCGGCCCGCCCCGTCCTGCGGGGCGGATCCGGCGGGGCCGCGCTCCGCAGGTCGGGTGGGCGGATGCGGCCTACCTCGTGGGGAGTACCGGGAGTGCCGGGACCGGGTCAGGTCAGGGCCGCCAGCGGGTCGTCCAGGACCGGCTGCCAGGCCAGTTCGGCCGCGCCGACCAGGCTGTTGTGGTCGAGGGTGCAGGAGAGGATCGGGACGACGCCGCTTCGGCCCCACAGGCTGCGCTCGGCGACGACGGCGCGCAGGCGGTCGGGGGCGGCGTCGAGCAGGGTGCGGTGCAGTCCGCCGAGGATGATCCGGTCCGGGTTCAGGATGTTCACCAGGCCGGCCAGGCCCTGCCCCAGGCGGTCGACGAGGGTTTCGACGGCCCCGCGGACGGCCGGGTCGTCGTAGTGGTGGCGGATCAGGTCCTCGGCCTGTCGTAGCAGGGACATCTCGGGGCCCGGTTCGCGGCCCGCGGCGGTGAGGAAGGCCAGCGGGTCCGTCTCGACGTCCAGACAGCCGCGGCTGCCGCAGTGGCAGGGGCGGCCCTCGGGGTTGACGGTGAGGTGGCCGACCTCCAGCGCCAGTCCCGAACTGCCCGTGTGCAGCCGCCCGTCGAGGACCAGCGCGCCGCCCACGCCCCGGTGCCCGGTCGCCACGCACAGCAGGTCGCGCGCGCCACGCCCGGCGCCGTGCCGGTGCTCGGCGAGCGCGGCGAGGTTGACGTCGTTGGCGGCGAAGACCGGTGCGGTGATCCCGGCCGCGCGCACGCACTGCGCGAAGACGCGGCGGACCGGCGCCCCGGCGGGCCAGTCCAGATGGAGCGGGTTGAGGGCGAGGCCCTCCGGTTCGGCGACCGCGGACGGCACGGCGAGTCCGGCGCCGACGCAGCGCCGGCCGGTCGCGCGCAGCAGCTCGGCACCGGCCTCGACGACGGAGCCGAGCACTTCGGCCGGGTCGGCGTCGACGGCCCCGCAGCCGGGCGCGGTCGCCACGATCCGGCCGCCGAGGCCGACCAGGGCGGCGCGGAACCCGTCGGCGTGCACCTGCGCGGCGAGGGCGACGGGACCGTCCTCGGCGACCGCCAGACGGTGCGAGGGGCGCCCCTGGGATCCGGCCGCCGCGCCGGGCCGGGCGTCCACCCTGATCAGGCCCAGCGCCTCCAGTTCGGCGGCCACCGCACCGGCCGTCGCCCGGGTCACCCCCAGCTCGGCGGTGAGGACCGCACGGGTCGGGGCGCGCCCGGTGTGCACGAGTTCCAACGCGGGCCCGAGCGCGCCGCGCCCCCGGTCCAGCCGTGTCCTGGAGGTGCTCCCTTCCCCCGGCGTCCGGGGGTCCGCCTTGCCGTTCATGGGGGCGAGTCTCCCATGATCCGCACATCGGGTGAGCGGCGACTCGTTCAGCGGGCCGGGTCAGAGGCCGCTCACCCTGAGGGTGATGTTCAGTCGTCCGGTCAGCCCCAACTCGGCTGGTGCCGTGCCCGGCTGAACGCGCGGCACCCCGTGGTACGCGAGGCGGGACGGTCCGCCGAACACGAACAGGTCTCCGCTGCGCAGTTCGACGTCGGTCCAGGGCCGGGTACGGGTCTCGGTGTTGCCGAACCGGAACACGCAACGGTCGCCGAGGCTCAGCGACACCACCGGCGCGCCGGACTTCTCGTCGCTGTCGCGGTGCAGGCCCATGTGCGCCTCGGCGTCGTAGAAGTTGATCAGGGCGATGTCGTACCGGGCCTGGCCGGCCGCGCCGGGTCCCAGCGCGTCGGTCACCGCGTCGCGGGCCAGGTCGTCCAGCCACGCGGGGAACGGCTTCACCGGGGCGCCGTCGCCGTCGACGGCGGTGCGGGCGTAGCCGTACGGGTACCAGTGCCGGCCCAGGCAGACCTGCCGGGCGGTCATCGTGCCGCCGCCGGGTGTGCGCACCGTGCGCAGGCCGGCCGGCGGGTGGGCCCACTCCCGGCAGGCGGCGAGCAGCGCGCGCTGCCGGGCCGGATCCAGCCAGTCCGGTACGTGCACGGCGCCCGGCGCGATCTGCGTGCGGCCGCGTGGAAACAGCTCGGCGTCCATGTCTCCCATCCTGCCGGACATGGCATGAGCTGCGGCTCCGCTAGCCTTGACGGCGATGAACGACCGTATGACGACTCCCTGGGGCGAGCTGGAGCTCGCCCGGTTCCCGCAGGACCCGCGTGACCGGCTGCGGGCCTGGGACGCCTCCGACGAGTACCTGCTGGGGCACCTCGACGAGCAGGGGACCGACCTGTCCGGGACCGTGGTGGTCGTCGGCGACCGCTGGGGTGCCCTGGTCACGGCGCTGGCCGCGCACCGGCCGACGCAGATCACGGACTCCTTCCTCACGCAGGAGGCGACCCGTGCGAACCTCGCCCAAAGCGGCGCGGAGCCCGGCGCGGTACGCCTGCTGACCACCCAGGACACCCCGCCCGGCCGGATCGACGTGCTGCTGGTGCGGTTGCCCAAGAGCCTGGCACTGTTGGAGGACCAGCTGCTGCGCCTGGCGCCCGCGGTGCACGAGGGCACGGTCGTCGTCGGCACCGGGATGGTGAAGGAGATCCACACCTCCACGCTGACGCTGTTCGAGCGGATCCTAGGCCCCACCCGGACCTCGCTCGCGCGGCGCAAGGCCCGCCTGATCCTCTGCTCGCCGGACCCCTCCCTCGAGCGGCCCGTGAACCCGTGGCCGCACACGTACACGCTGCCCGACGGCATCGGCGCCGCCTCCGGGCGGACCGTCGTCAACCACGCGGGGGTCTTCTGCGCCGACCGGCTCGACATCGGCACCCGGTTCTTCCTGCGGCACCTGCCCGCGGGCGGCGGCGCCCGCCGGGTGGTGGACCTGGGGTGCGGGAACGGTGTCGTCGGTACGGCGCTGGCGCTGGCCGACCCCGGCGCCGAGGTGCTGTTCACCGACGAGTCGTTCCAGGCCGTGGCCTCGGCGGAGGAGACGTACAAGGCGAACGGCGGGCCGGGGCGGGCCGAGTTCCGGGTCGGCGACGCGCTGGCCGGGGTGCTGGCCGGCAGCGTGGACCTGGTGCTGAACAATCCGCCCTTCCACTCGCACCAGGCGACCACGGACGAGGCGGCCTGGCGGATGTTCACCGGGGCGCGGCGCGCGCTGCGCCCCGGCGGCGAGCTGTGGGTGATCGGCAACCGCCACCTCGGCTACCACGTCAAGCTGCGCCGCCTGTTCGGCAACAGCCGGCTGGTCGCGAGCGACCCGAAGTTCGTGGTGCTGCGGGCCGTCAAGAGGTAGGCGCCGTACCGCGTGAGCCGATCACGCCGATGAGCCGCTCCACCTCTCCCACCATCGCCTCGCGGCCCACACTGAGGTACTTGCGGGAGTCGACCGCCTCCGGGTGCGCGGCGAGGAAGTCGCGGATCGCGCCGGTCATCGCGATGTTGAGGGCGGTGCCGACGTTGACCTTGGCGATGCCCCCGGTGACGGCGGCGGCCAGTTCGCCGTCCGGGACGCCGGAGGAGCCGTGCAGGACGAGCGGCACGTCCAGTGCTCCGGCGAGTCGCTTGATGAGGTCGTGGTCGAGGGCCGCGGTGCGCTCGGTCATGGCGTGGGTGTTGCCGACCGCCACGGCCAGGGCGTCCACCCCGGAGCCGGTGACGAACGCGTGCGCCTCGGCGGGGTCGGTGCGCGCGCCGGGGGCGTGGGCGTCCAGCGGCGGCGCGCCGTTCTTGCCGCCGACCTCGCCCAACTCGGCCTCGATCCACAGTCCTTGGGCGTGTGCCCAGGCCGCGGCGGCACTGGTCGCGGCGAGGTTGTGCGCGTACGGCAGCCGGGAGGCGTCGTACATCACGGAGCTGAAGCCGGCGTCGGCCGCCTGGCGCAGCAGGTCGTCGCTCTGCACATGGTCGAGGTGCAACGCAACGGGCACGGTGGCGCGTTCGGCCGCGGCGGCGGCGGCGCGGGCGAGCGGCAGCAGCCGCCCGTAGCGGAACATGACGGCGTTCTCGCTGACCTGGAGGACGACGGGCGCGCCGGCCGCCTCGGCCCCGGCGACGACGGCCTCGACGTGTTCCAGCGTGATGATGTTGAAGGCGACGACGGCGGAGCGCGCGGCGGCGGCGCCGGCGACCAGCTCACCGGTGGCTGCAAGCGGCACGGTCTGTCCTTTCCGGTGCCGAACGGGGTGACGGGGCGTCAGGGGGCGAGGATGACCGAGCGGGTGAGGTGGCGGGGCCGGTCCGGGTCCAGGCCGCGGGCCGCGGCGACGGCGACCGCGAGCCGCTGGGCGCGGATCAGTTCGGCCAGCGGGTCGAGTTCGCCCTCGATCCACAACGCGCCTGTGGCGCGGACCTGTTCGGCGAGCCCTTCGGGTGCCCGGCCGAGCATCCAGGTCGCGGTGCCGTCGGTGGAGACGCTGATGGGGCCGTGCCGGTACTCCATCGCCGGGTAGGCCTCGGTCCAGGACAGCGAGGCCTCCCGCATCTTCAGCCCGGCCTCGTTGGCCAGTCCGACGGTCCAGCCCCGGCCGAGGAAGGTGAACTGCGCGCAGGCCAGGAGCGGTTCGGGCAGCGCGGCGGACAGGGCGGCCCGGGCGTCCACGACGACCTCGTCGGTGTGCAGTCCGAGGTGGGCGCGCACCAGGGTGAGGGCGGTGGTGGCGAACCGGGTCTGCACCACGGAGCGTTCGTCCGCGAAGTCGAGGACCACGGCCTCGTCGGCGGCGTCCATCACGGGGGTCGCGGGGTCCGCGGTGACCGCCGTGGTGCGGGTGCGCCCCTTCAGCTCCCGCAGCACGTCGAGCACTTCGGTGGTGGTGCCGGAGCGGGTGAGGGCGAGCACGCGGTCATAGGAGCGCTCGTAGGGGAACTCCGAGGCGGCGAAGGCGTCGGTCTCGCCCTGTCCCGAGCCCTCGCGCAGCGCGGCGGCGGCCTGGGCCATGAAGTACGAGGTGCCGCAGCCGACGATCGCGACCCGCTCCCCCGGGGCGGGCAGCGCCCGGCCGTGGACGGCGACGTCGGCCGCGACCCGGGCCCAGCACTCGGGCTGACTGGTCAGCTCGTCCTCGACATGGCTCATGGCCCCTCCTCCTGCTCCCATGGAATGCGTGTTCCTGCAAGATAGCGCCGACTTTCGAGCACAATCAAGCATCCGGAGGAGGTGTCGGGTGCGCTAGGGTCGCGGAGGACCGAGGGAACGGAGGAGGCGGATGTCGCGCGACGCCCGCTGGAAGGCGCTGCTGGAACTGCTCGTGGAGCGCGGCCGGCTGGACGTCGAGGAGGCGGCGACCGGACTGGGGGTGTCGGCCGCGACGATCCGGCGGGACTTCGACCAGCTCGCCGAGCAGCAGATGCTGGTCAGAACCCGGGGCGGCGCGGTGGTGCACGGCGTCTCCTACGAGCTGCCGCTGCGCTACAAGACCGCCCGCCACGCCTCTCAGAAGCAGCGGATCGCCAAGGCGGTCGCGGATCTCGTGGCACCCGGCGAGGCGGTCGGCCTGACGGGCGGCACCACGACCACCGAGGTGGCCCGCGCCCTGGCGGTGCGCGCCGACCTCGCGTCCGGCTCCCCCGCGCTGACCGTGGTGACCAACGCCCTCAACATCGCCAACGAGCTCGCCGTCAGGCCCCAGTTCAAGATCGTGCTGACCGGAGGGGTGGCGCGACCGCAGTCCTACGAGCTCATCGGGCCACTGGCGGACGGGGTGCTGAGTCAGATCACGCTGGACGTGGCGGTGCTCGGGGTGGTCGGCTTCGACGTCGCGCACGGCGCGGCGGCGCACGACGAGGCCGAGGCCGCCGTCAACCGGCTGCTGTGCGAGCGCGCCGAGCGCGTCGTCGTGGCCGCCGACTCCAGCAAGCTGGGCCAGCGGGCCTTCGCCCGCATCTGCTCGGCCGAGTCGGTGGACACCCTGGTCACGGACGCGGCGGCGGCACCGGAGACGGTGCGTGGGTTCGAGGAGGCGGGCCTGCGGGTGCTGGCCGTCTGACGGCGCCGGCCCGCTTCGCGTCACAACCGCAGGAAGCCCACGCCTCGGCCGTCGTTGCAGCCGCAGGGGGTGGCACGGCCGTCGTCCGGTGGCGCCTGCTGGGCCTTGAGCGCCACGCTCATCAGGCTCAGCAGCAGATCGACGTCGGCCGAGGCGTCGAGGCGGACCGTCACCCACGAGGAGCCCGGCACGACCCGGATCGCGGCGAAGCGCCGCAGGTCGCTCTCCAGGCGGCGGATCGCCCGGACGGTCAGGCGGAGGTCGACGTCACGGCCGGAGTGGAAGTGGGCGATCTCCCCGCCCGCCGAACTGAGCGCCTGCCCGCTGCCGCAGCTCGGCACCGCCTCCTTGAGATCGGGCCAGGTGACCAGCTGGGCGAGAGCGCGCGCGGCGAGCGTCATGGTGCCATCATGGCGCGCTCACCGTGCGGCAACGGCCACGAGGGAAACCCTTAACCAATCCGTGTCAAAGGTCCCGGCGCGGTCCGGCGGCCTGGCTCGGGGGCGGCCCCCGCCGACGGCCCCCGCCCGCTTTTCCGGGCTCCGGAAGCCTTGGGCCGTCCCTGGAGGCACACTGGCAGAAGGGGCCGTCGATGCTCATGAGGGGGTGTCGAAGGTGACACGTCGTGCGGGACTGTGGCTGTGGCGATGGCGGCGCAATCCGCTCAGGCGGACCAGCGACCTGGTGGAGGCGTGGATCCTGCTCGTCGCCTGGGTCCTCGCCGTGGCCGGCGGCGTCCTCGCGGGCGTGGTGACGGCGGGCGCGCTGCAGCGGGCGGCGGACCGGGTACGGGCCGAGAGCCGGCCGGTGTCCGCCGTGGTGACGCAGGATGCGGCCCACGGGTCGGTCCGGCCCGCGGGAGGCGCCCTGGGTTGGGGCACGGTCCGCTGGACGGACGCGGACGGCTCGGCGCGCACCGGCCGGACCAGGGTCCCGGTCTCCGCGACACCCGGCGCCCACGTCACGGTGTGGACGAACGGACGGGGCGTGCTGATCCCGCCGCCCGCCTCATCGGCCGACATCGCCTTCCAGACGGCTCTCGGCGGCCTCTGGGCGGGGACGACCACCGTGGGCGTCGTCATCGGCGGTGCCAAGCTGGCCCGGGCCCGGCTCGACCGCCGGCGCTTCGCCCGGTGGGACGAGGAGTGGGCGCGCGTGGACACGCCCTGGGGGTGGAAGACCGGCTGAGGGCGGGCCGAGGACGCGGGAAGCCGAGGGCGGGGAAGGGGCGGGTCGCCCCGGGGGCTGATCGCCGTACACTTTGAGCCCGAATGACGGCGGGCGGCACCGGCCCGCCCGGTCCCGGCGATCAGAGCGAGGGAGTGCCCGTGCCCGGCCACCGTTCCATCACCGAGGCGGAGAAGCTCGCGCAGGCGAAGCTCGGCGGCATCCGCGTGCGCCGGGAGCAGATGGCGGCGGTCGCCAACATCTACCGGGCCGCCTCCGCGGTCCGCCAGCACCTGGAGAACTCGGTGCTGCGCGGCTCGGACCTGACCTGGACCGCGTTCGTCGTGCTGTGGGTGGTCTGGGTGTGGGGCGAATCGGAGACCCGGCACGTGGCCGAGGAGGCCGGCATCTCCAAGGGCACCCTGACGGGTGTCTCGCGCACGCTGGAGTCGCGCGGGCTGCTGCGCCGCACCGGGCATCCCACCGACGGCCGGCTCGTCCTGCTCTCGCTCACCACCGGGGGCGAGGAGTTCATGAGCCGGGTCTTTCCGGAGTTCAACGAGGAAGAGGCCTTCGTCACCTCGCAGCTGAGCGGCGAGGAGTGCCGGGGGCTGGCGGAGATGCTGCGGCGTGTGGTCCTCCAGGTCGAGGAGCACGGCGAGGAACGCCGCCGGTCGCTGCTGGACGGCGCGGACCCGGCGCCGCGCCGCAGCGGGCGCCGCGCCAAGGGCTGACCCGGCGCGGACCGCGCCGCCCCACGCGGACCGGGGCGCTCAGGCACGGGCGGCGCCCACCAGCGCGTCGAACAGGCGCTGCTGCGCCGGATCCTCGTGTGCGGTGTCCTCGGGGTGCCACTGCACGGCCGCGAACCAGCCAGGACCGCCCGCGCGCTCCACGCCCTCCACGGTGCCGTCGGCGGCGCGGGCGGTGACCGTCAGGCCGTCGCCGAGCCGGTCGATGTGCTGGTGGTGGTAGCAGGAGGCCTCGGCCTTGTCGGCGCCGATGATCCGGGCCAGTGCCGAACCGGGGGCCAGGGAGACGGGGTGCCGGACGTGCCGGTGGTCCTGTCCGGGCCCGCCCATGTCCTGGTGCAGCGTGCCGCCCAGCACGGTGTTGACCACCTGAAGTCCTCGGCAGATCGCCAGCAGCGGCAGGCCTGACTCCAGGGCCCGGCGGGCCACCTCCAGGTCGAAGGCGTCCTGGAGGTCGTCGACGTCGTAGACGCTGTCGTGAGTGCCGGCGGCGCCGTACCGGTGCGGCGCGAGGTCGCCGCCGCCGGGCAGCAGGACGCCGTCGAAGCGGGCGAGCCGCGCGGCGACGTCGTGCTCGGCGGGGTCCGCCGGGTGGATGTTCGCCGGTTCGCCGCCGGCCCGCCACACCGCCTCGATCAGGGCGCGGGCGTTGACCTCGGCGGCGAAGCGCAGCGCGGAGGTGGTGGCGGAGAAGCGGGCGGGGACCGCGATCAGGGGACGCACGGGGGTTCGGCTCACAGCTGGATCCAGGTGGTCTTCAGTTCGGTGTACTTCTCCAGGGCGTGGACGGACTTGTCCCGGCCGTTGCCCGACTGCTTCATCCCGCCGAAGGGGACGGTGAGGTCGCCCTCCTCGTAGCAGTTGACCCAGACGGTGCCGGCCCGCAGGGCCCGGGAGACGCGGTGGGCGGTGGACAGGTCGGAGGTCCACAGGCCGGCGGCGAGGCCGTACTCGGTGGCGTTGGCGAGCGCGACCGCCTCGTCGATCCCGTCGAAGGTCAGGACGGACAGGACCGGGCCGAAGATCTCCTCGCGGGCGAGCCGGCTGCGCGCGTCGACGCGGTCGAAGACGGTGGGCTCGGCGTAGACGCCGCCGGTCTCCGCCAGCACGCGCCGGCCGCCGGTGCGCAGGCGGGCCCCGTCGTCGGCGCCCTGCCGGACGTGGTCCAGCACGCGGCCCAGGTGGGCCTCGCCGACCAGGGCGCCCATCTCGGTGGCGGGGTCCAGGGGGTCGCCCACCCGCAGCTCCCGTGCGCGTGCCACGACCGCCTCGGTGACCTCCTCGGCGATCGAGGAGTGCACCAGCAGCCGGGAGGGCGCGGTGCACATCTCGCCCTGGTTGAAGAAGATGCCCCAGGCGGCGGTGGCGGCGGCCTTCGCCAGGTCGGGCGCGTCGGGCAGGACGATGTTCGGCGACTTGCCGCCGAGTTCCAGCCAGACCCGCTTGAGGTTGGAGTCGGCGGAGTAGCGCAGGAAGTGGCGGCCGACGGCCGTGGAGCCGGTGAACGCCAGCACGTCGACGTCCGGATGGAGGCCGAGGGCCCGCCCGGCCACAGGACCCTCGCCGTTCACCACGTTGAGCACCCCGGGCGGCAGCCCTGCCTCGGTCGCGATCCGGGCCAGCAGCAGCGCGGACAGCGGCGAGTTCTCCGAGGGTTTCAGGACGACGGTGCAGCCGGCCGCCAGCGCGGGGGCGACCTTCCAGCCGGCGAGCGTCAGCGGGAAGTTCCAGGGCACCACCGCGCCGACGACACCGGCCGGCTCGCGGGTGACCAGGGCGAGCGCGTCCGCGGCGGTGTGCGGGGACTCGTCCGTGAGCTTGTCGGCGAGCTGCCCGTACCAGCGGAAGGTGCTGATCACGGCGCGCAGTTCGATGTCGTGGGCGTCACTGATCGGCTTGCCCATCTCCAGGCTCACGGCGAGGGCGAGTTCCGCGCGCCGCTCCTGGAGGAGATCGGCGATGCGCAGGAGGACCCGGCCGCGGTCGGCGGGCGCCCACCGCGGCCACGGTCCGCTGTCGAAGGCACGGCGAGCGGCGGCCACGGCGGCGTCGACCTCGGCGAGGCCGGCGTCGGCGACCTCGGTCAGCACCCGGCCGTCCCGGGGCGAGACGACCCGGAAGGCGGCGCCGCCGCCGGGCTCCTCGACACCGTCGACATGGTGCGCGCGAGGCGGCTGGAACTCCTTGGCCCGGTGGAGCCATGCGTCGTGGGTGACAGCGGACATGCGGTCCTCCAGACCACGTTGATCGTTCGTCGCTTCGGAGCGGGTGAGGGGGTTACGGCCTCGTCGCGCGCCGCCTGACCCGTTCGTTGACCGCGCCGAGCGCAAGAACCAGGGGCACCAGGAGGATGAGGCTCACGGCCGTGCCGGTCGAACCGTCGATGAGGGTGGTGAAGTTGGCCAGGATCAGCCAGATGGCGCCCGCCAGGCCGAGCACGCCGAGTGTCGGGGCGACGAGGGTGTTCCACACCCGGCGGTCCAGGCGCTCGCGGCGGAAGAAGGCGATCACCGACACCGAGGTCAGCAGGTACAGCAGCATCATCGCCAGGACGGCCACCCCGCTGAACCAGGAGAAGAGGGTCAGCACCGGGTCCTTGCCGGTCAGCGCGAAGGGGACGACCAGGGCCAGGGCGATCACGGTCTGCACCCAGCCGGCGGCCGCGGGGGCGTGGCGGGCGTTGAGCCGGCACAGACCCGCCGGCAGCAACCCGTCCCGGCCGAGCGAGAACAGGTAGCGGTTGGCGGAGTTGTGGAAGGTGAGGATGCCCGCGAACAGGGAGGTGGCGAGCAGGATCGGCAGCACCTGGTTGACCCAGCCGCCGAACTCCGCGGCGATCGGCGCGAAGACGAAGTCGGTGGAGTCCCCGTTCTCCAGTGCCTTGCCCGCGGCGGCCGACGCGTTCGAGGCGCCGTAGGAGGAGATCAGCATCCAGGAGGTCAGCGCGAAGAAGCCGGTGACCACGACCACGGACAGGTAGGTGGCCCGCGGGACGGTCCTGCGGGGATCGCGCGCCTCCTCGCCGTAGATCGCGGTGGCCTCGAAGCCGAACATGGAGGCGACGGCGAACATCACGGCGACACCGGGTGCGCCCTGGAGCGCCGCGGACGGGGAGAAGCTGTGGGACATGTCGAGTCCGGTCGGCCCACCGCCCTTGAACAGCATGACCAGTCCGAACACCAGCAGGATGCTGAACTCGGCGGTGACGAAGACGGCCAGCAGGCGAGCGCCCATCTCGATGCCGGCGGCCCCGAGCACCTTCACCACGGCCATGGTGGCCAGGGCCCAGACCCACCACGGCAGGTCCAGGCCGGTGTGGTGGTCGACCAGTCCGCTGACGATGGAGCCGTACAGCCCGTACATGGCCGCCTGGATGACGCAGTACGAGAACAGGGCGAGGCCCGCGCTGCCGGCTCCGGCGGTGCGGCCGAGCCCGGTGCCGATGTACGTGTAGAAGGCGCCGGCGTCGACGACGTGCCGTCCCATGGCGACGAAGCCGACCGAGAACAGCAGGATCATGGCGCCCGCGAGCACATAGGCGGCCGGGGTGCCGGCCCCGTTGCCGATGGCGACGGAGATCGGGGCCGCCCCGGCGATCCCGGTCAAGGGAGCCTGCGCGGACAGGACGAAGAAGAGGATGCCCACAACACCCAACGCATTGGGCTTGAGTGTGGCTGCGGTGGATGTGTCCCGTACGGTCCGCTGCGCGGAGGCCGTCTGACTGTCCACTCGGATCACCTGCCAGAGAAAGAGGGTCGTTTCAGGCCAAACGAGTTGCCCTATCGTGAGGGGGGAACTATCCGTTTGACAAGGGGGCGAGGGCGGTGAATTCGCGCTGATCGCCGATCCTTACAGCACCGTGATCTACGGCCGTGACCACGCCGGTCGGGCGTACGGTTCAGGCCTCGTCCGGGTCGGTGGCGAGCCGCTGGAGGAGGTCGCGCAGGTGGGCGAGGGCCTCCTCGGTGACCTCGCGCTCGCCGAACACGAGCTGGTGCAGCACGAGGCCCTCCAGGGCCGCGAAGACCAGCCGGTACAGGCCCCGGTCGACCGGCCGGGCCAGCATCTGGGAGAGCTCCCGCCGGGTGGCGCCGAAATACTCCTCGTACAGGGCGCGCAGGTGCGGCATGAGCTCGGGCCGGCGACGCGCCTCCAGCAGCAGCTCGTACTGGAAGGCCTGGAGGTCCGGGTCGGCCTCCACCATGTCCGACAGCCCGGCGGAGAAGTCCGCGACCCTGCCCGTGCCGGGCTCGAGCGCGCTGCTGTTCAGGGAGGACCGTACGGCGTGGGCGAGCGCCTCCTCGATCAGGGCGTCGCGCGAACCGAAGTGGTGCACGACGAGCCCGTGGGTGACGCCGGCCTCCTGCGCCACGGCCCGGTAGGTGAGCTTGCGCAGCCCACCGCGGGCCACCACGCGCACGGCGGCGTCGAGCAACGCGTCCCGCCCGGCCCCGTAGTTCCGCACCCGCTTGCGCGGCCGCCGCCCGGGGCCGACCCCGGCGGGCGCGGCGGGGCTGCTGGGAGCCTTGGGCTCCGTGCTCGGCGCAGGCTCCCCAGGATCCCCGGGCTCCGTGGGATTCACGGGGTGTCCGGGCTCGGTCATGGCACCGACCCTATCGACCGCGGGCCGGTCAGCGGCGCGGCGGGCGGATGCCGCGGAACTCCCAGTCGCCGCCGAGCGCGGTGGACAGCACCTCCTCGGACTCGGTGGGCTGGGCCCCGACGTCGTTCCGGATCGGGGTCGGACCGGTGACGACGTGGTTGGTGAGGCGGCCGAGACCCTCGACCTCGACTTCGACGACGTCACCCGGCTCGACGGGGCGCGAGTTGGCGGGGGTGCCGGAGAGCAGCACGTCACCGGGGTGAAGGGTGATCGTGCGGGCGATGTCGGCGACGAGGTAGTGCATGTCCCAGGTCATCTCGTCGGTCGAACCGTCCTGGACGACCTCGCCGTTGACGTAGGTCCGCAGCCGCTTTCCGTGGAAGTCCCAGTCGGTGACCAGGCCGGGACCGAGCGGACAGAGGGTGTCGGAGCCCTTGACGCGCAGCATGGAGCCGGCGTCGGTGTCGCGGAAGTCGTGCAGGCCGTAGTCGTTGGCGACGGTGTACCCGGCGATGTACTCCCCCGCCTCGGCCGGCGAGATGTTGCGCGCCGTCCTGCCGATGACGATGGCGACCTCGCCCTCGTAGTTGAGCCACTTGCAGCCCTCGGGGCGCACGATCGCGCCCCGGTGGGAGTTGAGCGCGGAGGTCGGCTTGTGGAAGTACGTCGGGGTGTCGGGCAGGCCGATCCGGAACTCGTCCACCCGGCTGCGGTGGTTGAGGTGGACGGCTATCACCTTGGAGGGGACCACCGGGGGCAGGTGCCGAGCGTCGTCGATCTTGACGCGGCGGCCGTCCCCGGCGACCAGCTCGTCCCCGTCGACGGTGACCTGGACGGCTGCGCCGTCGAGCAGGATGCGGCGGTACTCGGGCATGGGGGGCCTTTCTAGGCGGTCGTGTGCGGGGCGGTGGACGTGGGCAGACCGCTGCCGGTCCAGCCCTCGGCCGGGCGGTCGAACCACAGGTGGACCTGGCCGGTGCCGATGGAGTTCTCGTACTCGCCGTACTGGCGGGCCTTCGCGACGCAGGCCCGCTCGCCGAGTGCGCCGGCCATCATCAGGTAGTGGAAGAACCTCGCCTCGGGCTTGTACTTCCAGAACTCGTCCATGGTGTCGAGGACCCTGTCGTGGCGGCCCTCCTTGAACCAGGCGATGCGCTCGTGGTCCGCCTCGCGGGCCTCGGGCGTGAAGATGTGGGCCGGGTCGCTGGCCTCGTGGTCGCGCAGCTCGCGCAGCGGCCAGAAGGTGTGCGACAGGGCTCCGGAGGCGATGAGCAGGACCCGGCGGCCGGGGGTGGCGGCGATACCGTCGGCGAGGGCGCGGCCGAGGCGCAGATGGTCCTCCATGTCGCCGGTCTGGCAGACGCCGATGGTCACCCACCGCTTGTCGGGCAGTCCCTCGCCGAGGTACTTCCACAGATTGATGGTGGCGTAGTAGATCGGCAGGTACTCGTCGTCGATCGCCGTGATCCAGGTGCCGTGCTTGCCGGCGAACGAGGCGATGTTGTGCGCGAGTTCGGGGTCGCCGGGGAAGTCGAAGGGCATCCGGCACATGCCCCGCGGCAGCTCCTCGGAGGTGAACAGGCCCGCGCGCCGGTGCTGGGCGGTGACGACGAACTCGACGGTGGTCGCCCAGTGGGAGTCCAGGACCACCACCGTGTCGTACGCGTCGGCGGCGTCGCGTGCGAAGACGTCCTCGCGCAGCTGCTTCAGGCCGGTGACGAGGGTGATCTCCTTGCCCTCGTTCAGCTCCAGCCGGGTCGCCTTCGGCAGCACGACGGTGGGGACGTGGGCGAGCAGCCCCGCCCCGACGATCTCACCCATGGTCCTTCCATCCCTTCGGGGCGGTGACGGTGTTCTTCAGGTCGCAGTAGAAGTCGAAGCTCCAGTCGCCGCCCTCCCGGCCGACGCCGGAGTGGCGGCAGCCGCCGAAGGGTGCCTGGAGGTCGCGGACGAAGAAGCAGTTGACCCAGACGGTGCCGGCGACGAGCTGTGCGGTGACGCGTTCGGCGCGCTCGTGGTCGCCGGTGGCGACGGTGGCGGCCAGGCCGAAGCGGGTGTCGTTGGCGAGGTGGACGGCCTCTTCCTCGGTGCGGAAGGTCTGGAGGGTCAGGACGGGTCCGAAGACCTCCTCCTGCACGATCTCCGAGTCCTGGGCGACGTCGGTCAGCAGCGTCGGCGCGTAGAACTGGCCGTCCCCGCGGTGGCCGCCGATGACGGCCCGGGCCCCGGCCGCCAGCGCCCGCTGCACGAAGCCGTCGATCTTCTCCAGCTGGCGGGGGTGGATGTTGGGGCCGATGTCGGTGGCCTCGTCGCGCGGGTCGCCCTGCACCAGCCGGGAGGCCTTCTCGACGAAGCGCCGTGTGAACTCCTCGGCGACCGGCTCCTCCACCAGCAGCCGGGTGCCCGCGAGGCAGACCTGGCCGGCGTTGTCGTACTGCTCGACCGCGAGGTCCACGGCCAGGTCGAGGTCGGCGTCGGCGAACACCAGCAGCGGGGACTTGCCGCCGAGTTCGAGGCTGAGCGGGGTGAGGTTCGCGGCGGCCGACGCGGAGATCCGCTGGGCCGTCGGGACGGAACCCGTGAAGCTGATCCGGCGCACGTCCGGGTGCGAGGTGAGCGCGTCGCCGATCTCCGAGCCGAGGCCCTGGACGACGTTGAGGACACCGGCCGGGAGCCCCGCCTCGGCGGCGATGTCGGCGAGCAGCGAGGCGGTCAGCGGGGACCACTCGGCGGGCTTCAGGATCACCGTGTTACCGGCGGCGAGAGCCGGGGCGACCTTCCAGGTGGCCAGCATCAGCGGCGCGTTCCACGGAGTGATGAGCACGCAGGGGCCGGCCGGGTCCCAGCTGACGTGGTTGGTGTGACCGCGCGTGGCGAAGTCCTCGTGGTCGAGCCGGAGCAGCCAGTCGGCGAAGAAGCGGAAGTTGTGCGCGACGCGCGGCATGACGCCGCGGCGGTGCGAGCGCAGCAGGGCGCCGTTGTCGGTGGTCTCGACGATCGCGAGGTCTTCGAGCCGTTTCTCCACGCCGTCGGCGACGGCGTGCAGGAGGCGGGCGCGTTCGGCGCGCGGGGTGGCGGCCCAGCCGGGGAAGGCGGCCTTGGCGGCGGCCACGGCGGCGGCGGCCTCCTTCGCCGTACCCCGGGAGATCTCGCCGAGGGCCGCGCCGTCGATGGGCGAGACGTCCGTGAAGGTCTCGGCGGAGGCGACGCGTTCGCCGCCGATCCAGTGCCGGGTGTCGACGGCGACCGAGGCGACGGTGGTGGTGTGGGTGTCGGTCATGTCCGGTCTCCAGGGTGTTTCGTCTGCGGGTGCGTCACTCGGCGCCGGACGTGCCGGACTCGAGCAGGCGGCCGCCGTCCCACACCACGCCGACCTGGCGGTAGTACGCGGCGATGGGCTCGCGGACCTCCAGCCGGGCCAGTTCCTCGGTGGGCGACTCGAAGAGCTCCAGATCGGCGTCGCCGACCCACGGCCGCCCGCCCTCGAAGGAGGCGGCGCCGGACTCGATCAGCTCGTCCAGGGCGAGGCCCTTGCCCTTCTCGATGGACGGCAGCCAGCGGTGGTGGGCCATGGGGTGGCCGTTGACGAAGCCGTTGGTCTCGGACGGCTCGCGCAGGGTGACCACGGCCTGGGCGATACGGCGGTCGGCGGCGGCGAGCGTGGCGCCGAAGCGGGCGCCCGCCTCGATCCGCGGGGCCGGACCGTAGGGGTGCGGGCGGGTCTGGTGGATGGAGCCGAACTTCTTCGGATAGCCCTGGTGCAGCCCGCGGGCGATGGCGAAGTCCTTGTCGACCCAGATGTGGACGCAGCGCGTGTACGTCTGCCCCTTGTACGCGCAGCGGACGACGGCGAAGGCCTCCTTGTACTGGGCGCGCACCGGGTCCAGCAGTTCCTCTCCCGCGGCGGCGCAGGACTGCCAGTCGGCCCAGATCAGCGCCACGGCGCCGGGGTCCTCGTCGGCGAGTTCCAGCGGCTCGGGCAGCAGTTCGCGCACGCGTGCCGGGTCGGTGCGGTACTCGACGGTGAGCAGGTCGCCGGAGTAGTGCCAGGGCGGGGAGGGGATCAGCGACGAGGCGCCCGTCGCCGTCTTGGGGGGGAAGAATCCGCGGACGGTGGTCATGGCAGGCGTTCCTTAGGCGGTGAGGGCGGGCAGGCTGAGGAGTTCCGCGCGGCGGCGGGCGGCGGCGGCCGCCGCGGCCTGGCCGCCGAGGGCGACGACGCCGACCAGGCGGCCGCCGGTGTGGTAGCCGACGAGCACGTCCCCCTCCGGGTCGCCGTCCAGGATCCGTACGTCGCCGAGGCCGAGCCCGGGCGCCCCGAAGGACTGCAGGCGGAAGTCGTGCTGGTCGCTCCAGAAGGTGGGCAGCGGCGCGAACGGGTCGAGGCCGGCGTCGGTGCCGCCGAGGTGGGCGGCGAGCACGCGGGCGGCGTGCTTGGCGGTGTCGGTGGGGATCGACCAGTGCTCGACGCGGCGGGGTACGCCGTCGTAGCGGGCGTTGGGGAAGCGGGCGACGTCGCCGACCGCCACCACCTCGGGCCGTGAGCCGACGCGCAGGTGCTCGTCGGTGAGTACGCCGTCGGTGAGGTCGAGGTCGTTGCCGTCGAGCCACTCGGTGTTGGCGACGGATCCGACCGACTCCACCACGACGTCCGCGGGGAGCACGGTCCCGTCGCCGAGTTCCACGCCGGTGATCCGGTCCGTGCCCTCGAAGCCGGCCACGCCGGTGCCGAGCGCGAAGCGCACTCCGCGTTCCTGGTGCCGTTTCAGCAGGGCCCCGGCGAGCAGTTCGCCGAGCGGTCCGGCCATGGGCAGGGGCAGCGGGTCCACGACGGTCACCTCGGCGGCGCCGAGGGCGACGGCCGTGGCGGCGACCTCGCAGCCGATGAAGCCCGCGCCCACCACGACCACCCGGGCGTCCGGGCGGATCAGGGCCTCGCGCAGCCCACGGGCGTCGGTGACGGTACGGACGGTGTGCCGTCCGCGGAGGGGTCCGGGGCAGCGCAGCCGGCGGGGCCGCATCCCGGTGGCGACGACGAGTCCGGCGTAGGACAGCCGCTCGCCGTCGTCGAGTTCGACCAGGCGCCGGTCGAGGTCGGCGGCGACGATCCTGGTGCCCAGGCGCCATTCGGCGTCGGCGACCGCGGCACGGGGTCTGAAGGCCAGCGTCTCGAAGGCCGCCTTGCCGGCCAGGACCTCCTTGGACAGCGGCGGCCGGTTGTAGGGCATGTGCGGTTCCTCGCCGACCAGGGTGATCGGGCCGAGGTATCCGGCGGCCCGGAGCTGCTCGGCGGCGCGCAGGCCGGCCATGGAGGCGCCGGCCACGACGACGGGTGCGCTCACGGCTCAGTCCTCGATCCGGATGGCCTGGAGCGGGCACACGTCGGCGGCCTCCTCGACCTCCTCGCGGAGCTCGTCGTCGGGGTCGCTGACGTAGGCCAGACGTCCGGCGTCGTCGAAGCTGAAGACGTCAGGCGCGGCGAAGACACACTGACCGTGGTCCTGGCACTTGTTCATGTCGACGACGACCTTCATGGCCGGTCCTCCTGGTGCTGAGGGCGTCGGGCGCGGGGCTGGGGCGCGGGACTGGAAGGAAAAGGGGCCCGGACCGGATACGGCCGGGCCCCGGCCAACGGGGTGGGTGACACCGCACCCCGGACTCGTTTGGCGTCAAACAACATAGGAACCGGACGGACCCTGGTCAAGAGCTATCCGGATGGATAAATTTTTGCGACCAACCTCTTGCGGCGAGGTGACGGGATCCATACCGTTTGGCCTCAAACATCGAGCGGCCCCTGCTCCTACCCGCAGTGCGGCGCCGCCCTCTTCCCACCCTTCTCCCAGCGCCCGCTCCGGCCTGGGAAGCGCCCCACATTCCCCAGAGGAGACACCGGTGAGCGCAACCGACTCCCCATCCGTCCGCCGGCACCAGGACCGGCTCGCCGCCGAGGGCGTCGACGTGGTCCGGGTGACCTACCCCGACCTCATCGGCACCGACCGCGCCCGGGACGTCCTGCTGGAGCACCTTCCCTCGGCCTGCGACCACGGCCTGGCCTTCTGCCGCGCCGTCTACCACACCAGCCCACAGGGCGATGTCGTCCCGGTCGCCGGCGGCCTGGACGCGGGACTGCCCGACATCTGCGTGACACCGGATCTCGACACCCTCGTGTCCCTGCCCTGGGAACCGGGTGTGGCGAGCTGTCTGGGCGACGTCACCGACCCGGCCACCGGGCTGCCCGCCCCCGAGTCGCCCCGCGACCTGCTCCGCGCCGTACTCGACCGGTGCCGCGAGCACGGACTGCACCCGGTGATCGGCCCCGAGCTGGAGTACTTCCTGTGCGAGCCCGCGCCCGGCTCCCCGCGCGGCTGGCGCCGCTACAGCGACGCCCGGGGCGTCGTCTACACCGCGGGCCTGCGCGCCGACGACGACAACCACCTGCTGCGCACCCTGCGCCTGCTGCGCGCCGCCGACCTCGGCGTGAGCAGCGGGAACCACGAGTTCGACGGGGGCCAGTTCGAGATCAACCTGGTCCACTCGGAGGCGCTGTCGGCCGCCGACCGGGCCTTCCGCTTCAAGTCGGCGGTCAAGGAACTCGCCCGCAAGGAGGGACGCCTGGCCACCTTCATGGCCAAGCCGTTCAACGACGCAGGAGGCTCCGGCTTCCACCTGCACCTGTCCTGCGAGGACGACGACGGCGGCAACGCCTTCGACGACCCGGCGGCGCCCTACGGCCTGTCCGCGACCGCCCGGCACGCCGTCGCCGGCGTCCTCGCGCACGCCCCCGCGCTCGCCGCGCTGGCCAATCCGACGGTCAACTCCTACAAGCGCTTCGGCCCGGACACCCTCGCACCGTGGCTGATCGACTGGGGCCTGGACAACCGCAGCGCCATGGTCCGCATCCCGCCCGAGCGGGGCGCCGGCTCCCGCCTCGAACTGCGCCTGGGCGACGCCGGCGCCAACCCCTACCTGCTCATCGCCGGGACCCTGGCCGCCGCCCTGCTCGGCGTCCTGGCCGGCGAGGAACCGCCCGCCCCGCTGGACGGATACGGCTACGACACCGAGCGGTCCGCCCTGCTCCCGGCCACCCTGTCCGCCGCGCTGGACGCCCTGGAGGCGGACACCGCGCTGGCCGACGTGCTCGGCAAGGACTTCACCGCCTCCTACCTCACCTACAAGCGCGACGAGGTCGAACGCTTCGGGCGGCACGTCACCGACTGGGAGTTCACCGAGTACGCCTACCACCTCTGACCGCGCCTGAGCGCGCCTGACTGCGTCCGAACACGCCCGCCCACCACCTCCGACCCAGTCCGCCCCGCCCAGGGCACCGGCCGCCGCCCTTCGACACCGCGCCCGCCGGCACCGAGCCCCGTGACGCCGAGGAGACACCACCCATGACCATCCCGATCCTGTCCGACGCCGTCCGCGAGCCGCTGCCGCTGGCCGACGTGAACCTCGCCGACCTGGACAACTTCAGCGACGGCGTCACCCCCTGGCGCATGTTCCACACCCTGCGGCACGAGGACCCGGTGCACTGGCAGCCCGAGGAGGCGCCCAACTCCGGCTTCTGGAGCGTGACCCGGCACGCGGACATCGCCCGCGTCGACCGCGACGCCGAGACCTTCACCTCCACCCGGTTCGTCAACCTCGAGGAGGTCGACGACGACCAGATCAAGAAGCGCGCCTCCATCCTCGAACTCGACGGGGTCCGCCACCGCGCGCTGCGCAGCCTGATCCAGCGCCAGTTCGGCGCGAACGTGATCAACAGCTACGGCGACTTCCTGCGCGGCCTGACCGCGACCACCCTGGACGCGGCCCTGGCCAAGGGCGCCTTCGACTTCGTCAAGGAGGTCTCCGCCGACTTCCCCATCAACGTGCTGGCCCGGCTGCTCGACGTGCCCCCGGAGGACAACCAGCAGCTCATCGACTGGGGCAACCGCATCATCGGCAACACCGACCCGGACTACGCCGACGTGCTCCTGCACAGCGAGGAGAGCGAGAAGTACCGCGACCTGCCCTTCCGCTCCCCCGCGTCCCTGGAGGTCTTCGCCTACGGCCGGGAGCTGGCCCGGCAGCGGCGCGGCGGCGACGGCACCGACCTCGTCTCCCAGCTGGTCAACGGCACCCCGCGGGACGGCGTCCCGCTCTCGGCGCAGGACTTCGACAACTACTTCCTGCTCCTGGTGGTGGCGGGCAACGAGACGACCCGTCACACCATCAGCCACACCATGCTGGCCCTGCTCCAGCACCCCGAGCAGCTGGCCCGCCTCCAGGAGGACCCCTCCCTGATCCCCGCCGCGGTCGAGGAGTTCCTGCGCTGGGCCTCCCCCGTGTACCACTTCCGCCGCACCGCCACCCGCGACACCGAACTCGGCGGCAAGGGGATCAAGGAGGGCGACAAGGTGGTCATGTGGTTCGCCTCCGGCAACCGCGACGAGGAGGTCTTCGGCAACCCGTACGACTTCGACGTCACCCGGCAGGACAACGACCACGTCACCTTCGGCAAGGGCAGCCCGCACCTGTGCCTGGGCAACCTCCTGGCCCGCACCGAGATCCGGATCATGTTCGAGGAGCTGATCCCGCGCCTGGCCGGCATCCGCCTGACCGGGGACGTGCCCCGGGTCCGCTCCAACTTCGTCAACGGCATCAAGAGGCTGCCGGTGGAGGTGACCCTCGCCTGACGGACGCCGACGGCCGGGCCGCCCTGCTTCGTCAGGTCATCCGGCCGGGGACCTCCGGGTGTTCGACCCGGCAGACCAGGGCGTCCTTCTCGACGTCCGCCACGATCGTGTCACCCGGGTCGGCCGAGTCGCTCAGCAGCAGGGAGGCGATGCGGTTGTCGAGTTCGGCCTGGATGGTGCGGCGCAACGGGCGGGCCCCGAACTCGGGCTGGTGACCGTGAGCGACCAGCAGCTTCTTCGCGGCGTCGGTGACCTCCAGCTCCAGGCCCTGGGCGCGCACCCGACGGCGGCTGTGGTCGAGCAGCAGGTCCAGGATCCGGCTGAGGTCCTCCTCGCTCAGGCCGTGGAAGATGATGATGTCGTCGATGCGGTTGAGGAACTCGGGCAGGAACCTTCCGCGCAGGTCCTGCATCAGCTGGTCCTTGATGGCGGCGACGTTCCCGTGGTGGGCGAGGATCCGCTGGGCGCCGATGTTGGAGGTCATGATGACCACGGTGTTGCGGAAGTCGACGGTACGGCCCTGGGCGTCGGTGAGCCGGCCGTCGTCGAGCACCTGGAGCAGGGTGTTGAAGACGTCCGGGTGGGCCTTCTCCACCTCGTCGAAGAGCAGCACGCTGTAGGGCTGGCGGCGCACCTTCTCGGTGAGCTGGCCGGCCTCCTCGTGGCCGACGTACCCGGGCGGCGCCCCGACGAGCCGGGAGACGGTGTGCTTCTCCTGGAACTCGCTCATGTCGAAGCGGACCATCCGGTTCTCGTCCCCGAACAGCAACTCGGCCAGCGCCTTGGCCAGTTCGGTTTTGCCGACCCCGGTGGGGCCGAGGAACAGGAAGGAGCCCACGGGCCGGCCCGGGTCGCCCATGCCGGCGCGGCTGCGGCGCACCGCCTGCGCGATCGCGGTGACCGCCTCGTCCTGGCCGACGACCCGGGAGTGCAGCGCCTCCTCCAGCTTCAGCAGCCGCGCCTTCTCGCTCTCGGTCAACTGGGACACCGGGATGCCGGTGCGCCGGGACAACACGTCGGCGATGTCGTCGACGGTCACCTCGAGCACGCCCTCGCGGCGTTCGGCGAGCCCCTCCAGTTCCGTCTCCACCTCGGCAATCCGGTCCTTGAGCTCGGAGGCCCGTTCGAAGTCCTCCGCGGCGACGGCCTGGTCCTTCTCGCGGCGCAGCTTGGCCAGCCGGTCCTCACGCTCGACGACCTCGGTGGACCGGCCCAGGGACCGCAGGCGCACCCGGGCGCCGGCCTGGTCGAGCAGGTCGATGGCCTTGTCGGGCAGGAACCGGTCGGTGACGTAGCGGTCCGACAGTTCCGCCGCGGCGGCGAGGGCGTCGTCGCTGTAGCGGACCTGGTGGTGGGCCTCGTAGGAGTCGCGCAGCCCCTCCAGGATCTGCACGGTCTCCTCGACGCTCGGCTCGGGCACCATGACCGGCTGGAAGCGGCGCTCCAGGGCGGCGTCCTTCTCCACGTACCGCCGGTACTCGTCGAGGGTGGTGGCTCCGACGACGTGCAGCTCCCCGCGGGCGAGGGCCGGTTTGAGGACGTTGCCCGCGTCCATGGAGCCCTCGCCGGTGGCGCCCGCGCCGACGACGGTGTGCAGTTCGTCCAGGAACAGGATCGTCGACTCGGAGGCCGCCTTGACCTCGTCAATGACGTTCTTCAGCCGCTCCTCGAACTGGCCCCGGTACTGGGCGCCCGCCACCAGTCCGGTGAGGTCCAGGGCGATCACCCGCTTGTTCTCCAGGGTCTTCGGCACGTCCCCGTTGACGATCCGCTGGGCCAGTCCCTCGACGATCGCGGTCTTGCCGACGCCCGGCTCGCCGATCAGGACGGGGTTGTTCTTGGTGCGGCGGGAGAGGACCTCGACGGTCTGCTCGATCTCGGTGGCCCGCCCCACCACCGGGTCCAGCTTCGCGGCACGGGCGTCCGCGGTCAGGTCGCGCCCGTACTGGTCCAGGGTCGGGGTGTCGCTCGGGGGCTCGGCCCCACCCGGCGCGGTGTCGGGGCGGGAGGCCGTGTCGGCGCTGCGGCGCAGCTGGTCCGCCTCGATGCCGTGGGCGCTCAGGACGCGCGCCGCGGCGGCGCCCGGGGTGTCGAGGAGCGCGCCGAGGATGTGCTCGGGGCCGATGTACGACACTCCGGCCGCCCGGGAGTGCTCGTAGGCGCGCAGCAGCACGCGCTTGGCGGCCGGGGTCAGGCCGGGCTGCGCGGAGGGGGTGCCGCTCTCGCCGGGCAGCGCCTCGGCGAGAGCCGCGCCGAGCCGGTCCGGGTCGGCTCCGGCCTGGACGAGCAGGCCGCGGGCCGGCTCCACCTGGGTGCACGCCCAGAGCAGGTGCTCGGTGTCCAGGTCGGAGCTGCCGTCCTCGGCGGCCCGACCGGTGGCCTGGTTGATCAGCTCCCGTGCGGAGTCGGTCAGCAACCGTCCGATCGGTACCCGCTGCACCTGCGGGGGCGCCGCGCCCGGCGTCATGCCGAAGAAGCGGTTGAGGATCTCGGAGAACGGGTCCGGGCCGCCGAAGGAGGCGCCGAAGGGGGACATCGTCATGATCGCCGTCCGGAACGTGGGCAATGAGTCACCTTCCAGCCCAACCCGCCGAATGGAGTAGCGCAACGCGGCCTACGCCGGTCCGGTGCCGAGGGCGGCGAGGACGGCCCTCCCCGGGCCGTGCCGCGGCCGGCAGAATCCCCGCCCGACGGCGGGGTGAGAGGGCGGTCCACCGCCGGTCCACCGCCACGACGCCGAGGCCGCGCGGTGGCACTCCGAACGTGCTCGGCACGGCCCGCTCCGTGGACGGCGGCGACGAGCCGCGGCGCGGCTGCCACGCCCGGGTGCTCAGCCCAGCCAGCCCGGGCGTACCAGGCCCGATTCGTAGGCCAGGACGACCAGTTGGGCGCGGTCGCGGGCGCCGAGTTTCACCATGGTGCGGCTGACGTGGGTCTTGGCGGTGAGGGGGCTGACGACCAGGCGGCGGGCGATCTCCTCGTTGGACAGGCCGATCCCGACCAGGGCCATCACCTCGCGTTCGCGTTCGGTGAGCTGCGCGAGGGCGTCGGCGGCCGCCGGCTCCTTGGAGCGGGCGGCGAACTCGGCGATCAGGCGGCGCGTCACGCCGGGGGACAGCAGGGCGTCGCCGCTGACCACCGCCCGTACCGCACGCAGGAGCTCGTCGGGCTCGGTGTCCTTGACCAGGAAACCGGAGGCGCCCGAGCGGATCGCCTCGAAGACGTACTCGTCGAGTTCGAAGGTGGTGAGCATGACCACCTTGACGTCCTCGAGACGTGGCTCGCCGGTGATGCGGCGGGTCGCTGCCAGTCCGTCGAGCAGCGGCATGCGGATGTCCATGAGCACCACGTCGGGACTCAGGTCGCGCACCTTGCGCAGGGCCTCCTCCCCGTCCGCGGCCTCCCCCGCGACCTCGATGTCCGGCTGGGCGTCGAGCAGCGCCTTGAAGCCGGCCCGTACCAGCGACTGGTCGTCGGCCAGCAGTACCCGGATCACCGGTTCTCCTCCTCGGTCGTCAGGGGCAGCACGGCGAGCACCCGCCAGCCGCCGTCGGGGCGCGCGCCCGCGTCGATGGTGCCACCGAGCGCGGCGGCGCGCTCCCGCATCCCGGCCAGGCCGTTGCCGCTGCCGCCGGCGTCCGCCCCGGTCGCGGGCCCGTCGTCGTCGACGCGCAGCCGCAGCGCGCGACGGTCGTGGTCGAGGCGGACACGCGCGTGCCGTGAGCCCGAGTGGCGTACGACGTTGGTGAGGGCCTCCTGGACGATGCGGAAGGCGGCGAGGTCCGTGCCGGGCGGAAGGCGGGGCGGTGCCCCCTGCACCTCGACGGTGAGGCCGGCCGTCGCCGCCTGGTCCACCAGCTCGGGCAGCCGGCCGAGGCCGGGCGCGGGGGCGCGCGGGGCGTCGCCCGGGGTGCGCAGGGTGTCGAGCACCTGGCGCACCTCCCCCAGCGCCTCCTTGCTGGCGGCCTTGATGGTGGTCAGCGCCGTGCGCGCCTGCTCCGGGTCGGTGTCCAGCAGGGCGAGGCCGACGCCCGCCTGGACGTTGATGACGGAGATGCTGTGGGCGAGCACGTCGTGCAGTTCCCGGGCGATCCGCAGCCGTTCCTCGTCGGCCCGGCGCCGGGCGGCCTGGGCACGCTCGGCACGTTCCTTGGCCCACTGCTCGCGGCGGACGCGGGCCAGCTCCGAGACCGCGACGAAGGCCACCACCCAGGTGGCGATGGCCAGTTCCTGCCCCCAGGAGGCAGCGGTGTTCCCGGGGGGCGGCAGCCAGCGGTACAGCCACAGCGCGATCAACACGTGCCCGGCCCACAGCATGCCCACCGACGCCCACGCGGCCCTGCGGTGCCCGGCGACGACGGCGCTGAAGCAGCTGACGGCGACGGCCAGGAAGACGGGGCCGTACGGGTACCCGGCGGCGTAGTAGGCGAGGGTGGTCGCCGCCGTGCCGAACGCCACGAACGCCGGATACCGCTTGCGCCACAGCAGCAGTCCCAGGGTCACGAGCAGCAGCGCGAACCCGAAAGCGTCCAGGGGCTCCCGGTGGCCGTGCTGGTTGCGGGCCGAGAAGTGCGTGCCGACGAGCACGAAGGCGGTGAACAGCGCGGTGGAGAGCCAGGGCCAGCGGCGGCCGCGCGCCTCCTCCTCGTCGGCGCGGTGCCACCACGCAGGGCCGTGCCGCCACCACTGCGGCGGGCCGCCCCGGCGTACGCGCTGCTCCGTCATGACCGCCACGCTAGACGCCCGTCGCCGCCGGGGGCGTCAGCCGGGCGAGGTGATCACGTGTACTCCCCGGGGAGTACACGGCCTCGCGGGTGCGCGAGTAAGCGGGCGCGCGGCCGGTCACGGCGGCGGTCAGCCCCGCAGGCCGATCCCGCGCGCGAGCTGCACCACCGTGTGCCTGAAGAACGGCTCGCGGTCCTCCACCACCCGGTTGAACTGCCCGAACAGCTCGAATCCGACCAGCCCGAAGAGCTGCGCCCACGCGGCGACGAGCGCGGCCCCCGCCTCGGGCGGCAGTCCGGGCGCCAGGTCCGCGGTGATCCGCTCGGCCTCGCCGCGCACCTCGGCGGCAAGCGGCGGCACGGTCAGCCCGTACCGCTCGTGGGCGTCGCGCACGATGCCGATGAGGACCAGAGCGACGCGGGCCGCGGCCGGGACGGTCGTCATCGGGGCGGTGTAGCCGGGCACGGGGGAGCCGTAGATGAGGGCGTACTCGTGCGGGTGGACGAGCGCCCAGGCGCGCACCGCCTCGCACACGGCGGTCCAGCGCGCCAGGGGCTCGGCGCCGGACGCGTCCGCGTTCGCGGCCTCCGCGGCCTCGCCCACGGAGTCGTAGGCGTCGATGATGAGCGCGGTCAGCAGGTCGTCACGACTCGGGAAGTACCGGTACAGGGCGGAGGAGACCATGCCGAGTGCGCGGGCCACGGCCCGCAGCGAGAGTTTCGCGGCACCCTCGGCCGCGAGCTGCCTGCGGGCCTCGTCCTTGATCGCCGCGGTGATCTCCGTCCTGGCCCGGGCACGGGCGCCTCGTGTGGTGCTCATGAGAACGAGTCTTTCACTTTTCCGGAGCGGTGAACACAAAAGAGAGCGCCGCTCTTGCTCTGGATCATCGATCTGCCCCACACTGATGACGAGCGAGAGCAGTGCTCACACTTTCTGCTTCCAGAGCAGGTCACGGAGGAAGTCATGTCCACACACGTGCAGAAGCCCGGCTGGTTCACCGTCAACGTCTTCAACCGCGCCGTGGCCTGGATGACCCGCCGCGGCATCAGCGTCTGGGGCTCCCGCGTCCTGGCGGTCCGTGGCCGTAAGAGCGGGCAGTGGCGGACCACCCCCGTGAACCTGCTGACCGTCGACGGACAGCAGTACCTGGTCGCCCCGCGCGGTCATGTCCAGTGGACGCACAACATGCGGGCGGCGGGCGGCGGCGAACTCCACCTGGGCAAGCGGGTGGACACCTTCACCGCCACCGAGGTCGCCGACGACGACAAGGCACCGCTCCTGCGCGCCTACCTCGCGCGGTGGAAGGCCGAGGTGGGGGTCTTCTTCAACGGCGTCGGCCCCGGCTCCTCCGATGCCGAGCTGCGCCGTATCGCCCCCGACCACCCCATCTTCCGCATCACGGTCACGAGCTGACCGGGTCCTCGGCCGGGGGCGGGGTCGGCCGCCGGTCCAGCGCGGTCAGGGCGCGGTGGGCCATGGGGTGGGTGCGGACGAGCTCACCGAGCGAGGTCGCACCCCGGGTGATGTCCTTGAACGCCTTCCAGGCGGGCCGGAAGCCGGTCAGGACGGCGTGGAAGACCCCCGGCCGACGCGAGAACACCGAGAGCATCCGCTTGCCGACGGCCATCTCCACGCCCAGTCCCGCCTTGATCGCGAACGCGTAGTTCAGGGCCTGGCGCCGGGCGTCCACCGCGTCGTGCGCCTCGGCGACGCGCACCGCCCACTCCCCCGCCAGCCGCCCGGACCTGAGCGCGAAGGAGATGCCCTCACGCGTCCACGGCTCCAGGAGTCCGGCCGCGTCCCCGCACACCAGCACCCGTCCGCGCGAGAGCGGCGAGTCCTCCGCGCGACAGCGCGTCAGATGGCCGGAGGAGATGCTCGGTTCGAAGCCGGCCAGGCCCAGCCGGGCGATGAAATCCTCCAAGTACCGCTTGGTGGCGGCGCCTTCGCCGCGCGCCGAGATCACCCCGACGGTCAGCGTGTCCGCCTTGGGGAAGACCCAGCCGTAACTGCCCGGCATCGGGCCCCAGTCGATGAGCACCCGCCCGCGCCAGTCCTCGGCGACGGTCTCGGGCACCGGGATCTCCGCCTCCAGGCCGAGGTCCACCTGGTCCATCTTCACCCCGACATGGGCTCCTATGCGGCTGGCGCTGCCGTCGGCGCCGACCACCGCGCGGGCGAGCACCGTCTCACCGCCCTGGAGCACCACGGCGACCGTACGCCGGTCCGGGACCGCCGAACCGTGTTGCTCGACCCTCGAGACCGCGGCGCCGGTCCGCAGTTCGGCGCCCGCCTTCTGCGCGTGCTCGACCAACTGCTGGTCGAACTCGGGCCGGTTGATCAGTCCGAACAGCGTCTGCCTGGAGCGGCGGGTCCGGGTGAAGCGGCCGTTGTGCGAGAAGGTCACCGCGTGCACACGGTCCTTCAGCGGGAGCTCGAAGCCGGGCGGCAGCGAGTCGCGCGAGGGGCCGATGATCCCGCCGCCGCACGTCTTGTAGCGGGGCAGCTCCGCCTTCTCCAGCAACAGCACGCGCCGCCCCGCGACCGCCGCCGCGTAGGCGGCCGAGGCCCCCGCGGGTCCCGCGCCCACCACGACGACGTCCCACACCCGCCGCACGTCGTCCGCCGAAGAGTTCTCGCTGCTCACGATGGTCTACCGCTCCCGATCAAGCCGCCTGCCGCTGCTGTCTCCCGCATCCTACGGCCGCCTCGGCAGTGGGCCGCTGTGGGAGGATCAGCAGCGTACGTGCCCCGTGCACGGGGTCGCGTCTACGCTGACACGATCATCCGGAATACAGAAGCGCTCGGAAGTATCCCCCCGGGTACCCACGAGTGCGCCGTCGCACCTACAAGGAGCGTGCCCATGTCGTCGAATCCGGTCGCCGTGACCGTCGCCTCCCTCATGCCCGGGGCGCGCGCGGAACTCGCGCAGCTGGTGGCCTTCCAGTCGGTGGCGGACTTCGACCAGTTCCCGAAGAGCGAGAGCGAGGGCGCCGCGAACTGGATCGCCGACGCGCTGCGCGCCGAGGGCTTCACGGACGTGGCGCTGCTCGACACCCCGGACGGCACCCAGTCGGTGTACGGCTACCTGCCCGGGCCGCAGGGCGCGAAGACGGTCCTGCTCTACGCCCACTACGACGTTCAGCCGCCGCTGGACGAGGCCGGCTGGACCAGCCCGCCCTTCGAGCTGACCGAGCGTGACGGCCGCTGGTACGGGCGCGGTGCCGCCGACTGCAAGGGCGGCGTCATCATGCACCTGCTCGCCCTGCGTGCCCTGAAGGCCGACGGCGGCGTACCGGTCAACGTCAAGGTGATCGTCGAGGGCTCCGAGGAGCAGGGCACCGGCGGCCTGGAGCGCTACGCCGAGGAGCACCCCGAACTGCTGGCGGCCGACACCATCGTGATCGGTGACACCGGCAACTTCCGGGTCGGGCTGCCGACCGTCACCAGCACCCTGCGCGGCATGACCCTGATCCGGATCCAGGTCGACACGCTCGAAGGCAACCTGCACTCCGGCCAGTTCGGCGGTGCCGCCCCGGACGCGCTGGCCGCGCTGATCCGTGTGCTGGACTCGCTGCGCGCCGAGGACGGCTCGACGACCGTCGACGGGCTGGCCGGCGACTCCGTCTGGGACGGCCTGGCCTACGAGGAGGAGCAGTTCCGCACGGACGCCAAGGTACTGGACGGCGTGGAGCTGATCGGCTCCGGCACGGTGGCCGACCGCATCTGGGCCCGTCCGGCCGTCACCGTGCTCGGCATCGACTGCCCGCCGGTCGTCGGCGCCACCCCGTCGGTGCAGGCCGGCGCCCGCGCCCTGGTCAGCCTGCGGGTGCCGCCGGGCGTCGACGCGGGCGAGGCGACCAAGCTGCTCCAGGCCCACCTGGAGGCCCGTACGCCGTGGGGCGCCCGGGTGCGCACCGAGCAGATCGGCCAGGGCCAGGCCTTCCGCGCCGACACCACCAGCCCGGCCTACCGGGCGATGGCCGACGCGATGGCGGTCGCCTACCCCGGCGAGGACATGCAGTACGCCGGTCAGGGCGGCTCCATCCCGCTGTGCAACACCCTCGCCGCGCTCTACCCGCAGGCCGAGATCCTGCTGATCGGCCTGAGCGAGCCGGAGGCGCAGATCCACGCCCTGAACGAGAGCGTCTCCCCCGAGGAACTGGAGCGCCTGTCGGTCACGGAGGCCCTGTTCCTGCGCAACTACGCGGCGGGCTGAGCAACCCGCGCCCCGTACAGGGCCCTCGCTGAGCTGCGGGGGCCCTGCCCGAAGCGGTGGACGGGTACGGGGTGGCCGACCTGGGGCGACGACGGCGGCGCCCCTGCCCGGGACGCCCTGCACACGAGACGGCGAGCCGCACTCGGCGAGGACGGGTCAGCCGACCGGGGCTCCCGCCTCCAGGTACACCGCCGCGCCGCGCTCGCGGGCCCGTAGCGCCCGGCACAGGCGGGCGTAGCGGACGGGTGGGAGCAGGTCGGCGGCCTCCTGCTCGGTGACGAAGCGGCAGTCGCGCAGCTCCGGGCCGGGCAGCAGCAGGCGCCGGGCCGCCGCGGAGTCCAGCCGGCCGCCGTCGAAGAGGAAGCGCAGACCGCCGAAGGCGGGGGGTACGGGCGGCTCCCAGTCGACGACCAGCAGCCGGGGCACCTCGTCCAGCCGTACCCCCGTCTCCTCGGCGACCTCGCGGATACCCGCGCGGGCCGGGGCCTCACCGGGTTCGACGACGCCGCCGGGGAACTCCCAGCCGGGCTTGTAGGTAGGGTCGACGAGCAGCACACGGTCCCGTTCGTCGAACAGGAGCACTCCGGAGGCGACGGTCTCGGCCGTGGGCTCCGGGGTCTGCACGATGTCGCAGACGGGCACGGCACCGCTGCCGACGGCCTCGGCGATGCGGACGGCCGTCTCCCGCGGGGTGAGGGCGCTGGTGTCGACCGGGTACGCGTCGGCGGTGAGCCAGGAGGCCAGGGCGGTCCGGTAGGGCTCGATGTGGTCGTAGGACCACTGGCGGACGCGCATCTCGCCGTCGGGCAGGTCGGGCGGGACCTCCCGACGGGCTATCCGCTCCCGCAGGATCGTTTCGGCCGGGGCCAGGAGGACGTGCCGCACGGGGATACGGCGGGCGGCGAGCCCCCCGAAGATCTCGTCGCGGTACTCCTGGCGCAGCAGGGTCATGGGCACCACGAGGGTTCCGCCCAGCTCGGCGAGCATCGCGGCCGCCGTGTCGATCACCATCCGCCGCCAGATCGGCAGATCCTGGTGGTCGCCGACCTCGGCGAGGTGTTTGGGCGGCAGCAGATACGTCAGCGCACCGCCGATGACCTCGGGGTCGAAGAGCGTACTGTTCGGGATCAGCTCGATCAGTTCCCGCGCGGTGGTCGTCTTCCCCGCACCGAAAGCGCCGTTGATCCAGACGATCATTGATACTCCAGGACGGGTAGGCCGCTGAACAGCGGCGGAGCGTCGGACAGTAGATCATCTGGGAGAGGCATGGGAAATGACGCCACCCAGAGGCCCGCCCCCTCTACTTCCTTCTCCCGGACGCCCCGCAGATACTCCACGTTCCGCTCCTCCATCGAGACCGTCACCTCACCGCAGACGCCCTCCACCCCGGGCAGCCCCGGAGGCGCCACGCCCCCAACCACACCCGCGACGCCCACCAGGGCCCCATACAGCCCCCACGGCGAGGCATCCACAGGGCCTGCGCCCTCACCGGCCCTTGGGTCGGTGTCAGTGAGCCCCTTTCCACCAGTGCATGTCCGCTCTGTGCCATGGGCTGTGGCAGGGCGTCCGGGGCAGGTTCGCATGCGGCCCGTTCTCCGAATTCCGACTGACGCCGACCCGATAGTGCGACAGGATGTCCGCTTGCCGTACTGACAAGCGAAAGGCAGTCTGCATGCCGCAGCCGACTCCCGAACCGACCGACCAGCTCACCGCCGAACTGGTGGTGGACGTTGCCGCCCCCGTGGCACCGGCCATCTCGCCGGATGGCCGCCTGGTCGCCCACGGAGTGGTCGCGAACGGCGGAAGGGACGGTCGTCCGCACGGGTCCATCTGGGTCACCGCAGCCGACGGCAGCACATCCCCGCGCAGGCTCACCGACGGCACGGCCCGCGACCTCGCCCCGAAGTGGGCGCCGGACTCGGCCTCTCTCTTCTTCACCTCCGACCGCGAGGAGCAGGGCACCGCCCAACTCCAGTGGATCCGTCTGGATGGCAGCGAGGACATCGCCAAGGCCGAGGCCTTGACCAGTTGGCGCGGCGGCATCTCCGACTACTGCCCGCTCTTCGACGGCCGCACTGTCGCTCTGCTCGCCGAGGACGAACCCACCGCCGAGGACGAACGCCGGGAAGCCGAGCGTGACGACGCCAAGGTCTGGGGCCGGCACCTTCCCCCCACCCGGCTGCGCCTGCTCGACCTGGAGACCGGCGTGCTCCGCACCGTGGACGGCCTCGGTGACCGGCATGTGGTCGAGCTGGCCCAGCGTCCGGACGGCGGACCACTGGCCGTGCTGAGCTGGTCCACCCCTGAGCTCGACCCCGGCGTCGTGACGGCACGACTGCATGTGGTCGACCCGGACTCGGCAGGCGTCCACGACCTGGGGCCGGTCGGGATCGAGGCTCAGTCCCCGGCCTGGTGGAACGACAACGGTGTCTGGCATCTGGCCCACCTGGCAGTGACCCCTGCGCATCTGGTCGGCGGGCTCGCCGTGATCGACACCGTCCCTCCGGCGAACGGCCCGGCCGTCGAACACCGCAACCTCACCGCCGGCATGTCCGTCAGCCCGACCGAGCTGGTGCAGGTCGCGGACGGGCCCCCACTTGCGCTGTTCGCCGACGGGCTGGATACCGCGCTGTACGAGCTCCACCCGGAGTCCCTGCGGTTCCATCAGTTGTCCTCCGCCCCCGGCATGCTCGCCGGGCTCACCGCGAGTCGCTCCGGGGAAACCGTCGCCCTGCTGGCGAGCACGGCGTACGAGCCCAAGAACGTCCACGCGGGACCCACGGGCGGGCCGCTGGTCCGGCTCAGCGACACCAGGCCAGAACTGCGCAGGATCCGCTGGGGGGTCCAGGAGCGCCTCGGCTACCAGGCTGCCGACGGAATCCAGTTGGACGGCCTGCTGATCCTGCCGGCCGGCCGGACTCGGGACAACGGTCCGTTTCCGCTCGTCACCCTGGTCCATGGTGGCCCTTACTCCCGCTACGCCGACGAATTCGCCCTCAATGCGGTCGATTGCGGTCAGTGGCTGGCGACCGCCGGGTACGCGGTCTTCTTGCCCAACCCCCGAGGCGGCTCGGGGCACGGCCACGAGTTTGCCGCCATGGTCGCGGGCGCGGTCGGCGGCGATGAGTGGACCGACATTCTCAGCGGAGTCGACCTGCTGGTGGCACAGGGAGTCGCCGACCCCGAGCGTCTGGGAATCTCCGGATGGAGCCACGGGGGCTTTATCGCGGCCTGGGCGATAGGCCGTACGGACAGGTTCAAGGCCGCCATGATGGGTGCGGGCATCAGCGACTGGGGCATGCAGGCCGGGACGGGCGACTGGGGAATCCTCGACGCGGCGCTCGGCGGCAGCACCGGATGGGAGTACCCGGGACCACACGTCCACGACCGGCACAGTCCAATCTCCTACGCCTCCAGGATCCGCACCCCGGTGCTGATCCTGCACGGCGAAGAGGACACCAATGTTCCGCTCGGCCAGGCGATCCACTTCCATCGTGCCCTGCGCCACTTCGGGGTCGAGCACGAGTTTGTCGTCTATCCTCGCGAGGGCCACGGGCTCGCCGAGCGCGCCCACCAACTCGACGCCCTTCGGCGAATCCGCGCCTGGTACGACCACTGGCTATAGACCCGAGCCGGGGCATGTACCAAGGCGTGATCAATCTGCGGATTCTCCTTCTGCCAACCGGAAGGAGAAGGGCCACAAGGGCGGCCGACCCATCAGTCACAACGCAGATCTGTACAAGGAGCCGAACACCGTCGAACGGCTGATCAACCAGCTGAAGGCATGGCGAGGCAACGCCACGGTACGACAAGTCCCCGGAGAGCTACTCGCCAGCCTCCATTTGCGCGCTTCGGTGATCTGGATCAAAGACCTCACCCGGACCACCCGTTGATCACGACTCGATACGCGCCCTAGTACTCCAGCAGGATTTTGCTGTCTGGCCTGGGGTTTCGCTGGGCGGCTGGAGTGTAGCGGGCCGCGGAGTGGTCAGGGGTGGCCTTCGGCAGGCCGCCCCTCGATCGTGCGACAGCGTCGCAGG